>JAHJQK010000034.1 GCA_018819135.1 Pseudomonadota bacterium | reverse complement strand
TCCGGTCAACCGAACTCCGGTTGTGTTGAACGGAAACCATCTCCAACTGGTCGAGGCGGGAAAGGAGCTGATAGCGCCGCGATTGGCGCAATTTCTCGTAAGGGATGAACTGGTCTCCTGAGCGGGCCTTCCGGTGCTCGGCGACATAAACCTGGATGTATCTTTCCCGAAAATCCTGAAACCGCTGCAGAAAGTCCTGGACCGCTTCCCGGGAGATAGAAATTCTCCCAGCATCGAAAAAGCCGAGGAGGGCACCTCTCGTCTCTCGCAAAGTCTGATAAACAGGGCGGTCAGAGATGGAAAGCCGCGGGTCGCTGAGATACTGGTAGACAAAGAGGATTCGTTCCGCATGGTCAAAAAAAGCTTTCAGCTCTTCCAGGCGGTGGAGCTTATCATGAAGAAAAGGATCCCGGAGGGCGGCCGATAAAAATCGTTCCAGCCCTTCCCGGGGAGGAAAGCTTACTTTCACCTCTTCCCACTGGGTGAGAACATCCTTTACATCCTGGGTCAGGGAATCCCACGGCAGGTTCCGGAAAGACTGGAAAGAAGCGGCCCAGCGCATTCTCTGGAGGATGTTCTGCAGGGATTCCACCTCTCTTTCCTTGCGGGCCTTCAGGTCATTCCACAGCTCCTCCTGGGAAGGAAGGGTAAAAGGCCCCTTGCGGAACTTATCGGGAACGAGGGGGTGGAGGGGGATGGCGGCCCGGAGATCTTCGCTGAGGATCTCCCCCTTGCCCAGGGTGGTGATCCCCTGGAGTCCGTTCCGAGAAATATCCTCCAGGCTTTTCTTCCTCTGTCCCTGGTAGGCCAGGATATTGCCGGAAAAGAGCAAGGCCAGAACTAGGACTTCAAATGAATGCTTCAAAAGGCCGAAATCTCCTTTGCGGAAAGTCCAGTAGAGGGTATCCGGAGATTGAGGCCCTTTTTCCAGAAAGGAGAGGAAATGCTCAGCCAGCTCGTTGTGCCGGGGGTCTACCTGCAGAGAGTACTGGTTTCCTTTCTTTTTGACCAAGCCCATGGGTTTCAGAATCCCGTCCAGGACCGCGCGCAGGCCGAATTTCACCCGCTCATCAATTTCCACGGTGCCGGTGGCGAAAAAATCCCGCAGGAGCCCGGGGATGGTGGTGGGGGGTAGAGCTTCCAGGTAAGGATGAACCCGGTGGTGTTTGGGGAACCTCCGGGTCAGGAGGGGAGGGACGAATTCTTCAAAAAACTTTTCCTGGGTGAGGTAGCCATAAGTGGAAATTTCCACTTGTCGGTCGTCCCAGAGCAGAAAGCCATGGAAATAAGCCGTGGTCAGAATCTCCCCTAGTCTTTTTTTCCCGCTGTTTAAGAAACCTTGAAGGTATTCTCTGACCCTCTGGCCGCTCTCGGAGGAGTCTTCCCGGTAGCGTTCCAGGAGGAATAGGGCCGCCAGGAATTCTCTCTGCCATTCTTCATCTTCCCCGGCGATTGGAGCCGGAACCCAGAAAAGAAAAGTACCTGGTTGTTTCTCCCGCGACCAGGGCAGCAGGATCTGGCGCAGGTGCTGGTACTGCCGGTCCACGCCGTGAGTTGTGCCCACCACCAGGAAAAAGTCTTCCTCGGCCCGCTTCCACTCTTCGGCCAGTCTTTCGGCTTCGGCCTGGGGAATCTCGTCGATCTGGCGGAGTAGGACTAAGCCGCCGCGGCGGGTATATTCCCATAAAACCGAGACCCGCTGCTGCCTTTGTTCCGCCCACCCGGTGAAAGGAAGGTGGGCCGATTCCGCCAGCGGAATCAGGCGCTCAAAAAGGCGGCGGTCGCCGGCGTTGATTTCGGCGGCCCCCTGCCGGATTTTGCGCCGGATGATACCAGGAATGTCGGCCCGCAGGTCGATGGCGAACTGGTCATCCAACGTATCTTTTCCCGGAGATACGGCCAGATAAGAACTTTCCTTGATGAGGCGCTCGATGATGTCGCGGAAGTACTGGTAATTGATAAGCGCTTCCAGGTCCGTCACCCGGAAGAGGATCATCTCGGCCATGTGGCGGGCCGTGTACCGGCTGCGCACGGGGGAGATAGCAAAGAGGATCAGCAGTTTTACTGCGTCCAGAGCTACTTTCTGCTGATCCGGATCTTTGAAGATCTGCGGGACTTCATCCTGGTAATAGTGGAATACTTTTTCCACGAAAGGCTGGGTTTCGGCCATCTCGCGGATGCGGTGGATGAAATGATCGAAGAGAAGCGCCGGGCTTAAAAGCTCCTGGGCCGGTCTGTCCAGGAAGGAGGGAATTCCGCGCTCCGCATCCCCTTTCAGCCGGTAGTGGATGAAATCTACGATGCCCCGATGTTCGGAAAAAAGGGGCTTAAGGCGGTCCAAAAGAGTGATGGTGGCCGGATGGATGGGATAGAGCTGGGAAAACCGCGCTTCGTCAACCGGAAAAGAAGGGAAGTAGCGCCTAAGCGCTTGGAAGATTTCATGGATATGGCCCTCGGATCCTTCCCGGTGGCGGATGAGCCGGTGGGAAACCAGTTCTTCGATGTGCGAACGCCCCAGGCTGATGCGCAGGGGGTAGCGGTCTTTGATTTTATTGAAAGTATCCTGGTTGATCTCTCCGGTCTCTTCGATCCATTCCTGCAGGGAGGCGACGACCCACAGCGGGAAAGAAGAAGCCTCCTCTCCCAGGTATTGAAGAAAGCGGATGTCTTCATGGTAAGCATGGAGGTCGGTCTTGGACCGGAGAAATTCGGAGAGTTCATCTACCAGCAGGACCATTCCCGAAAAATCCAGATCCCGCATGGTCTTCCGGATTTTCGCGAAAGTTCCCTGGCGGGACTCGGTCCCTTCAAAGGGTTCATGGAGCTGCGCGGAGAGTTCCCGAAAAATCTCCTGCAGGAAGATGTCTTCCAGGAATTCCGTGGACCGGTGCTGGATGAGGGAAATTTCCGCCACGAGAAATCGGCGGGAGCGGAGATTTTTCCGGAGATTTTCCAATGCCGGGGCCTGATCCCGGAGGACCTCCCAGGACTCGGCATGGCGCAGGAGAAGGCTGAGCATGCTGAGGAAATGAGACTTGCCCGAGCCGAAATGGCCTTTCAGAAATACTCCCCGCCCTTCCGGCTGGGTGAAAGAAGTCAGGATTCTCTCCAGGCTGTCCTGCACTTCCCCGGTGACTACAAAGGAGTGGAGGATCATTTGCCGCAGATGGGAATCCTGAAGGTCTTTGAGCTGAATGACTGTTTTGATCTCCGGGACTTCGATTAAATCCCCGACTCTCATCAAAGCCGTACCTCCATCCCCGTTTGCTTTTTCCGGGATATATAAGAAGAAATCAGGTCAAGAAAATTCCGGCCATATTTCCGGAAAGTGATCTCCCCCACCCCCGCGATGGCCATCATCTTCACGGGAGTATCGGGAAGGTTCCGGGCCATCTCGCGCAAAGTGCGGTCATGAAAGATGCAATAAGGGGGTAGGCTTTCCCCCCGGGCCAATTGTAAGCGCAGCTTTCTCAGTTCTTCAAAGAGGTCTTCGCAGAATTCTTCCAGTCCCGTTGGAGCGGCGATCTTTATTTCCGTGGGAGCCGGGGAAAGGAAGACCTCTTCCTGCCCTTTCATCACCTCCCTGCCCCGGGGAGTAAGGAGAAGGACGGGGTAGGGCTTGCCGCCCATGACGGTGCGGTGCTGGATCAGGCATCCGTTGGCCAAAAGTTCCTGAACCCACTTCTCAACCTGGATTTGACTGAATTCGCCCAGAAGCCCATAGGTGGAAAGGCGGTGCAGCCGGAATTGTTCGACCTTACTGTCTTTAGACCCGGCCAGCATTTTTACGGCCATGGACTGGCCGAAGCGACCCTGCAGGCGGGCTACTCCGCTCAGAATCTTGACGGCTAAGATGGGGTCCATTCCTCTCGGGGCGGCTGCGGGCGCCCACCGGCGCTGCTGGCAGACGTCACAACGGCCACAGTCAGCGGAGGAGAAGCGTTCGCCGAAGTAATCAAGGAGGAAGGCCCGGCGGCAACGGGTCGACGCTCCATAAGCCATCATCTGATCCAGCTTTTCCAGCTGGTGGGCCTTGCGGAGCTGCAATTTCTGGAAATCAATTTTCAGCTCGGCAGAGGACAGGCGCGAAAGCATACGGAGGCCCCTGCCCCGGAAAGGGGGAATATACGCTCCCTCCCCCCTTTCTTCCAGGTCCGTTATCAATCTCCGGAAAGCCTCTTTGGAAAGGCCGGCTTTGGCGGCCATCTCGACCGGGAGGAACTGAATTCCTTCCAGTAGCTCTTCATCCGTATAGTGGCCGCCGAGGATTTTCAGAAAAGCCGCTTTGGCGGAAAATTTTTTCGGCAGGGATTGGAGGATGGCTGCCGGCCGGACCCGGAGATAAAGCTCGGCCCGGTTCTCATACCGATGGAGGCGGTGCACCACCCCCGCCTCTTCCAGGATCTTGAGGACGGAAGCCACGGCCACGTCAGCCACTGGCGGCTGGCAGAGCATCCCGATTTCCCGGTAGGTCAACCAGATCGGGTCTTCCGGCCTCTGCAGCAGCGTGCGGTGAACCGCCAGGATAACTTCCGGGGCGGGATAGCTGGCTTCGATGAAGAACTCTTGGAGACGGCGGTCTGCCGGCGCGAAAAGAAGAAGGCAGGCGGACCGCTCACCGTCACGGCCGGCCCGTCCAGATTCTTGATAGTAGGACTCGATGCTTCCCGGTATTTGATGGTGGATGACCATGCGGATGTCCGAGCGGTCGATGCCCATGCCGAAAGCGTTGGTGGCTACGATGAGGTTCAGGCGGCCTTCCAAAAATTCTTCCTGTACCCGGGTGCGTTCTTCATCTTCCATCCCGGCGTGATATCCGTCTACGGTAACTCCCTGGTTCCTCAGGTGGCCGACGATGGATTCCACGCTCTTCCGCGTTCCCGTGTAAACGATCGCCCCACCGGAAAAGCTTTGCAGCCGCCGGGTAAGCAGAGGCAGCTTTTCTTTGGCACCCCTTACGGGTGAGACCTCCCAGAAGAGGTTCTCCCGGTCGAAGCCCGTGATAAACTGCCGCGGAGCCCGGAGCTTCAGCTGGGTGATGATATCTTCCCGGACCCTCGCGGTCGCTGTAGCGGTGAGGGCAATGGTCTGCGGCCGGCCCAACCAGTCGAGGGCCTGGCCGATCCGCAGATAATCAGGTCGGAAATCATGTCCCCACTCGGAGATGCAGTGCGCTTCGTCTACGGCCACCATCGATACGGGCTGTTTCTTCAGGGCGCTTATGAACGGGCCGTTCCGCAGACGTTCTGGGGAGACATAGATCATCTTGTAGGCTCCCAGGGGGATCTTTTCCAAGGCCTCTTCCTGTTCCTCGATACTCATGAGGCTATGGATGGAAACGGCCGGAAGTTCCCGGACGCGTAAGGTATCCACCTGGTCCTTCATCAGGGCGATGAGGGGGGATATGACCAGGGACACACCGGGCAGGACCAGGGCCGGCAGCTGATAGCAGAGGGACTTCCCCCCTCCGGTGGGCATGACGACCAGCGTATCCTCACCCGCAAGAATAGAATCGAGAACCTCTCCCTGCCCGGGGCGAAAATCCCGGAAGCCGAAGACTCTCTCCATGAGGGATTGCGCCTGAAGGAAACGCTCTTCCCCGTCTGCCGGTTCGGGAGGCCTTGAGGATTTCATCCGGGCTCCTCAGAAAGTTTTAGGTTCATTGTATAGCAATTTCCTTTTGGCAACCTTGAGATTCTTACATCTTTCAGTCTGAGAATTTTCTTCTAACGTTTTTATTCCCCTCACCCTTTCCCTCTCCCCAAGGGGGGAGGGTGGGGTGAGGGGGTGGGGCTAATTTCAGATTGCGGCGAATTTTTTTAATCGTCCCTAAAAGGAACTTGCTTCGAGGGTGCTGCCGGAAGGTTTCCTCCAAGAGGTTCAGAAACTCCGCCAGGTTTCCCTGGGCTTCAAAGCTTTTCTCCAGAGTTTTCCGGACCGCGATATCTTGGGGGTCCCGGTGGAAGGCTTCCGCCAAGCAATGAATGGCCTGGGTATAATCTTTCAGACGGTAGTGGCAGAATCCCTGCTGTTTGAGGAAAAAAAGATTACCGGGTTCCAGGGCCGAAGCCGCAACATATTCGGCCACAGCCTCCCGGATCATCCCGGCATCTTTCAGCTTCTGGGCCAGAAGGCCGTGAATTTGAGGATCATCTTTCTTCGAGTCCATGCTGGCGACCGCTTCGAGTTCTTTAAGGACCTGGGGTTGCGGCCGGGTGCGCGCCCGCAGGCGCATGATCTCCTTCTGGACGAAGCGGTCATCGGGGCGAAGTTCCTTTATTTTTTCGTAACAGTCCAGGGCCTGGTCAAACTTTTTCATGCGGTTGAGAATCAAAGCCTTCTCTTTCAGGAACGGAAAGTTTTCCCGCTGGACAACGAGAACTTTTTCCAGCTCCTGCAAGGCCTCGGCGAAATTTCCCATTCCCTTGAGAGCGCGGGCCGCTTTGAGGATTAGGTAAGGCCTGGGGTCGCGAAAAGAAGCTTGTCGGTAGCACTCCCAAGCTTGGCGGGGGGAGTGTTCCATTAAAAAAAAATCACCCAGGACGGCCAAGGCTTGCGGATGCTGAGGATCATTCGCCAAGACCTCCTCGGCCAAAATTCTCCCCTCGATCAAACGACCCTGGCGCAGGTACAGATCGGCCAAGCTGGTTTTGAGCAGGGTGTGTTCTGGGTTCTGCCGCAGGCCTTCCTGGATTTCTTTTTCGGCTTCCTCAAATTTTCCGCTTTTTTTGAGAGCCCTTAAGCGATTTTCTTTCGTTACGTATTTTTCTCCCATGGCTACTTGGCGGCCCCCGAAAAAGGATGAAATCAAAAAAATTTTAATGTTTTTGGAATATTTACGCAAGTAAATAAGCAACCCTGCTAACACATTACCCATCCGGGGTGAAGATCTTCTGGGGCACGGAGAGCCCCAGTTAAAATTCCTCCGATTCTGAGCGGGTTGGTGTCGATTGCAGGTATGGACTACCCCATCTATCGACTTTTCATTTACCCCAGTTTTTTTATGGGGCTTTGCCCTGGCCCCTGGGCCCGGACCACAATTAAGCGGCAATTGCAGAAAGAACATTCCTCTTTCACATCCCCCTTGCACTTATCCGAATTGCGCTCCGGCAGCCCTTTTCAGGCCCATGCGTTCCTGGTTTTATATTGACAAGGTAACGGAAATTTCCTACTATGAAATTTCAAAAAAATCAATGTGTTTCCCGTATTCTTATGGAAAAGGACGACAGAAAAAAATTCCTTCCCTGCTTTCTGGCCACAGGGGTTGGAAGTTTACCTCATGCCGATGTGCCAAGAGCCTGCGCACTCATTGCCCGGACCATGCCCCAAACTCCCTTCTGGCCCCAGCTTCCGAAACATAGTTTTCTGGAAAGTATGACCGTTCAGGTCAGTCCCGGACTTCCTTTTTTGAAAGTTGAAGAAGGGAAAGGGGAGGTTTTTTTCGATACCGCTCTTGATGGGGCCCGGGAATTAGAGAAGGTTTATAATTATTATTTGACCGGTGACGCGAACTCCTATCCTATTCCGGCGGCCTATGCGGGCGGCTTGGAAGGGATGGTTCGATATCTTAAAGAAAATCAACATTTACCCCTGCGATTTTTCAAAGGACAGATCGTCGGACCGATTACCTTTGGTTTGTCACTCCAGGACAATTACGGGAAAGACATCATCCACAATGAGGTCGCCTTTGATGCCATAATGAAAGGCTTGTTGCTGCGGGGCCGATGGATCATCCAAAGGATGAAGACGATTGGTGAAGAAGTTATTCTCTTTATTGATGAACCGGGACTATCAGGATATGGGTCGGCGTTTTTTAGCGTGGATACTGCGACCATTACCGGACGGTTAAATGAAATGATCGAAGAATTTCAGGCCCAGGGCGTATGGGTAGGGGTACACTGCTGCGGGAATACAGATTGGTCCTTACTCCTGAGAACAAAGGCGGACATCATCAATTTCGATGCCTGGGGATTCTTGGAACGCTTCTCCCTCTACCCCGAGGCGCTAAATAATTTTCTTTCACGCCATGGTGTTTTGGCTTGGGGGATTGTTCCTACCTCGGAGTTTACGGGGAAGGAGACGGTTGAGGTCCTTAGGGAAAAGCTGGAGATAGGGTTTCGGGAACTGAGCGACAAGGGAATCAGCGCGGAAATTTTGCGGGAAAGGTGCCTGCTGACAACCAGTTGCGGCATGGGGCTGATGTCCGTGGAAGATGCGGAAAAGGCCATGGGCCTTCTTTCTGAACTCTCTAGAGGGTTGCGGGAAAAATATTTTTAAGATTCTTTAGCCACAGAGAACACAGAGGCCACAGAGACAAATAAATTTTTACAGATTAAAACAAAAACTTCGATTTGGGTTTTTCCATATTTGATTTCCTTTCTCTGTGCTCTCGGTGACCTCTGTGGCATACGATGTCTTTAAAATTTTGCGTGCTCTGCGGTGAATAATTAATAAAAACAATGGCTGCACCTAAAGGTCGGTTAAATCGAATTCGCAACATCGGAATCATGGCCCACATCGATGCGGGAAAGACCACGGTTACCGAGCGCATCCTATACTACACAGGTCGGTCCCACAAAATGGGCGAGGTCCACGACGGAGAGGCGGTTATGGACTGGATGCCTCAGGAGCAGGAGCGGGGCATCACGATCACGTCCGCGGTGACCCACTGCCCCTGGAAAGGGTACGAAGTTCACATCATCGATACACCCGGCCATGTGGATTTCACCATCGAGGTGGAACGGAGCCTGAGGGTGTTGGATGGGGCCGTGGCTATTTTTGACGCGGTGAGCGGAGTGGAGCCTCAATCCGAAACGGTCTGGCACCAAGCGGATAAATACCGCGTCCCCCGGTTGACCTTCATCAACAAGATGGATCGGGTAGGGGCGAACTTTTTCTGGTCCGTGGAGACGATGAAGGAGAAGCTGGGGACTCATCCCGCCATCATCCAGCTTCCCTTGGGAGCCGAAGAACGCTTTCAGGGGGTCATCGACCTGATCAAAATGAAAGCAATCGTGTGGGACGAGGAGGCGCTGGGGGCCACCTTTCAAGAAATGGAAATCCCGGCGGAGTTTCTTCCCGATGCTCAGAAGTACCGGGATAGGCTTTGGGAGACCCTGGCTGAGAGGAGCGATCCTCTCCTGGAGAAGTATTTGTCCGGGCAGGAAATTTCCCCCGGAGAGATCAAAGCCGTTTTGCGGGAAGCCACGCTGAAATTCGACCTCGTGCCCATCCTGTGCGGGGCGGCCCTACGTAATAAGGGCATCCAGCCGCTTCTGGACGCGGTCGTGGATTTTCTTCCGGCCCCCGTGGACGTCCCCCCGGTCGCCGGGGTTAATCCCAAAACCGGCCAGCCCGAAACCCGCCGCAGCCTCGACCAGGAACCTTTTGCGGCTCTGGCCTTCAAGATCATTACCGATGAAGGAAGGAAGTTGACCTATCTCCGGGTTTACTCCGGAATCCTGCGGCCCGAACAGGAGGTTTATAATTCCACCAAGGGGAAACGGGAGCGGGTGGCCCGCATCTTCCGCATGCATGCCAATAAAAAGGAAAGAATCCAGGAGGTCCGGGCAGGGGACATCGTGGCCGCGGCCGGCTTAAAAGAAACAGCCACAGGAGATACGCTCTGCGATGAATTCCATCCGATCACTCTGGAAAGGATCGATTTCTATGAACCGGTTACCTCAGTGGCCATTGAACCGAAATCCCGGCCCGACCAGGAAAAACTCGATTTTTTCCTGCAAAAGTTCGTTGACGAAGATCCTACCTTTCGGGTGAAGTTCGATGAAGACACGGGACAAACCGTCATTTCTGGGATGGGTGAGCTGCACCTGGAAGTGGTTGTCAGAAGGCTGCGGGAAGATTTCAACGTTGCGGTAAATGTAGGCAAGCCGCAAGTGGTTTACCGTGAGACCATCACCCGGGCCGCGGGAGGAGAAGGAAAGTTCGAAAGGGAAATTGAAGGGGTATGGCATTTCGGGCATGTGCGCCTGCAGGTGGAGCCTCGATTGCGGGGTACAGGGATCGAATTCAGCCGGAATTCTGCTGACGGGACTGTTCCCGAAGAGTTCTTCTCCAGCATCGAAGCCGGGGTCAGAGAATCCACCACGAACGGTGTGGTGGCCGGATATCCTATGGTGGATTTACAGGTCAAGCTCTTAGGCGGAACGTTCCGTGAGGCCCAATCCACGCCTTTGGCTTTCCAAGTGGCTGCTGCTATGGCTTTTCGGGAAGGTTGCCGGAAAGCTCAGCCGGTTTTACTCGAACCGATCATGAAGGCCGAAGTGGTCGTGCCGGAGGAATTTTTGGGAGAGGTCATCGGGGATTTAAGCGCCCGCAAAGGCCGGATCGAGCAGATTCAGCCGAAAGGAAAAGTTAGCGTGGTAGATGCCTTTGTTCCTCTCAAGGAGATGTTTGGATATTCCACAAACTTGCGCTCGTTGAGCCAGGGGCGGGGAACCTTTACCATGCAATTCCATAATTTTGACTGGATACCCGACAAGAAAAAATAAAGCAATGCAAAATGCAAAATGAAGACGAAAAACAATTGGCATTTTAAATTTATATTATAGTATAGGAATTTATTTATTGGACACGGATGAACACAGATTATTAAGATATTAAAATATTAAATGCAAAAAAATAATTATCTGTGGTTATCTGTGGAAATCTGTGTCCAAATTAATTTGTTCAATTTTCATTTTTCATTGGAACGAAGTTTGTCATGAACTCCTGGAGATTGGATTGCCGGTATTTCCTCGGGGAACGGCCCTGCAAGTTTAAGCGGAGCTGCCCGGGATGCCAAGAATACAGCCCGCTGGGCCGACCTGCGCCCAGGAGATTGAGCTTTACGGAAGGGGGGAAAAATCATTTCTTCTCTCCCCTGCGCGCCCTGCTACCGGAGAAGGTGCCAGGTTGCCCCGAATTGTATGCAAGCCATTAAGGCGGAAGAGGTGATGGCCAAGATCCGCGCCTTGCTTCCCCAGAGCCAGCGGAAAAGAAGGGCTTAAAACCGGATGGCCTTTAACCTGCGAACGCATCTTCAATTTTTTATCGGATTAATTATCAGTGCTGCGGCTATCTACCTTTCCCTAAGAAAAATTGATTTCAACGCCCTCTGGGCAGCTCTGCAATCAGTCAATTTTTTGTTTTTCATTCCGGCGATAGCCGGCCAGCTGACTTGCTTTTTCCTGAAAGGGACGGGGTGGCGGTATTTGCTCTTGCCGGCGAAGAAAAACCTGCGGGTGATTTCCACGACCACCGTCTTGATCATCGGTTTGATGGTCAATAACCTCTTACCGGCCAAAATGGGAGAATTGGCCCGGGGCTATTTAATGGGTGAGCGGGAGAAGCTTCCCAAAACCCTTTGCCTTTCCACCGTAGCCGTTGAACACCTTCTGGATATCCTGATTCTGACGGTCTTCCTAATCATTCTTTTGCCTTTCGTATCGCTTCCTCCCTGGCTGCGGACCGGCGGAATGTTAGTGGGACTGGCGGCGATGAGCGTAATCATTTTTCTCTTCATCGTGTTGCGGCGGGAAGAAAAATTTTTAGGTTGGATCCACCGGCTTTTACAATTTCTTCCCGGCCGATTCCAAGAAAAGATCCAAGCGATACTAAACAATATCTTCCAGGGTTTGCGAGTGATCACGGGGCGCTACATCTTTTACGCTGCCGCGGCCATTCTGTCGATGTGGGTTATGGTTTTTTGCGTGGCCTACATGATTCTTTTGGCCTGCGGCCTGTTTCTTCCGTTTCAAGCCGCAGTGATGGCGGTGGTATTTGCCGCTTTCGCCAAGATCATCCCGTCTTCTCCGGGGTCCATCGGAACTTTTCATTACCTGGTCCTGCTCGTGGTGATGTCCTTTCAGGTGAGCAAAGAGGAGGCCTTAGGATATGCTATCATCCTGCATGCCCTTTCTTTTTTGATGGAAACTTCCCTGGGCATTGCTCTGGTTTTCGCCGGGAATCTTTCGCTGGGAAAGATTACCAGGCAGGTGGAGGGGTCTCCATGAGAGCCATGGCCATGGTGCCGACGTATAATGAGGCCCTGAATATCGAAAGCCTTCTGCGGGAGATCCTCCAGCAGGGGCCGGACATTGGGGCCGTGGTGGTGGATGACAATTCCCCGGATGGGACCGCGGGCATCGTTGAACGTTTGCGGCAGGAAGATGCGAGGGTCCACCTGATTCTGCGCCAGAAAGAACGCGGGCGAGGGACGGCGGGTATTGTGGGATTTCAATATGCCGTGTCGCAGGGAGTTGATTTTGGGATTGAGATGGATGCTGATTTTTTCCACCAGCCTTCTTACATTTCCTGAGCCAGATGGAGGATTGTGACCTGCTGATCGGTTCCCGCCTGGTGGAAAGAGGCGGGGAACGGGGGAGACATTTTTTGCGGCAATGGATTACCCGTATGGCCAATGCTTACATCCGTTTGATTCTCCCTCTGCCGGTGCGGGATTGTACTTCCGGCTACCGGGTCTTCCGCCGGCAAGTTCTGGAAGCCATCGACCTCGATCAGGTCATGTCCCAAGGGCCTTCGGTTGTGGAAGAGGTTTTATATAAAGCGTATAAACAAGGATTCAGGATTAAAGAGGTTCCGTACATCCTCGAGGAACGAAAAGCGGGGGAGTCCACCTTCAACCGTAAAATCATGTTGAATGCTTTGAAAATGATGATCAAGATCCGCTGGCAATACCGGAATTACCCCCCGAAAAACTCCGGTCAAAATCAATCCAAATAATCTTCTGATAGCGAGCTTAAAATTCTTGCTTCCGTGAAGGATTATTTCAAAAAGTTTTAACACCCTCCTTTTTCTATCGTTGGGGGAGAGGATAAGCGTGAGGGCGAAAACCCGGTTAAGCAAAGACCAAAGAAAATTGGATTTTTAAGGGTCTTTGTGATAATCTCTGCTTGTCTGCATCGAAGGAGGAAGGCCCATGCCAGAGGCTAATTCCATCCAGTTCACTTCGACCCAAGTTGGACGATACCCGGGCCATGCGCCTGGGGCCACCGTAAAACCGAAACTCCTGGACCGTCTGCGCGAAGCCCTGCGCTCCCGCCATTCCTTCGCTACGCATTTGCTTGAGAACGGATATGACATCCGTACGATGCAGGAACTTTTGGGCCATAGCGACGTGAAGACGACGATGATCTATACCCATGTCCTCAACCGGGGACCGGCTGGAGTTCGCAGCCCGGTCGACGGACTTTGAAATGGAACAAGATGGTTTTATGCCGATCCGCATAAGACGCCACGATAAAAAGCAACAAGGGACGTAAGTATCTGATATTGAAGGGATTATCGCAGTAGTATTCGCCCTATCAACGGTATGTTATACGGATCGGAAGCCAATGTTCCGCATATTATGCGGATCAATGTATTCAATGTTCGCCTAAGGCAACTATTAAAGAAAGGAGAAACTAGTAATGACTACCGTCGGACAACTATTGAAGACTAAAGGTTACAAAATCTGGTCTATTGCCCCACAGGCAACTGTATATGAAGCATTGCAAGTAATGTCTGAGAAAGATGTGGGGGCTTTGTTGGTTGTAGACAAAGGGAATCTAGTTGGCATCTTCTCAGAACGCGATTACGCCCGCAAACTAATCCTTAAGGGAAGGTTTTCTAAGGATACAACTGTTGGCGAACTGATGACTCATGAAGTACTTTACATAGAGCCTCAAAGCACCATTGAAGACTGTATGGCATTGATGACAGCTAAGCGCGTCCGCCATTTACCGGTCTTAGAAAATGAACGGTTGATCGGAATCGTGACTATCGGCGATGTGGTTAAGCAGATCATCTCAGATCAGGAATTCACTATTCAGCAACTTGGGAAATACATCAAAGGTGGGTACTAGTGTCTCGTAACTGAAGTTTCTTTACACTGCCTCGCTTTTGCGAGAATCTCGTCTCCCGTAGTCCGGGTCGGACCTACGTAACAATTTGGAATTGCAGGAAAAATTTTTTAAAAAGGGAGGTTTTTTTGCCTTAAACCTTCATTTTTGACCCTAAAAATACGCTTTTGAGGTGATCAAAAATCCAAGGAACGAACAACTGCCTCCTTGGCCAAACGAAGTATCTTCCTGCCTCTCTGGGTTCGAAAATACCAAGGAAATTTAAAAGTGAAAGGGGGCAAGCAACGTCGGGCCATTGACAATGCCATATCGATCTGATATATGTAAAACAAAAAGGAGATCGATATGGATATAGTCACGGTGCCACCCAAGTACCAGGTTGTTATTCCGCGAAAGGTGCGCGAGCGGGTGCGACTGAGGCCGGGGACCAGACTACAAGTCATCAGCTTTGACGATCGCATTGAGCTGGTGCCGCTTCGTCCCATGCGGGAGATGAAGGGATTCTTGAAGGGTCTGGACTCCACGTTTCAACGTGATGAGGAGGATCGCCCAGGAACCTCAACAAGGTGGAAGGGCGCATGAAAGTCTTCGCTGCCTCCTCGCACATCCCGGCTTGCGTCATGCTGATTGGCGGCGTCGGATGGATGGCAGGACCGGCCTGTATCGCACCGCGACAGAGTGTGGAGCTATACGAGATATGTAGGCGCGGGGACTGGGCCGCTGCGATGGAACGTCAGCGTCCGCTCTGGGCATTAAATCAAGCCTTCGCCAAATACAACCTCGCGGCATGCATCAAAGGCGGGCTCGAGCTACAGGGTTACGCCGTCGGCGCTCCGCTACTGCCGCAGGCGCCTTTGCCGCCTGAAGGCGTGGAGGAAGTAAGACGCGCCCTCATTGCGATCGGAGCACTACAAGACACCATGGTAAACGACCGTGGCAAGCCGGTCTCTTCGGGCAGTTTCCAACAGGCCCAACCGCGTGGGGGGGTGCGACGCGGGGACAAATCCGCGCGCCCCTCACCACGGATGTTTTTTTGCGTTATTTAAAAAGATAGCCGATGGTGCCAACATCTGAAGTCATTGAAAGCTACAAGCAATACTTGGAAGCGCAATACCCTAACCATTTTGGCACTTTTTGTATCCGCCTCAAGGGCCATCTCAGAAGTGCCAAGGCTGAGAAGGGAGCAAACGTTGCCGTCTAAGATGGCTCCAAGCCCTCATAGGGGCCTTGCCCACCCCCAGTTTAGATCATCCTGCGCATAGCCTTGAATCATCTCACTCTCAATATCCAGCCGGATGGCCTCGAATGTTTCTGCATCTATATTTTCCGGAACAAAGATTGGATCTCCCCACCGAATGAGAATCCGGCTGAAGGGTTTAGGGATCAAGAACCGGTCCCAACTGCGCATGATCCAGGCACGATCTACGGAAATGTATACCGGGAAAATGGCCGCTCGGGATAATTGGGCCATCCGAATCAGCCCTGCCTTTACGACACCCTTCGGTCCTTGGGGGCCGTCGACTGCATGAACAGCGATGGGATTAAGTGCCAGGTCTTTTATTATAGCGGCGAGAGCTTCCTTTCCCCCGCGGGAACTGGAACCCCGAACAGGGCGAAAGCCAAGGCGTATGGCCACTCTGGCGATCATTTCTCCATCCCGGCTCTGGCTGATGATGACGGAAGGCGCAAGGGTACTGAACTTTTTGGCATAACCAATAGCCCCGAAAAAACGTTGATGCCAAAAAGCACCGATGGCTTTTCCACCGTTTTTCAGGTGGTTTAAAAGGGTGTCCTCATTGACAACCCGAATCCGAACCAGCGAAAGGTAGAAGCGGATAAGGTAATACGCCAACGGGATGCCAATAATTCTCATGAAGGCACTGATTTGAGAACTGGCCATGATCAGAATATTTCGATGAAATGGTTTTTGAGGATGAGAAGTAACTTTATACTAAATCCCAACCGAAAACAAGAGATTTATTTATCAGGATAGGGGAAGTTGATTCAAAACAACAAAGACAGAATGTGAAAATTGAGGTTGCCGCCGCGAGTTAAATAGCATATAAAAAAGATGTAGCTTCAAAAGGTTAAAAGCCTCTGAAACAGGGCAAGAGAAGGAGAAAACATAATCCATTTTGGCTCGAATAAAAAAAACAAAAGAGAATTGGGGTAGGACTTAAACCACGATGATGTCCAAGAGTCGTTCGAGTGCATTAGAAAAAAATTATCATAAGGCCATTCTGATCCTATTAGCCGTCACAACGATTTTCCGCCTGTTTTATATTCAATGGGTGGAGTTGGCGCCGGATGAGGCCTATTATTATACCTGGTCACGGAATCTACAGTGGGGTTACTATGATCACCCGCCGATGGTGGGCTTTCTGATCCACTTGTTCACGACCATCGCGGGGCAGGGAGAGTTTGGCGTCCGCCTGGGATGGGTGTTTATCGGGGTTCTGCTGACGGTCCTTTTGTACCGCATGGGAACAAAGATGTTCGGCAGCGAGCGGGCAGGTTTCTACTCGGCCCTATTGATGAACCTCAGCTTGCTCGCATCTACCGGCGCCGTGATTGTTACGCCGGATGGACCTCAGGGTTTATTCTGGGCCCTGGCCATATTTGGCGTTTATAAAGCCGTTGATTCCGGCAGGCGCTCTTGGTGGTATCTGACAGGCCTTTCCTTCGGGCTCGGTCTGTTCTCCAAATACACCATGGTTCTCCTGGCGCCGTGTATCTTAGGTTTTTTGTTTTCCTCCCAGGAAGGAAGGGCGTGGCTCCGGCGCAAAGAGCCTTACCTGGCCCTGCTGCTCGGACTGTTGGTATTCTCCCCGGTTATTTTTTGGAATGCCCAGCATGATTGGGTTTCCTTTCGTTTCCAGATCTCCCACGGGCTGGAAATTAAAAAAGCGGCCGGGCTAAAACATTTTGGGGAATATTGGGGCGGGCAAGCCGGCTTGGTATCGCCGTTAATGTTCCTGGCGGTGATCTGGGCCATGGCGAAAAGCGGAATCGAAGGGTTTCGGCAGCAGAAAAAGAACCTTCTTTTACTCTTCTGGACATCGGCCCCGATTCTGCTGTTCTTTGCCGTCACGAGCTTAAGATCAAAAGTGGAGGCCAACTGGCCGGCCCTGGCGTACTTTTCCGCTGTCGTCGCTCTGGCCGGGATTGGTAGCGAGGAGTGGTCGAAATGGAAAAAAGCTAAAAAGGGTTTTGCCTGGGCAGCTGGTTTGACCGCTTTGCTGATCACATTTTTAGCCCATCTTCAACCCATTTATCCCGTTGTACCGATCAAGGCCAAGAAGGACCCTACGAGCCAGCTTTATGGATGGCGCATTCTTGGTGAAAGGATTAAAGAGATAGCCCGAACGATGGAACAGGAAAGTGATATTTTTCTCCTGGCGCCGCGTTACCAATTAATGGGGGAGGGGATGTTCTATACCCAGGGGAAATATCGCGTCTACCTATGGGACAACCCCCAGAGAATCCACCATCTTTCAAAGGCTAATGAACCATCCGTCGGCAGCCAGGCGATCTTTTTTACCGATGGGGAAAACGAGCTACCCCAAGGTCTGGAATCACTTTTTAATTCCTGTGAAAAATTAGAACCTCTCATTGTCCGGCGCAATTCTTCTCCGATCCGGACTCACCCGATCTGGAAATGCACAGGCTTTAAGGGTCTGCAAGGCAAAAGACCCTAAATTTTTTTCCACAGAGAACACAGAGAACACAGAGAGCACAGAGATAAAATAAAATCCAACAATCAAAATACGGAATGGAAATAAAATATTTACCAGTTTGATCATAAGAAAAAATCCGGTTTGCAATTTTTGATACTTCAGTGTCCTTATGGGCAATGCAGAATTTGTTATATTTCATTTAATCCTCTGTGGTCTCTGTGACCTCTGTGGCAAATAGATATAAAAGATGAGCCGTTCTCTTACTGTGGAAATTGAAAAGATGGTTTATGGCGGCCGAGGGATGGGGCGGGTTAACGGGAAAGTGGTCTTCGTCCCTTTCACGGCCCCGGGGGAAAAGGTGCAGGTAGAAGAAGAGGCTCCATATCCAGACCAGTGGGGAATCTTTCTTTCAAGTTAATCCTTACCAAAACTGGAACCTGATGCGGAAGGTCGTGGAATGGGCGGGTCTCACGGGTCAGGAAAGGGTACTCGACCTTTTTTGCGGGTCGGGTAACTTGACCCTTCCTCTGGCCCAACGGGCCTGGAAGGTCTGGGGCATAGATCAGGACCCGCAAGCCATTGAACATGCCGCAGAGAATGCGCGGCAGAACAACCTTCCCAATTGCCAATTTATCGCGGCCAGCGCAGAAGAAGGAATCAAGTTGGTTTTAAGAGAAATCGATTCGGTGGATGTGGTGGTTTTGGATCCGCCACGGTCCGGGGCCCGCGGTACTCTCGATCTATTAGCATCTCTCCGTCCCCCCAAGATCCTGTATGTCTCTTGTGAACAACCGACCCTGGCCCGAGACCTGACCCGACTGATCGCCCTGGGTTATAATGTTAAGCGAATTCAGCCTTTGGACATGTTTCCGCAGACTTATCATATTGAGGTGATTGGGGAACTTACTCATGGTGGAATGTAGATTGAAAAATGCGCAATGAGAAGTAGGTTCTTGCGGCTTATACTCATCCGATTACTGATGCGGTGAGTCAGTAGCTTAATTTAAAAATCTAGACCATTTTCCATTAAAGAAAAAACGATTTAAAAATTTTTATCAAAAGGCTTTGATATGGAATTATCTATTATTTTACCCACTTATAATGAAAATGAGAATGTAAAAAAAATTATCCCGAAAATTTCTCAAATTCTTAAAGATGAAGGCATCACGGGTGAAATATTGGTAATAGATGACGATTCTGTTGATGGTACCGCCTATGTGGCCCAATCATTAGCGAATGAATACCCTGTTAAAGTGCATGTACGCAAAAATGAAAGAGGACTTGCAACAGCGGTAATAAAGGGTTTTGAATTAGCCAAGGGAAATATATGTTTAGTAATGGATGCTGACTTGAGTCACCCCATTGAGAAAATTCCGGAAATGATAAACCCGATTATTCACGGGCAATGCGATATAACCGTAGGGAGTAGGTATATATCCGGAGGAGGTTGTAAAAATTGGTCTTTAAGGAGAAAAATTATAAGTAGATCATCAGGGTTTCTTGCAAGAGGGCTAGCAAAACTTTCAGATCCTACTGGTGGTTTTATGGCCGTAAGAAAAGATATACTCGAGGGTATAAAACTTGATCCAATAGGTTGGAAGATAGTTCTTGAAGTTGTTGTAAAAACTAATTCTCGATTGCAAGAAATACCCATTGTTTTTAGCGACAGACAGTTCGGTACGAGTAAATTAGATTCAAAGGTAAAGAAAGAATATCTATTGCATCTATGGAGACTTTATGGTTACAAATACCCGCATATTATTCAGTTTATAAAATTTTGCCTTGTCGGGCTTTCGGGTCTATTGGTCGATACGAGTGTTCTAGTGAGTCTCGTAGAATTATTATCTTTTGATCCACGTTTTGCAGCCCTTTTCGCTTTTTTTATTGCCGTTAGTTGGAATTATAACCTTAATCGGATCTGGCCGCTTCAAACCGGGCCCAAAGAAAAGGCTTATGCTGGATACATTTCTTTCGCCCTGCGCTGCTCGATAGGGTTCGGCGTCCGTATCGGTATCATGCACTTTTTAATGGAATATGCTCAGATGGGGAAGAGTCCCTGGTATATTTTTTCCAGTCTCTTGGGAATTTTCGCGGGGAGTTTTTTTAATTTTATGGTCAGTAAATATGTTTCTTTTTTTAAGAGTATTCTTAAGACAAGGAAGTGATCCGGTAAGTTGAAAAATTATTTACCAACGGGAGTCCTTTGGACATCCAGAGCCAGGCTTAATCCCCCTTGGAGGAGAAGAGTCGTGGGTGAAGGTAGAGGGGGAAGATTATGAATTGTTTAGTCACTGGCGGCGGGGGTTTTATCGGTTCTCATCTGGTGGAACGCATGCTGGCCGAGGGAAACCGGGTCATTGGTTTAGATAATTTCGATAATTTTTACGACCCTGCTTTGAAACGGCGAAACCTGACCCGCGCCCTTCAAAACCCAAAGTTTCGGTTGGTGGAAGGCGATCTGCGGGATGAAGGAATCCTGGAAAAAGTTTTTCGCGAAGAAAAAATTGAAATTGTGGCCCACCTCGCTGCTCGGGCCGGGGTTCGTCCTTCCATTCAGAACCCGCTTTTATACGCCGATGTGAACATTCGCGGTACCCTTAACCTTCTGGAAGCATGCAAAAAACATGGAGTACGCCGGTTGGTCTTTGCCTCTTCCTCTTCGGTCTACGGGAACAACCCGAAAGTTCCCTTTGCCGAAGAAGACCCGGTGGACAATCCCATTTCTCCCTACGCCGCCACCAAGAAAGCGGGCGAGCTTATCTGCCATACCTACCACCATCTTTACGAGATAGACGTTGCCTGCCTTCGTTATTTCACGGTTTATGGGCCAAGGCAGCGCCCGGAGATGGCGATTCATCAGTTTACCCGGTTGATCCATCAGGGAAAGAAAGTCGCCCTTTTCGGGGACGGAAGTTCCCGGCGGGACTATACATACATCGACGATGCCATTGCCGGAACGATGGGAGCCCTGATTAAAGAACATGGATATGAAATTTATAACATCGGGGAGTCCCAGACGATCTCCCTTGCGGAGTTGATCCAGGCCATCGAGCAGCGAGTGGGGAAAAGGGCCCGCGTAGAATATCTCCCCGCCCAACCTGGAGATGTGGAGCGGACCTATGCGGACATCCGCAAAGCGAGCGAACGGTTGGATTACCGGCCCCAAACAAAAATACAGGAAGGTTTGGACCGTTTTTTACGCTGGTACTTAGATGAAAGCCGCCGATGAAAAACCTTTTAGACGCAGATTCACCCTGTTAGATTTTTACTATCTAACAGGGTGAATCTGCGTCCTATGATAAAGGGAAATAAAAATGGAAAAGCCCTGGTTAAAATTTTACGATCCCCATGTTCCTAAGAATCTAAAGTACCCTGACATACTTCTGCAGCAAATCCTGGACGATGCCGCGGATCACTTCCCCGAAAAAACGGGTGCCTTCTTCTTCGGGGGAAGGATTAAATACAGAGAATTGCGGGCTCACGCCAACCAATTCGCCAATGCCCTGAGGGGAATAGGCTTCCGCCAAGGGGATCGATTGGGAATCCTGCTGGCCAACATGCCCCAGACGATCGTCTGCGCTTTTGGGGCATTGAAAGCGGGGGGAGTGCCGGTTTTTTTTAATCCACTGGATCAGGAAGAAGAATTGCAGCGGCAGCTCAATGACGCGGAAGTGGAGATCCTGGTAGCCCTGGACTTAGTTTTGCGGCGGGTGGATCCTATTTTTTCCAAAACGAAGCTGAAACAATTCGTCATCACAGGCGTAAAGGATTATTTACCCTTTCCCAGGGATTTTTTCTTTAACCTGGCGGCCAAAGGGCGGGGGATCCAGGTGAAGTTGGCCCGGAAGCCGAATATTCATTTGTTCAAAGAGTTCCTCTGGCGCGGCCAATCTGACTTATCGACGACGGATAAGATACCAGGCAGCCCCGAAGAAGTCGCCTTCATTCTATACACCAGCGGAACATCGGGCCCCCCCAAAGGTGTGCTCTTGACGCATCAGAATTTAGTGGCCAATATCATGCAGGCTTCGGCTTGGATTGGGGAATTAGAAAAGGGGAAGGAAATCTTTCTTTCCGTCCCACCTTTTCACCAGGCTTATGGGATGACCATGGGCATGAATCTACCTATTTTTTTCGCGGCTATGAGCATCCACCTACCTCAGTTTGAAATCATCCAGGTTCTCTCGATGTTTAAAAAACATCGTCCCTCTTTTTTCCCGGCTCAACCTACCATGATCGAAAGACTCTCCACCAACCCCGATATTGCCGAACATAAGGTTTCTTCGGTCAAAATCTGTTGGTCTATAGGAGAGCCATTGCCCGAGGAAGTTCTCCAAAGTTTTGAACGAAAAGTAGGGAGGAAGATCAACGAAGCATACGGGCTGACTGAGGCTTCACCCCTTACGCATGCCAACCCGATTTTAGGGAAACGCAAGATTGGCTCCATAGGTATTCCATTGCCAGACACGGATGCCAAAATCATCGATGTTGCTGACGGCGCAAGGGAAATGCCAATGGGAGAAGTTGGCGAATTGATCGTCAAAGGGCCCCAAGTGATGAAGGGTTATTGGAACAGGCCCCAAGAGTCATCCCGCGCCCTGAGCCAGGGTTGGCTGCATACCGGCGACATGGCCCGCATGGATGAAGACGGGTATTTTTATATCACGGGAAAGCTGAAGAAAAAATAAGTTGCGGGTTGCGGGGTTAAATCCCTTGACTTCCTCCGATTTCCGGGAAAAAATAAATCATTCCCGCAAAGAGAGGTAGCGATGAAGGTTCGTTTTTTTAAGCCCTTCGATGAGCTTTCCGGTAAAGAAGAGATTGATCTTGATTTAAAAAGGCCCATGCCGGTCAAAGAACTTCTGGGGATAATCGCCGAGAAGGTCCCTTCATTCAAGCCTTACCTGCGTAAGGAAAAAGACGAAATTTTGAATTATTTTGTAGTCCTGGTTCGGGGGGATGAGATTCTTAAGTTACAAGACGTGATTTATGACGGGGATATGATTAAGATTCTTCCCCCGATTAGCGGAGGTTAGTTTTATGAACCTTTATCTATTGACATATGTGTGTTGAGTGGTTTTTTTCCTCGCGGCGGGACTGCGAGTTTACAGGCAGTGGCAGCTTCCTCTTCATCTCAGGTGGGAACTCTACCCCGTTAAGCACGAAGTCGGAAAGAAAGCTGATTATGGCGGTTCCTACATGGAGGAATTAAACTGGTGGGAGAAGGAAAAGAAAAATTCTCTTTACAATGAGCTTAAGTTCATGATCCCGGAGATTTTATTCCTGCGCGGGATCTGGGAAGAGAATCGCCAGCTCTGGAAAGTATCTTTTCCTTTTCATTTTGGCCTGTATATGTTGCTTGCCACGTTGGCCCTCCTTTTTGTAGGCGCGGTGGCTATGATTTTTGGGGCGCCAATTACCGCAGGGGGCAGCACTCTAAGGGCCTTGATTTATTATCTGACGATCCTGGCTGGATTTGTCGGATTGACCATGGGAACAGTGGGCGGTATAGGATTAATTTACCGCAGGGTGTTCGATCCCGCATTAAAGAGCTATTCGTCTTTTGCTGACTACTTCAACCTCGCCTTCCTTTTTTTGTTTTTTGTAGCAGGCCTATTGGCCTGGCTTTTTCATGACCATGCTTTTGACGGGGCACGAGCCTACATTTATTCTCTTTTAACTTTTGGCGGCCAGCCGGAGGGGTACACTTCTTCTCGTAGTTTTCTGGGGAAAGGGACGATTATGATAGCCTCCTTGGTTATGGCTTATATCCCTATGACCCATATGTCTCATATGTTCATGAAGTACTTCATGTATCATTTCGTGAGGTGGGAAGATAAGCCGAACTTAAAAGGGAGCCGAATCGAGGCATCGATTTTGAAGAACCTGGGCTTCAAGCCGACATGGGCTGCAGGCCATATCGGAGCAGACGGGGAAAAGACTTGGGTGGATATCGCCACCTCAGGGCCAAAGGGGAGTAAATGAAAGAAACCTTAATGAAACCATCCGCTATTTCCAAACCTTCCCAGCGTTTGGGCCACATTCAGGCCAATGAATTGCCTCCTCTGCCGCCACCTTATGAGGACTTTAACAACTTGACCCTCTCCGAACTGAAGGATGAGAAGATAGCCAACATCGAGGCTTCCCTCGATGATACGATCGCCATCGGCATTCCCCAACCCCAAAATAAAGAAGAAGAGAAAAAATATCTTCGGGCTTTCCTGTCCGGCCTGCAGAAACTTTTCGAGAAAAAAAATAACTGGGGTTTTCTCCAGCCCCTTTTGCTCTCCATGGAGCACTGCGCCAAATGCCAGACCTGTTCCGATGCCTGCCCGGTCTTTGAGATGAGCGGGCGCCAGGAGATTTACCGACCCACCTTCCGCTCGGAAGTTTTACGCCGGATTTATAAAAAATACATCAAACCCGGTGGAAAATTTACCTCCAAGCTTACCGGGGATATTGATTTGAACTGGACCGCTGTTGCCCGCCTTGCCGAACTCGCTTACCGTTGCACGCTTTGCCGCCGCTGTGCCAGCGTATGCCCGATCGGTGTCGATAACGCCCTGATCGCTCACGAGATCCGGAAACTTTTTTCCCAGGAAATGGGCATTGCTCCCAAAGAGATCCACGAAAAAGGTACACTCCAGCATCTAAAGGTGGGTTCTACTACAGGGATGAATCCGATCGCGGTCAAAGACAGCATGGATTTCATCCAGGAAGAGATGGAGGAAATCACCGGCTATAAGCTGGAGATTCCCTGGGATAAAGAGGGAGCCGATATCCTGCTCCTGCACAATGCCGGCGAGGTGCTGGCTTGGCCGGAAAATGTGGGCGCCTTCGCCATCATCTTTCAGGCAGCCGGTATCTCCTGGACCTTTTCCTCCGAGGAGCTGGGGTACGATGTGGTGAATTATGGGCTCTGGTATGATGATGTACAGATGGCCAGAGTAGCAATAAAGCACGCCGAGATCGCCAAAAAACTGAAGGTCAAAAAGATGATCATCGGCGAATGCGGGCATGCCCATAAAGCCCTCGCCGTTATCGCCGATCGAGTGCTGACCGGGGATTTGAACATTCCCCGCGAATCAGGATTTGTGATTTTGGATGAAATTGTAAGCAGCGGGAACCTCAAGTTCGATCCTTCCCGCAACAATTTTCCGGTCACCCTTCACGATCCGTGCAATGTGGTTAGGGCCATGGGCATTGTGGAGCCCCAGCGACGCATTCTCCGGAAAATTGCCCCGAAATTCCGGGAAATGACTCCCCATGGGGTGGATAACTATTGCTGCGGAGGAGGGTCCGGATTTGCCATCATGTCGGGTTTCAATTTCGCGGAATGGCGCACCCTGGTGAGCAGCCGAAAAAAGTTTTTACAGATCCTGGATGCTTTCAAGAGCGAGCCTCAGGACGTCCCCAAATACGTTTGCGCGCCCTGCTCCAACTGCAAGGGCTCTATCCGGGATATATTAGCTTTTTACCACGCCAAGGAACGCAGCCACATCTACTATGGCGGCTTGGTCGAGCTGATCGTCAATGCCATGGCCGACATGAAAAAGCCGATGATCAGATTCGACCAGGAAGCTTTTTGAAAATGATTATCGACTCCCCTTTCCATAACTGCCGCCTTCGATTTCTTTTTTGGCATTTTCTTTCCTGTTTCTTTTAGAACGGTACCGGTAGATCCCCCAGATCAATCCTCCTATAATCGCGAGTACCCAGAAGACTTTGATCCAATAATGTTTTATATCTATCACAATGACTCTGAGAAAATTGCCAAAGAGGTAGCCCCCGGTCCCCATCGCTGCTGCCCAAACCAGGACGCTCAGGGCACTCAAGAGAAGGAAGTAAGTATGCTTTGCCGGATTCAAGGTGTGGCACTCAGCGCACCCGACGACCGTTTCCTTTAATTTATCAGGGAGCTTTTCTGAAGAAACCTTTTTGGCTTTTGGCCCCTTTTTCTGGGCTTCTTCCGGGATGACCGAGGAGTGATCACTTCTTCGCCAGTCATATACGATTCCCGGAGTGACTGTGGCATGGCAGCCGAGACAGGCCTCCGTGTTTTCACTGACCCGCGGCGCAGCCTGTGGATTCTCAACTTTGACCACCGAAAAAAACACCAAGAAAAAAACATCATTAGCCAAGCGCTCTTTTTCATGCTTTGGCCCTCTCTTTGTAAAGGTGGTCCACCTATCTCCGCCGCCGGTTTTATTTTTTTAGAGTAATTTCCTTATCAGAAAGGAGATCTTGACGCTACCCTCTCGGCGAACTTC
Organism: Pseudomonadota bacterium; assembly: GCA_018819135.1. Lineage (GTDB taxonomy): Bacteria > Desulfobacterota > SM23-61 > SM23-61 > SM23-61 > JAHJQK01. The sequence continues at coordinate 29,527 of JAHJQK010000034.1, read as the reverse complement.
TCTTTTCTAAGAGCCGAAAACTTTAGAAGTCATTTTCTTAAATGGTATGGTTTTTTCATCACTTTGGTCAATCAAAAAATCATCGGGGGTTTTTGATATTGGAGAGTTTTAGTCAAAAATCTTTTTAAATCTTTTTGTTAACCCCTTTTTTTAGCCAGCGCCGAAAAGATAAAACAAAATCCAGCCAGAATCAACAGGTCCACCCAGGGAGTGCGTCAGGCCCCCAGAAGCAAGGAGAGAATGCCTTCGAGCATCCACGGAGTAGGTCAGGGGCAGGCAGAAGCCGAGAATCTGAAGAATCAGGGGCAAACTTCTGCCCTTTTATCCTTCATGCCCCGAGCTAATAAGATTGAGGGGAGGTGGCTTCATCATCTGGAGGGGTTGGGTACTCTTCCTGGGGGAGGGTGATACAGAAACGAGACCCTTGGCCCGGGTTTGTCTCCACGGAAATGCGGCCCCCGAGTTCATGGACGATCTTGTGAGTCACCAGCAGACCCAGCCCGGTTCCTCTCGTCCCTTTGGTGGAGAAAAAACTGGTAAAGAGCCTTTTTTTGACCTCTTCGGTCATCCCAATTCCATTGTCTTCCACCTCGAAGATAATCGAATCATCCCCGCGTCTCCGGGTCCTCAAAACTATCCGGTGATGTTCTTTCCCCAGATCTTCACAACAGGCATCGATAGCATTGGATAACAAATTGGTCAGGCAGGCATGAATTCCTCTGGGATCCAGATAAGCTAAACCCATGCAGGGGTTCAGGTCAAGGAGAAGTTGAATCTTGCTTTGGCTGGCTTTATCGCGGTAAAGGGTGCCCACTTCTTCTAACAATTCGTTCGGATGGATCCATTGGAGTTCTGGAATCCTATCCTTGGAATAACTCAATAGGTCTTTGACCAGGCTGGAGATCTTTTCGATATTCCTTTCGACCATTACCCAGCCTTTTTGGATCAGGGAATCGTCTTGTTTCTTCAGGGCTGACTGGACAATATAAGTTCCTCCCTCCAGGCCGGTAACGATGTTCTTTATCCCGTGAGCAAATCCGGCAATGGTCTGGCCGACCGCCGCCAGTTTCTCCGCCTGGAGCTTTTCCCGCTCCATGACTTTGAGAGGCCTCAAATCTTCGAAAAAGCCAACGACTCCCATGGGCGATCCCCTGCGCGATAGGGTTACAGCAGCGAAGCGAACCGAAATCCGTTCTCCGGATTTGGAGCGAATCCGAGTTTCCTGCGGAGACGTCGGTAAAATCTCTTGGCCCATTTTATTCTCTAAAATGGACAGGACATTTTGGGAAATTTTCCTGGGGAAAAATCGCTCGACATTCTTGCTTCCGATAACCTCGGCGGCTTTATACCCGAATATTTGTTCTGCCGAACGATTAAATACGATCACTTTGCCCCGGGAATCCAAGGCCACAATTCCGCAGAAGGAGTTTTCGATAAGGTTATTGAGAAAATCCTGGTTCGCCAGAAGTTTTTTTTCCAGGCTCTTTCTATCCGTAAGGTCGACGGACATCTCCAAGGCATACTGAATTTTCCCCTGCCGGGTATGGATGGGAGCGGAATAGACCAGGTAGTAAATCTCTTGTCCATCTTTGGAGCGCCCAATCTCTTCGCTGACCTGAACCGTTCCTTTAAGAAAAGTATTTTCCACGGGGCATTTCCGGCATTTTTCCCGCAAGCCCTTATAGGCTTGATAGCAGAGCTGGCCCACTTGATCACCAAAGGCGTTCTGGAAGCAGCGGTTAACCTTCACGATCCGGTAGTCCTGGTCTACCACGGCGATAATGGCCGGGACGTGCTCAAAGAGAACCTGGAATTCTTCCCCCCGTCCATTTAAATGGCCTTTTCTATCCTGAAACAACGGTTTCATAAAATGGCCTCATAAGAGGGAAAAGGAATTTCTATCCATTCCCTAACGGAGTTTTCTGGGCTTTCCGACCTTCGAGAATATCGGCGATGGTTTTAAGCAGAGCGCTCCGATCAATAGGTTTTTCAAGATACCCGTCCGGCGGGGGGACGGAGGAGCGATGGTGAATGAATTTTTTGAATTCGATCGCCGGGTGCTCGGGAGGGCCAAAGGCCGTGATCATGACCACAGGGGTATTTTTCACGGCAGGATCTTTCCGGATCTCTCCATAGAGTTTGACTCCTGTCTTTTGAGGCATCAGAATATCCAGGCAGATCAGATCGGGGCGCTCTTTTTGGATTTTCTCCCAGCCCTCTTCCCCATCTTTGGCCGAGCAGGTCTCATAGCCGTGGTCTTCGAGAAAGGTGGTGAGAAAAGTCACCACATCTGGCTCATCGTCAATCACAAGGACTTTTTTTCTGGTCATATTCTCTCCTCTCTTTCATTAAATTTGTTCAGAAGTCTAAATCGTTTTCGCTTACAAAGTTGCAGGAAAAGATCCCATACCCATTCACGGGGCAATTTATTCATTCGCTACCAGTTTCCTCCTGAAGATTCCATGGGGTTGGGTCAGTCTTCTTTTTTCCTATTTTGGAGTATCCGAAGAATTTTCTTGAGAGTTTCGTCTGTGGCATTTGGCAGCAACGATTCAGCCTGCTGCCGAAGGGATGGCGGTCTTTCCTCCCTTTGCTCATCAGCGGTTGCCTCAAGCCCCATGATGGCTTTTACCGTTCTAATGTAAGTATACGCGTTTACCGGTTTTTCCAAGTAGGTGGCAGGCCCGGATAGAGTTCTTTCTTTTAATGTTTCCTTGAGATTTGATCCGTCAAGGGTGTCCTCGACATGGCCCGACACAAATAATACAGGGATTGTTTTCCAATCTTTGTTCTTGCGAAGTTCATGGAAAAAGCGGATTCCGCTTTTACCCGGCATGATGAGATCAAGTGATATTAGATCTGGCTTTTGCTGCTTTATTTTTTCGGTAGCTTCGTGGCCGTCAAAGGCCATCATCACCTGGAAGCCATGATCCTCGAGGACGGCCTTGAGAAAAAATACGACGTCCGGTTCGTCATCTACGACCAAAACGATTTTTCCTTTTGCTTTTTCCATGACTCCACCCCCGCTAAAATCTTCCGCTTCAGGGTCCCTTTCTCCCTGGCGGCGATGGCCGACCAGTTACGGCCCTCCCCCTGCCGAAGATGGCATTTTTTCCAAAAAGAGAGGGACAGGTCCCTCCTTCGATTCCCTGGGCGGGAGAATGATCGTGGGGATCGGATCCTTCGTGTAATGAAGCTCTCGGTGACAGGTGGGGCAGAAATAAAGGCGTTCCTTTGAAATCCACTCCGCCTCGGTCATCGGGATACCTTCCGCAGAGAGCCGGGGCTTGCCCGCCAGTCTCTTTTCTCTGTATTCCCCCGCTTTTTCCTTGTGGCAGCTAACGCATAGCCCATGCATGGCATCCTTGTATCCGACGGCGAACTTCAACCGGTCAGGGCCCTTGGTCTGGATGGTGATCCGGGAGCCTTTCGCCACCATGGCCGTGTGGCACTCCGTACAGACCTTGACGGTTTGGGGGGATTTGGGCTCGTTTCTCTTGTGGCATTTCTCGCAGCCTTTGTTCCTCTCATGTTTCTTTTCATGGAAGGCGTGGTCAAAAATCAAGGTCTTGAGGAACATGTCTCGGTGGCATTCGGCGCAGGAGGTGGCTTCGTCCATGGGCTTCAGCATATGGTGACATTTGACGCAGGACTCGTTTGCCCCCTGCTCCCGGATATGCTTGTCATGGTTGAAAAGGACAGCCCGGTCGGCCCGGTTTCCGTCGATGATCACCGGGCGCAGCCCCCGGGGCTGGTGCACCGCCGTGGTTGGAGGCACCGCCCCCTGCAAGGCGCTCTCCGGCAGCAGCGCAAAGGAAAGACTGGCCCCGATGAGGAAAAAAAGCAGATGGACGCCGGTTTTGCGGACCAGTTGAGGGCCGAGCCAGACTTCGGTAGAACGGTCGAAGATCGGGGGGGAGAAATCATTATCCCGGGGTTCCCGGAAGGGGAGATGCTCATAGACTCCGAAGTGTTCGACGAAGAAAAAGAAGACCAAGGCGGCGGCGGAGACGATCCCCAAGCTGATGGCAATTTCCATCCATGAAGGAAAATAGCTTGACCCGGTAGCGGGGATCATGGAAACGATGGCAAGGTTGATCCGGTTGAGGACGAACCCCAACACGACCATGCCCGCGCTCGCGCCCAGTCCTACCGCCGAGGAAGAAACCCGGGGGAAGGAGAGGAGGACCGCGGGAGCAATGGCACTCAGCATGATTTCTACCCAATAGAGGATGCTTTCCCAGGAACCACTAAACAAGAGAGATAAATTCCCGTAAGAGGCCAAGTTGGCCAGGATGAGAATCAGGTACAGGACCAAAACATATTGGAGACCCCGGGCAATCCGGTAAAGAAGAGGTTGTTCCAGTTCCCGGTGAAATAGCCATCCCGAAACCATGGACTCGCTGATGACCATGGCCAATCCGAGGCCGACCGCGGATACGAAAAAGAGAAGGGGCAGCCAGGGGGTATACCACAGGGGATCGACCCGGAAGGGCATAATGACGAGGAGGGTGCCCAGGGTGGATTGGTGCATGCTGGAAAGCATGATCCCAAGAATGACCAAGGGGATGGTGATCCGTCTTAGAGGGTGAAAGAGCCGGTTTGCCCTGGGGAACTTATCGAAAACTACCGGGGCGAATTCCAGGGCCAACACGGTGGTATAGAGCATTACGCACCAGGCCACTTCGAAGAGGGCCGAGTGGATTTGCCAGTGAATGGCGGGGCTCCAGATCATCCAGGGCCGACCGATGTCAATGGTGAGTCCGATAACGACCGCGAGATATCCCAGGAAAGCCGTCAAGACCGTCGATCGCAAAAGGGGTTGAAACGCCTTGAGATGAAAAATGTAAACCATACCGGCGATCACGAAACCTCCAGCGGCCAGGGCCACCCCACCCATCACGTCAAAGCCGATCCAGATCCCCCAGGAGGTATTGTCCGTAAGGGCAGTGGTCGCTCCCAGGCCATAAATCAAACGGGCCATTCCGACCACAAAACCGGAGCCGGTGATCATCCAAAGAACATTCTTGGTAATGGTGAGACGCCTGTTTTGAGTCATTTTTTCGGTCCTGCCTTTGTTCCGGGGTTTTGCCGGGTTTCCCTTTGAATCTTATTTTTTCTTTCGTAAAGCCAATAAATTCCGGCCATCAACCCTCCAATACTCAGGAAGATGGGGGGCATTTTGGCGAGAATGTTCCAGGTCAGCTGGGGGAGGGGAAGATTGCCCAGCTCCTTTTTCCACCCCAGGAAGCTTACATCGATGTCCGAGATGTAGAGGACCGAAGTTCCCCCGACCCAATGTTCGCCCCAGACCTTCTGGATATAGCGATTCGGCTCCGCTCGGAGACGCCGTTTCGCCTCCGCGAGCAGTTCCTCTCGATCGCCGAAGAGAGTGGCTTCGGTGGGGCAGACCTCGACACAGCCCGGTTTCTTCCCCTTGAGGGTTCGGGGATGGCAGAGGTTGCATTTCTGGATCGCCGGCCGGGCGCTTTCCCAGTTGTACCGGGCCGGGGGATTCCAAAGGGACAGGCGTTCATGCAGTACCGGCAGCCCAGACAGACCGAGACATCGTAGATCACAGCCCCTTCGGGGGTTCGGCGCAGCGCCCCGACGGGGCAGGCGGCCACGCAGGCCGGGTCCAGGCAGTGCTGACAATGCTTGCGCACATAGCGGCTTCCCGGGCGGGCGATCACCGTGGTCCAGCGGTTGGCCGAAAGCCCGTCCGGGGACAGCCATTGCCAAGGCCGGTCGATGCCCAGCTGATTGATCTCCTTGCATTTCTCCACGCAGAGCTCGCATCCGATACAACGGGTGACATCCGTGAGGATGGCTTTCATACTTTATCCTCCTTGCCCAGGGTGGAGAGAATTCTTGATCCGGCCTCAATCTTCTTTTCCATTTTAATGAGCTGAGGCTCCAGGGCATCCGTGCCCGGGTTCACCACCGCACCCGCAAAGAGGTTTGGCTTTCCTTCCAGTTCATGATCGGCCATATCTTTTCCGTTGTTGAGGATGGCGACGGCTTTCAGGAGCTGCACGGAATCCAGGTCGAAAACGGGCTTGGCATCGATGTGATCCCCCAGGCTGGGATGGTCTCCGGAAAGGCAAAGCACATTTCGGATCCCCAGTGCCCATGCACTGAGCAGATCTGATTGAAGCGCCAGCCGATTCCGGTCACGACAAGTAAGCTGATAAATTGGCTCCAGACCTCGCTCGACCAATTTCGCGCAGACGGCCATTGAGCCAACCCGCATCACTGCGCTCTGCAAATCCGTGACGTTTATGGCTGTCACCTTATCCCGCAAATGATCGGCATCTTTGAGGCATTTCTCTAAATCCACTCCTTTCGGAGGGCCGATCTCTCCCGTGACGACAAATTTTCGGCGTTCCAGGGCCTGGGCGAGTCTGCTCATCATTCACTCCTTTCTCATGGATTGGTTGGGAAAGTCCTTATTGAAGACCCTGGATTCGCCGGCCAAAGATTTAAAAGTCGCCGCCTCGCTTTGGACAATGAGGGAACGGGGCCGGCTCCATTTGGAATTCCTTTTGGGAAGCATATACTTTTTCATCTGATCGATCCGCCCCAATGTTTTGAGCCCATCAAAGATAAGCTGCCACCCGCAGTCTCGATTTTTATCCACCTCACATTTCCCGTTTTTCGCACCGCCACATGGCCCGTTCAGTAAACTTTTGGCGCAAAGGGTAACCGGACACAGCCCACCCGTGGATTCAACGATACATTCACCGCAGAGAGAGCAATATTCGGTAATAAAATCGTCGGAAATTGTTTCCCCCCCAAAAATGGTATCGCATCCCACGTGAACCATTCCCCCATCGGTGGCATCGATTACCGTATGGATACCCTGACCGCAAGCGAGTACCAGGAAAGAATCTGCGTGTCCAACCCCCAACTTATGATCTTCCATCAACATCTTTTTGGTTACAGATAGCTTGCATAGACTAACCCCGCTTTCTGTGCAAGCCCATCCCGCTACCTGAACCCCTCTTCGCTTGATTCGCTCTGCCATCTCCTTAGTCTCCGGCTCTCCGCCTGAATGGCATTTAGCAGCGCAGTTGCCGCATCCCACGACGAATATCTTTTCTCCCGTCCTGAAATTGCTAAGAATTTCCTCAATCGGTTTCTGAATCGTGGCGTGCATCGCCAACCCCCCCTTTTTTTAATAATATGACTCTATGCCCCCGAATTCCTGTTACCCTTTTCCCATTGCTTTAGCGCTTTTGATAGGCTCGCTTCCAGGACTCGTTCTTGTAGGCCAGGTAGTCCTTCACCGCCTCCCTTAGCGTGTCGGCAGCCAGCAGGGCGCAATGCTGGCTCTCCTCCGGCAATCCCCCCAATGCATCCAGCACATCCTTTTGGGTGATTCTCATGGCCTCCCGGATGGTTTTCCCTTTGGCCAGCTCCGTAACCATACTTCCGGAAGCGATTGAGGTGCCGCAACCGTCTGTCCAAAACCTAGCCTCTTTGATAACGTCTTCTCTCACCCCAAGCCAAATTTCCATGGTATCGCCGCACGGTCCGGTAATCATGGCGACCCCGTCGGCATTCTGGATACTTCCCACGTTGCGCGGATTCTGAGCATGGTCAATTACCACTTCCGTATAACCCGCCCATGCCTCCTTCTGAAGTTCTTCAGCGATCTTGTCCAACTCCGATGCCATTGTTGACCCCTGAAACCTTAGATATCTTTAACAAAGAAAGGAGCCTCCAATAACCGCGCAATTTCTTGCGGAAAATCCATATCCAACGCCTTCCTGGCTACCTCACAGGCCTCCTCCTCGATTGTCCTCCTGGCCATTTCTTTAATCTCCAGGATGGCTATGGGGGCCACGCTGAATTCCCGAAGACCCAGACCGAACAACAGGGGGAAGTAAATGGGATTCCCGGCCATCTCCCCGCAGATGGAAACGCTTTTGCCGTTGACCTTTCCGGCATCGACTACATTCTTTATAAGCCAAAGGATAGAGGGATGAAGGGGCTGATAGAGATCGCTAACCAAATCGTTATCCCGGTCCACGGCCAGGGTGAATTGAACCAGGTCGTTCGTCCCAATGCTCACGAAGTCTACTTCTTTCATCAATTTCTGGGCCATGATGGCTAAGGAAGGAACTTCTACCATGACGCCAAGGGGAATGTCTTTTTTGATATCTTCCCCCTGAGCCAACAGCTCCCTTTCGGTTTCTTTGGCCAACACGACCAGATTCCTGACTTCCTCCATGCTGCAAACCATGGGGAAAAGGATTTTTACTTTCCCATACCGGCCGGCTTTCATGATGGCCTTTAATTGCGTCTGCAATAGCCTTTTTTCCTTCAAGAAAAAGCGGGTGGATCGATAACCCAAAAAAGGATTTTTTTCCGGGTGAGGAATTTTCAGAAATTTGTCCCCACCCAAATCCAGGGTCCGGATGGTTACTTCCCTTGGATTCATCTTCTCAACTACGGTCCGATAAATATCGAATTGCTCCTCCTCGGACAAAAATCGCTCGCCCATGATAAAGGGAAGCTCGGTTCGAAAAAGCCCGACCCCATCCGCCTGGTACCGAAGAGCAAATTCCAGGTCAACGAGATTCCCGATGTTGGCCATGAGTTTAAAAGAGAGGCCATCGCGGGTCACCGCCGGGGAAGAAATCAGAAGATGCAGGTTCTCTCGGTGGATTTCTATTTTTTCCTGGATCTGGCGATATTCCTGGATCATCTCTTCCGGGGGATTCACCACGATCAAGCCCAGGTTTCCATCCACAATTAAGAAATCCCCCTTCTCGATCCGGGACAATAAACCTTCCATTCCCAAGACAGCCGGGATTCCCATGGCACGGGCAAGAATGGCCGCATGGGATTCCTTTCCTCCCTGTTCGGTAATGAAGGCCAAAACTCGATCTTTTTTCAACCGAATGGTATCTTTCGGCGTCAACTCCAACCCTGCTATGATCACCGGCTCTTGGAATGGGCAATCAAATTCCAAAGGGCCCATTAAAGACTCCAGTAGCCTTTTTCCGATATCGCGGATATCCAGAATGCGATCTTTAAGATAGGGATTTCCGACTTGGGAGAAGACTTCTTCATATTTCCGAATTTGGAAAAGAACGGCCGCCTCGGCCTTGATCTTTTGGGTGGCGATTCTTTCAAAAATCTCGGCCAAATAATGGGAATCTTCAATGATGGATAAATGAGCCGAGAAGATTTCGGCTTCCTTCGGGCCAATCTTTTTTCTGATCATTTCCTGATCTTTCCGAATGGCTTCCTCAATATCTTCGACCGCCTTTTGGACCCTCCGGATTTCACTGCCGATCTGATGATCCTCGATGGGCAAAACCCGGATGTGAGAAAAAATGTCTTGATGAATACAGACTTTTCCCATGGCTAGCAGTTTCTTTGCCAGTCGCCAATCTCTCCATGGGTGCAGGGTAAGCAGGTTATATTTCCCTATCAATCTGAGTTCGTCCACCCGACCAAATCGTTCCACCACTTGCAGGAAAAGTTTATGGAAAAGGGTAATTTCTTTCTCCGCTCCTGTCTGTCCCCGGCGAAAGGCCAGAATGCGCAGCGCATCCATGACCGCCACAACGTCAATGTTCTTCGGACAGCGGGAGGTGCAGGTTTCACAGGAAGCACAGAGCCAGATTGTCCGGGAACTCAGCGCTTCCTGCTCGCACCCCAGTTGCACAAAACGGATGATCTCATGGGGTGGAATTTCCATGGTATAGGCCAGCGGACATCCGGCTGTACATTTTCCGCATTGATAGCACGCATCGATATTCTGCCCGGTCATTTTGTTAATCTTCTGGGCAAAGAATCGAGAATGTCCATCCAGGATGATTTTCATCGAACTCTATCATTTTCCATTGAATCCCCCCAATCATTCCGGGTTTTTCTTTCGCATTCGGCACACAGACCGTAGCCTTCGACAATCTTGCGGGAGACTTCGAACCGATATTTTTTCGCCGCTTTCTTCCAGAAGGATTCAATGGCCCTGTCCTTCAATTCTATGACCTTTCCGCACTGCCGGCAAACCAGATGGGCGTGAGTCAGCCCCCTTCCGCTGGGTTCAAAGCGGGTACGGCCACCGCCGAAATCCCTTTCGACGATTATCCCCAGCTCCTTCATCCACTTCAAAGATCGATATACGGTAGCCCAGCCGAGCCCGGGGGCGATTGTCCGGGACCGGTCATAAATCTCAGCACAAGAAGGATGCTGGGTTTCCAGACTGCGAAAAGCCGACCATACCGCTTCCCTCTGCCGGGTGTATTTCAACCCCTTCTGGCGAAGGAAATGCCGCAGGTGCTCCTTTTGAAAATGAATGCCATTCTCAAATTTCATGCGAATAAAAAGCTTCTCCCCTTCCTATAACCCTGACGGGGGCTATGATGGAAAAGTTAGCAACTCAATCTCATCGCCATTTTTCACCAGTCCGCTTTCCAAGACCCTGGCGAAAATCCCGAAATGGGGTAGAAGAGAATGGCCGCGGTAATGGTATGAATGGGGAATACCCGGCTCTTTTCCAATTTGCCGTATTTGCAGAACAGCTTTTCCGATCTTGAGGCATCTTGCGGGAAGCAATTGCGACTGATCCAGCCCTTCAATCAGTAGGTTTTCGGCAAAGGCTCCAGGGGGAAAAGAGAGTCCTGTTCTTTTCGCAAGCTGATCCACCGTTTCTTTGGCTAAAATGCTCACCTGTTTTTCCGTTCCCGCGTGAGCATCGCCCACGAGGCCCAATCCTTCCTCAAAAAAACCGGAGCGGACGTCTTCCTTGGGTTTACCCTTTTCTTTGCCGCGGCAGACGGCTATGACTCTTCCTTTCAAAATCCTTTCCTCAGCATGCGTTCGTAGTAGGAACTTGAGGTATAAAGAGCGCCGGCGGGGTTGTGGGCCATGACCCGATCTTTGGTTACGAGCACTGTGGAATAGGCTTTCGAATATTTCAGAAAAAGGGAATCGTGGCCCACGCACAGGCCGACCAGGATGTTGAAATCGGTCTTTTCCTCGTTGAGGATCATGGCTTGGGCGATGGGACTGCACATGGATTCGAATTCGCCAATACGGACTTTATCCTCGTCTCCTATCCCGATGGTTTCTTTGGGGGTACATCCCGCTTTGCAGACTATGGAGGCCACTTCGAATCCCTGTGCTTCCAAAATCTGGGTGAGGGCCAACGCTTCTCTATGCAGGCCGGCGCAAAAGGCGATTCCCAGTTTTTTGTATCCCATCCGCCGGGCGAATTCGCAGGTTTCCTGAACCCGTGGTTTAATTGGATGTCTCAGGTAAGGTTTCACATTCCGGTTTCCATACCCTTCTGCTTCTTGGATCGAAGCCTCGCGGGCGAATTGGCCGATGCCGGGCTTGGCGTATTCTGCAAGAGCTTTTTCCACCGACTCTTTGCGCTGCAGGGTAGGGCAGAAAGCCGGGCCCTGGCCTTGGGGCGAACGGCAGATTTTTTCCTTGATTCCACATTTAGCACATTCCGGTTTGGTAGATTCCATCCATCCTCCTCATTGATTGTATTGGGACGCAGATTTACGCAGATAAACACGGATAATATTTTTCATAATTTTAAAGCCGTAAATTATCTGTAGCCGATTAAAGTAATCCTATAAATCTGTGTTCATCTGTGTCCAATGAAATATTTTCCTTTTATTTCGAAAAACAAAAACGGCAGCGGCCAGGTCCTCGGCAAAATCTCCAGCCTCTTTTTCCGACTGGCCAAAAGCATGATGCTCACTGAGATACCCATAGAGGGATCGGTCCGCAGCTATGGCGCATCCAACAGAAGCCGCAATCAAACGGCGGGGTTCAGGGCTACTGCATCGGGCCATGACGCAATAGGTTATACCTCCAGGGTCGAGCGCTTTCAGTCCCCGCTTGCGGGGGATAACCCGGCACCTTGGTGGCAGGATGCTGGAGACATGGACCAGATTAAATCTTTCTATCCCGGCGTCTCGCAGTGCCAACTCGTAGGAGCGAAGTTCTTCTTTGTGTATTCCTACACCTTTGGTAAAAAAAACCTTTCGAGGAACGATAATTCCCAACAATTTCTCCCTCCTCCCCTTAGCCGAGTCGTTCCCCTACTATCACCAGAAACCCTGCCTGGGGTCGATACCCTTTCATGGGAATCTCATGATTTTTAACTTCCTCCGGCTTCTGAAAAAGAGTGGAAATAATGCCCTGAATAGAAAAACCAGATTCTATAATCAAACGTTCTACTTCTCCCACTGAATAGAATCGGGCCAATCGACAAAAAGAATGGCTGCCCTTCTTTTTTTTCAAGTAAAACCTACCCCAGGGACTTCCCCGAGGGATGAAACCAATGACTATTTTCCCCTCCCGCATCAAAACCCGATGGCATTCCTGCAAAAGAAGCTTCGGAAATTTGACGATACAAAGCGTGTCAATAACAAAAAGTGATCCAATCATCTCAGAGAAAATAGGCACGGATTCTCCTCTCCCCGCCACTACTTTGATCCCTCGCCCTTTGGCGATCTGCAACAAATTTTTTGCCGGATCTATTCCCCAGGGGATCTCCAGCGCCTTGGCAAACCTACCACTTCCCACTCCCAATTCCAGCCAGGGTTTCCGTAAAAAGGGGAAGAGCGATTTAAAAGCTCTCTCCTCGATCTGAAAAGTAAGCTTTTCCTTTTCAAACCAGAGGTCATATTTCGTGGCCATCCGGTTAAAGAGAAGAACGGTTTCTTCCAAGCCTCAAACCTCCAAAACCGACCCTACATGGGTAAAAAAGAATTTATCTGGAAACGCCTGATATAACTCGCAGGAGGCTTCCTGCCCTGTGCAATGAGAAGGGCCAATTTTATCGAATTCGAAGTCTCGAAGGGCTTCGATGGTTCTCCGTCTTTGCTCCGCATCCAAAAACCCCAGGTGGGTGCCGCCGATGATGGCATGGATTCGATCTTTAGGAAATTTCTCACTTACATGGTAAAGGATATTGATGAGTCCAGAGTGAGCGCATCCCACAAGGACTACCAGCCCTTTAAAGGTTTTCAAGATCAAAGACTGATCGTCGAGCACGGGGTCTGGATTCAAATGACCGTCTTCTTCTTCTTTAAAAAGTTGAGGGTCCCCCGTTTCAAAAGGCATAATCCGGGGGACTTCTCCGGTCAAAAAAAGGTCTTCGGCTATCTGAATGAAATCTCTATGCAGATGTGTTCGAGCTCCTTGCTTTACAAGTTCCTGATGGGAGAATTTGGCGCCGATACTTTTTTTCACTTGCTTCCCTTTGACCTCTCGAATGGAGAAACGTTTAAGGAAGACATCGGGGTGGGCGAATATTTCAACGCCCTCGCAAATCTTGAGGAGCGACGGCAGGCCCCCGGTATGGTCGTGGTGGCCATGGCTCAGAAAAACTTTCTTGATGGCTCGCATGTCCTTCTCTAAAACTGAAGCATTGTTGGTGAGTCCGATTCCTTGACCCGTGTCGAAAATAAAATTTTCTCCTTCCCTCTCGATGAAAGCGACGAACCCATGTTCTCCTATAATCTGGGGCATGGCCCTAGCGATGTTATCGCAAAGAATGGTGATCCGAAGTTCCATAGATTTCTCCATTCATTTCCAATCAACGATCTCTATGCTTACGCTATAGGGGCGGGGGAAGAGTTCGGGGCGAGGACCAGAACCCCTATTTCTGTTTCACTGAAAAAGGTCCATCGTTCCCCTGATAGGAAATGGTTTTTACCCCTTCCGGCAGGATGAGCTCCCGGAAGAACATGGGGGCTTATCACAACGCTCTTCCCGCCCGCAGCAGGTGGAGCCTTTCGGCCGGGGGTTTTTAACTGGATGGGAAACCGAAAGGACCTTTTCTAAATCGTTTCCTCCGCAGTTCTTGCACCGGAGGGGGTCATGGCGCGTCCCAACCCCCTCCCAGATTTCCGAAACCCCCCCGCAGGCCGGACAGCGGTACTCATAGATGGGCATGGTTTGATCTCCTTGCAATGGTGCAATCTTTCTCAGCTTTCCTTAAGGCTTTGTAAAAAACTGTGTGGTTGTGAACGTAAAAATCGATGGCCCCTATATTTCTGAGTTTTTTCAAGCAATTTCCCAGTTTATCTCCGGATATTCCGAAGGCCAATGATAAGTCTTCAAACGAACAGGGCCTCCTTTCCAACAGGGAAAGGATTTCATGATCGATCTTGCCGTATACTTTGCCGGGCTGGGCCGGGCACGCCTGGGGTAAAATCTCGGCTCGACCCGCAAACAGCGCACGGATTTCCTCCAGCCGTTCCGGACTTAAGGGATAGGCAAATTCCTCGGCTGGTGGGCGGACGACGGTGTTCAGTTGAATCCGGTCGGGACCTATCTTTTCAATCTCCTCTCGCAGCCTTTTGATCTCTTTCGGTTCATCGTTCATCCCTCCGCAGAGCATAACCTCCAGCCATATCTGGCCGGAGTATTCCCGGCGGAATTCTCTTAACCCCTGCAGGGTCTGACTCAAATGCAAGGAATGATGGGGCCGATCGATGAATCGGAAAAGAGCGGGACTGGCCGCATCCAGAGAAGGAATGATCAGGTCAGCAGACAGCAGGGCCCTTCGAACGGGTTCCAAATGGAGCAGCGATCCGTTGGTCAAAACAGCAATGGGAATCTCTGTTAGCTTTTTAATCTCTTTAATCACCCCTCCGATGTCCGGATTTAAGGTCGGCTCGCCGGAGCCAGAGAAGGTAATGTAATCCGGAGGAGCTGCAAGGGCGGGCAGCTTTTCTTGGAGCTGCTTGATAACCAGTTTTCCAGACACATAGGGTTTGCGCTCGAGGGTCTGGTTCGTGGTCCGGCCGAGCTGACAGTAAATGCAGTCATATGTGCAGGTCTTGAGGGGAACCAGGTCGATTCCCAATGATCTTCCCAACCGCCGTGAGGGAACGGGGCCGAAGACATAATTGGCATGCAAAATTTGTTCATTTGATTTTTTATCCATTTTTCTTTTTTGCTTCCTCTTCCAGCCGGCGAAGGTTGGCGAAATATTCCTCCGGGGGGTCTGCTTCGCGAATGCGATAAAGAGCCGGAGGTTTGGGTGAAGAGAGCTGCTGGAGGATGGGATACTTAAAACCACCCTTGTCGGTCATTGCCAATCCCCTGAGAATTTCAGCCGCATGATGGAAAGGAAAAGAAAAGATCAACTCGTTGTCCTCAGCCAGGGCGAAGCGGCGAGTTCCATAGCAGGGAAAAGAGACCGTCGGTTTATCTTTCTTGAATGCCGCCGCCACCCCTTCCCCGCAAGTGCCGCACTCCGCGGCCGTGTTGATATTCAAGCGCTCCCCGGTTTGATAGGTAGACGCGTAGATGAGGCGGGTCATCTGCGCCCCATCGGCAAAAAGGAGGATCACGTCCGGATCGATAGGAATGGCTTCCAGAGGAGCCACTAAAGCCGCTTGAAATCTTCCCGGTTCTATACGCAACCCCGTCTTCAAAATCTTTTCAAAAGCCTCGCCGGTGGAAGTCCTTACGATGGCGAATCTTTTGGCCAATCCTGCGGGGAAATCGGCAAATCCCAAATTCCCCTTGGCAATGGCGCAAACCTGGTTTTCCTGGCTGACTCCCAAGGTCCGCCCGTAGACTCTGGCGTACGTAACGAACTGGCAGAAAGTCAGAGGTTCGTCCAGAATTTCACAGCCCGGGGGCAATTCTTTCGGGTCTTTTAGCAGCTTGACCCCCACCGGCAAAGTTCTTAAACGAAGGAAATTCATGAACCTCTCGGAAATTTCTTTTCTTTCTTCTATTTTCTTTTCCGTTTCCATCTTTTTCCCCTTCGGATTATTTTACTTTCTAACCATCTTAGTGCCGCAGCTTGGGCAACTGACCTGAAAACAGGGTACGGCGGCCTGATGGGGGATTGTGGTGCCGCATTTTGGACAGAGACATTCCCCGGCCGGGCCGGCACCGGCTCTCGCCCCTCCCATCCTTCCGGCTCTTGAACCGCCTCCCGCACCTCGTCCCCGGCCCATTCCCTTTCCCGTTCCACGACCGGTTCCCCCGGGAGGTCCGGTTCCATCTCCTCTTGGCATTTTTACCTCCTTTTTTAAAATAAGACTGTAAGTTGTAAGGTGTGAGTTGTGAGTTGTAAAAAGCCAACTGCTCACAATTTACTTTTTTGTTTCCAGTCTTTCAATCTTTTCCATAATCCGGTCCAGTTGCTCTTTTAGTTGCCGGGACTGATCTTTAAGGGCTTGAAGCTCTTCTTGAGGTGCAGCGGGTGGAGGCGGGGAAGGGGAGGGAGGTTGAAAGCCTCTGCCCATCCCCATGCCACGCCCCATTCCTCTTCCCATCCCACCGCCCTTCCCCATTCCGAAGTGGGCCTGCACAGTTGGACCCTGGGCAGAAGAAGATATCTGGCCTTTTTGGTATTTCTCCAAAACCTCTCGAACCTTACCCGAAGCCCCGGTAAGAATCTTTATCCCGGCCGCCTGGAGAGTGGTGAAAGCATTGGGTCCCACCTGCCCGGTGATCAAGGCTTCAACCCCTTTTTTGGCTACAAGCTGGGCGGATTGGATCCCTGCGCCCCCGGCCGCTCCTATATTGGGGTTTTCCACCGCTTCACAACCCAGAGTTTCCAGGTCTACGAAGAGGAAGTACTGGCAGCGGCCAAAACGGGGATCCATTTCGGAATCCAGTCCGGGGCCTGTGGAGGTGATACAGACTTTCATGTCTCACCTCCCTGGGTCTTTTCCTTCTCCAACTCCTTTAGGCGGGCGTCTATCGCATCGATCTCCCCACGGAGCATCTCAGCTTGGTCTTTCAGGAAGCGCACTTCTTCCTGGGGAGAGGAAGGGGCACCATAAGGTCCTCCCCCATATGTCCCGAGACCCGGATAGAAGGGAGCCGCCTGGGGGGCATATCGCGTGGCGGGCAAGCCATAGCCCCCATAAGCCCAGCATCGCGGCAGGCCTCCTCGGCCAATTCCCACATAAGGCCACGGGGGCGAAGATCCCCTGAAACCAAATCCCATTCCCCCACCATAGCCTCTTCCCATACCTCTTCCCATTCCACGTCCGTAATACATTTTATTTACCTCCTTCCAACCCCTCACCCTAACCATCTCCCCTGCTTGGGGGAGAGGGGAAAGCGAGGGGAATAGGCTTACCTCAGCATTTCTTTAAGCTTGGAAAATCGACCCGGTTTCTCTTCCTTCTGGGAAGATAAAGGTTTTTCCCCTGCCTTTCCTCGGTGATTTACGAATTCTTCAACCCGGTCCGTGATTTCACTGAAGGCCTTGGCTGCAGGAGAATCCGGGTTCGCCGCCACGAAGGGTTTCCCTTGATCGCAGTTTTGGACGATCTCCGGGTCGATAGGAATCCGACCCAGGAAAGGAACCTGGAGTTCGATGGCGGCCTTCTCTCCGCCCCCGATTTTGAATAAGTCAATCTCATTCCCGCAATGAGGACATTTGAACCCGCTCATGTTTTCCACAATGCCCACTACGGGCACGTGAACCATTCGGCTGAAGACCACAGCCTTTCGAGAATCCAGCAAGGCAACTTCCTGCGGGGTGGTTACGATAACCGACCCATCCACCTGGCCGATCAGGTGAGCGATGGACAAAGGCTCATCCCCGGTTCCCGGGGGCAGATCGACGATGAGGTAATCTAAATCGCCCCATTCCACTTCCCCTAAAAATTGCTGGAAGACCCCGTGCTTCAACGGGCCTCTCCAGACCACCGGGGCATCGGAGTTAGGCAGCAAGAAGGCCATGGATACAACCTTCAGATTCGGATAAAAGGGGATGGGGAGAATTCCCTGGGGGGTGCCGATCATTTTCTCATTGCCCAGCCCCAGCATCTTGGGAATATTCGGCCCGTGGACATCGGCGTCCAAGATCCCCACCTCGTATCCTTTGCGCGCAAAGCTCACCGCTAAGTTAGCCGCTACGGTGCTCTTGCCCACCCCTCCCTTGCCACTCATGACCATCAATTTGTGCTCGATGTGGGAAAGTTTCTCCTTGAGCAAACGCTCCTTTTGCGCCTGCTTCTCATCCTCTGAACAACTTGCTTCCTGGTTGCAGGATTGGCAATCCTGGGAAGAATCACATTTTTTCTTTTCGTCCATCACTTCTCCTTCATACGCAGTGTTTAAAGTATTTAATTAAAGTACCTACAGTTTGAAAAAATTTTAGTATCGTACCTTTAAGGATTGAGAGTTCTCCCCTCGCTGGAGGTTTCCTTTAGGTCCAGGGGATAACCCAGGGAACGCTCCAGCCGCATCCACATTTTTTTGATTTCATTACTCACCTTGCCGCCGGTATACTCCACAACCGTGCTCGCATAAACCATGGCTTTGGTGACGATGGGGTCAAAGGGGATTTCCCCGATCACCGGCGTCCCTTCTTGTTGACAGAATTCTCTTATTCTCTCCGTATTCTCTGGGTTGATATCCGCTTTGTTGACACAAACCCAGGCAGGAACGCGAAAATGGCGGCAGACCTCTAAAACTCTCTTCAGGTCATGAATCCCGGAGAGAGAAGGTTCGGTAACCGCCAGCGCTGCGTCCACTCCCCCAAGAGATGCAATGACCGGACAGCCGATTCCCGGGGGGCCATCGATGAGAACCAGAGAATACCCGCCTTCCTGGGCGATTCGACATGCTTCTTTCCGAACCAGGGTCACCAGCTTCCCCGAATTCTCCTGGGCCACTCCGAGTTTGGCGTGGACCATCGGCCCATACCGTGTTTTGGAGATAAACCATTCCCCGCTCTGCACCTCTTTTAAAGTGATCGCCCCGGCCGGACAGATGTGGAGACACACTCCGCAGCCCTCACAAGCGATCGGGTCCACTTTCAGATCCACGATGGCTCCGAAGCGGCAGACCTCCCGGCATTTCTGGCATCCATCACACCGCTCCGGGTTAATCACCGCCATTTTGGAAGCGAAAAACGGCTCCCGCCGCTGAATCTGCGGTTTCAGGAGGAGATGGAGGTCGGCCGCATCCACGTCCGCATCGGCCAGGACCGCTTTTTTGACCAGCGTAGCCAGAGAGGCCACAATGGTCGTTTTGCCTGTCCCCCCTTTCCCGCTGATCACCGTAATCTGCTTCATGGCTTCTCCTCCTCGCAGCTTCCATCGCACGAATGGGCCTGGAAAACAAACCCCTGCTTGGCTTTCAGGCTCTCGTATTCTTCCTCGGTCTT
Source organism: Pseudomonadota bacterium (assembly GCA_018819135.1). Lineage (GTDB taxonomy): Bacteria > Desulfobacterota > SM23-61 > SM23-61 > SM23-61 > JAHJQK01. Next base: position 10,389 of record JAHJQK010000034.1, on the reverse strand, counting down.
TACGATCCCCTCCCGGAACAAGAGCTTTTTGAAGAGATAATCTCCGATGGCCTGCTGCAGCGCCTGGAGGCCGAGAAGGGAACAGTGCTTCTTTTTCCGCGGCAGTCCGCCCAGGGCGTCAATAATATCATCGTCTGTAAGAGAGAGGGCCTCGTTGAGGGTTTTCCCGATGGCCAGCTCGGTCATCACGCTGGAAGTAGAGATGGCCCCGGCGCAGCCCTGGATGAGAAATTTCACATCCTCCAGCCGGTCTTCTTTTCCATCCACCCGAATGGTCACTTCGACGTAATCGCCGCAGGTGGGGTCTCCGAAGGCCCCCTTCCCATCCGGTCTCTCTAACTGGCCCACGTTTCGGGGGTTGCGGAAGTGCTCTATGGCTTTTCCTGTATAAACGACTGGCTCATAAAAGGCTGATCCTTCGCTGTCCTTTTGTCTATAAAGTTCTTTCCAATCCATCTTGACTCCGGCTGAAAACGATTTTTTGCTGGTCTCCTAAAAAGTCAAAAATACTCCCTCTCCCTTGACGGGAGAGGGCGGGGTGAGGGTGAAGACTCAAAAAATTTCATTCCTTTATTCATCCCCCTCCCTTTTGTCCCCTCCCGCCGGGGGAGGGGAGTGTAATATCATCATTTTTTGAATTCTTTGGAAAAGGGAATGGAAAAGAGGTTGATATTCGGGCAATTCTTCCACCACGATCTCCCCCCGGGAATAGACCTCAGCAATTCTGCGGTCATGGGGCAGGCCTCCCAGGATGGGAATATTTTCTCTCTGGCAATATTCCCTCAGTTTCCCATCCCCGAGGTCTTCCTGATTGATGAAAACTCCCCTGGGAATGCCAAGAGCCTTGACCATCTCTACGGCCAGCTCCAGGTCATTCAGTCCGAAAGGGGTGTTCTCCGTGACCAGGAGGCAGAAACCGCTTCCCCGAACCCCTTCGATCACCGGGCAAGAGGTACCTGGAGAACAATCCAGGATTACGGTTTTGTCCTTATTGATAAGCTCTTTCTCTTGGCGAATGATGGGAGTTGGCATGGGCTCGCCCACGTTTAAAACCCCCTGGACGAAGGAAAGGCCATTATAATTCCCTTCCTGAATGTAACCAATTTCCCGGGGAGTTTCCTGGATGGCCTGCACGGGGCAAAGAAGAGTACATCCGCCGCATCCATGGCAGATTTCGGGAAAAATAAGGACCTGGTCTTTAACCACAGCGATGGCATTAAACTGGCAGATTTCGGCGCATTTTCCACAATGGGTACACTTTTTTTCATCCACTTCTGGCACAGGAAGAGTCACCGGGATTGTTCGCCTCTCTTGGGGGGGAAGGAAAAGATGCAGGTTCGGCTCTTCCACATCACAATCCATTAACTGAACATTCGTCAGGGAGAAGGCCAAATTCAACGCCACAGTAGTCTTCCCCGTCCCGCCCTTTCCACTGGCTACAGAAATGATCATTGAAACCCCCCCCTTTTTTTGGCGCTTACAGATAGAGTTATGCGCAAATTGGGAAAAAAGTTGTGCGAACAAACAGGCAGAGAAAAATCCCAAACTCTTCTTTGCCTTTATCCTTTAGCCTTCAGCCTTTATCCTTATTCATGGTGCCCGCAGCTTTCGGGATGGTCGTGATGGCATGCCCCAGCACCGCGCAGCTCTCCCCGCAAATAGGCCTCCAAAACATCTTTGATTTTGCCCAAAGCGCCGGTGACTGCCTCGATCCCATACCCGTCGAAAAACTCGATGGCCCGGGGACCCATCCCACCCGTGATCATCACATCAGCTTTCTGGGAATGGATGAATTCCGGGACTTTTCCGGGAACGTGATTTTCGAAGTAGGGATTATCCACGATCTTACAGGCTTGCACTTGGTCCCCGTCCAGGTCCAGAAAAGTGTAATACGGACACCTCCCAAAGTGCATGCTGACTTCCCCATCCAATCCCATTTTGTCCTCACTGGCAAAAGCAATACGCATCACACCCTCCTTTGTCTGAGCTTTGTTTTTTCCCTGCAAAGAGAACGTCTTCCCCGGCGATAACGATTCCGCCCCACTCCCGGACAGAGGTTCGAGCCGGACTTCAACTCCCCCCGTAGGTAATATTTCATTGCCTCTTCCGCCTCCCCGGCAACCCAGGCGGTCACCTGGATCTGATGGGCCTTCAACACCTGCGCCGACTGGCCGTCGATTCCGCCGCAGATCAGGGTCTCAATGTTAAGCTCCCGGAGTCTCTCCACCCGTTGCCCAAGACCCAAGGGGGTAAGGGAAATTTCCCTACGGTCAATCACCTCCCCATTTTCCAATGTTAAGAGGAGAAGGCTGGGAGCACAGTCGAACCGTGGGGAAACCCTTGGGCCGAATATCGGAATGGCGACTTTCATTTCATAAAACCCTCTGCTCATTCTTTAGCAAAGGCCATGCCATTGGGGGTTGAAATACAAAAAGGAAAGGATTTAAAGTACTTGCAAATCATAATTCTTGCGGAAGCGATAAAAGAGAATATGGGCAGGGTTTCTATTATGAAATAGTTGAAATGAAATATATTTCAAAATTGAAATAAATTTGCAGTATACTAAAAAAGGGAGCCTAATGAGTATAGACAGCTTTGGAGGCTGGGTTCGTAGTCGAACCGACCAGGATACTTGTCCAGTATCCTCAACGGGTTTGCAGACCGCGGAGAGCAGCGGCTCCCTAAACCAGCCTCGTTGATAATGGGTTCTTTATCATTTGGCATTTGTTGACACTGATTTTATCTTCAAGATTTATCCAAAATTTTAATTTTACTTCCCCCAGAAACTCACCGAACCATTTTAGTGAACCCAAATCCTCCCCTTGGGTTCCGCCACAACCTTTCCGATCAGGGCTACCCGGTCAGACACTTTTTCTTTTAATAGCCTGAGAAGGTCCTCTGCAGCTTCTTTTGCCACGCAGATTAGGAGTCCACCGGATGTCTGCGGGTCAAAGAGAATGTCTCTGAAAACGCTATCCAGGGAAGGAGAAAAATCAACGCCCCCCTCGCGAAATTCCCTGTTTTTGTGGGCTCCTCCAGGAACCAACCCCATCTGGGCGAATTCAAAAGATTCTGGAATTATTGGAATACTGTCAGATAGAACCTCCAGACCGGCGATTGAATCCGAAACCATCTCGGCCATATGACCCAGTAGTCCAAACCCTGTAATATCGGTGCAGGCGTGAACGGGATAATCTTTCATGATCTCTGCCGCTTCCCGGTTCAGGGTTGCCATGAGTCGGGTGACGGAATCTACGATTTGCCCCGTGGCGAGTCCTCCTTTGATTGCCGTGTTGATAATGCCAGTGCCCAGGGGTTTGGTCAGGATCAAGCGATCCCCTACAATTAAATTTCTCTTGGTGAGAACTCGTTCTGGATCTATGAATCCGGTAACGGCCAAGCCATATTTAAGCTCTTTATCTTCCACGCTGTGGCCACCAACAAGAACAACCCCAGCCTCTTTCATTTTTTCTAAGCCGCCCTCAAGAATCCGCCGCAAGACCGATAAATCCATTTCCTTGAGAGGGAAGGCGACCAAATTCATGGCCGTTTTGGGCACGCCGCCCATTGCATAGATATCGCTCAGGGCGTTGGCCGCCGCGATCTGGCCAAACCAATAAGGATCATCAACGACCGGAGTAAAGAAATCCACGGTCTGCACGAGGGCAAGATCTTCCGAGATTTTATAAACTCCGGCATCGTCGGCCCGTTCCAAACCTACAATGAGGTTTGAATCAGTGGGAATTTCCAATCCACATAAGGCCTTCTCCAGGTCCCCTGGAGGTATCTTGGACGCTCACCCGGCCCCCCGCACCGTTTCCGTCAAACGAAAAATCTTAAGCTCATCCATGTATTATTTCCTCGGGAGCGATGATATTTTCCCTTTCACTTTTCCAAATCAACGCGTGGAAAATCGTTGGATTTTGAATAACCATTTCTTTTCCTGAGATATTGGTCGGGCGAATCTGCGAGAATACCAAGAAGGTTTCTGCATATAGAAAATAAATTACGAATCCCTTCCTTATCAACATCCGTCAGCCCTTCATACCCCCCATTCCGATCCATAAGGCTATTGAATCTGCGCAAAGATGTAAAGAGGATAGCCAGGCTTCCGGGGATGTTGAAGTCATTATCAATTTCTTGAACGAATTGCCCGGGATAGGAATCCATATTCCCCGATCCCAGGTTCTTCAAATCGACGCGGCCTTCGAGGCGTTGAAAGAATCCATAGAATCGGTCAAGAGCCGAAGCGGCCTCAGACAATCTGCGCTCGGTTACATCGATCGGTCGTCGATAATGGGTGGAAAGAAGAAAAAGCCGGATTGCCTCGGGATGATACCGAAGGCATATATCGCGGATCCGTGCTGGAGGACCCGAGGATTTGGAGAGTTTCCTTCCATTGATGGTAACAAGCCCGTGGTGAAGCCAATACTTTGCAAGGTCAAGACCCGAAAGGCTCTTCGATATGACCCTTTCGTTTTCATGATGAGGGAAGATCAAGTCCTGCCCACCGCCGTGTATGTCGAACATCGACCCAAGGAGGCTATGGCTCATGGCGACACACTGGATGTGCCATCCGGGCCTTCCTCTCCCCCAGGGACTCTCCCATGCGGGGGTGTCGTCATCTGTTCTTTTCCAAATTACGAAATCCCGATTATTTTCCTTGTATTTCTGAATTGGAATTCTGAAACCTGCTGTAACATTCTCGCCCAAAGGGCTGCCGACCAAACAACCGTAATCAGCCTGCGTACGAACCCGGTACCAAATGTTGCCGTCTGAAATATAGGCGTACCCTCCCTTAATGAGTTCAGCAAGCATAGAGCGGATTGTATCAAAATACTCCGTAACCCTCGGCTCGAAATCCGGAGGCAGGACGCCAAGTAATTTCATATCTTCTCGATAGGAGATAATATACTTTTCTGCCAGCTCACCGGGGCTTAAGCCTAAACTTCGCGACCGTTCGATGATCTTGTCATCGATGTCGGTAAAGTTTCTCACATAGGTTGTGGAAAATCCCCTAAATTTAAAGTACCGTGCCATGACGTCGAAAAAAACAGCCGACCGAGCGTGTCCGATGTGGGCATGGTTGTAAACCGTAGGGCCGCATACATATATCCCGACGCGGGCTGGTCTGAGGGGAACAAAGGGTTCCAGCTTTCCCATAAGAGTATTGTGAAGGCGGATTGACATACCCATATTATTTCAGAAACCTCTCATTCCCGTGGCGTAGAGTGAAACCTACGCTATCGAGATATTCCAATATTAAAATCCCAACATTGCGCGAGATTCCCAGAGCCTCGTTACACTCGTTCACTTTTATATTTCCATGCGATTTCACCCATTTGCTTACCCTGTTTTTTATCTCTTCCAATCCATTGCAGGAAAGGTAACGATCATTGCTTAACTTTACAATCTTCCCCTGTGAAAGAAGTTGCTCCAAGACTTTCTTAACTTCCTCTTTCTCTTGATCTTGATGGCTCCGCCAAACTGTCGCCACGCTAACGGGAATGATTCCGGATCCTTCTACCGTGGAAAGGACTTGCTCCATGACATGACCGCGCGCGGATACTCGCTCCTGGAAAAGGGATGGAATGGTGATGCCTCCATTAACGGCCATTAGCTTCCCTTCTCGGATCAGATCCTTAAGAAGGAGATCCATGGCGCAGGTTTCAATCTCTCTTGGCAACAATGTTTTGACCGATGCCATACTTACTCTATTCATTACCGTATTTTCCTGGAGGATCCTTTCGACAAGCAAAAGGATCTCACTCTTGATGTTTCGGAAAATATGAGCAGATATATATTTCTGGTCATCGATTCGCAGGAGAAATCCTTCCGAAGCCTCATTTTTTAGAACCTTTTCAAATTGCTCCCATTCAATCCCTGTTGAATGGTTGAGTTCTTTGGCGGTTATCAATTTTTCAGGATAAGCGGTTATTACGGCCCTCACGATCTGCCGGATCTCTCTTGACTGAAGAGCTTTCAAGAGAGGGAGGACCCGTGGTGCCCATGCCCGGCGGTATTTTATGGGCGTAGTCTCCAGAACCTTTCCTCCACCGATGACTGATGTAGAGTCCATCGGGGTCACGACAAACGGGTCTCCGGCAACTGCCCCGATTCGATCCATCAGCCGTAACTGCGCAAATCCGGTATCGCCAGGGCAGATCTCATCTCCGCCTATAATCACGAGGAATGCGCCTATCAAAGTGGTGCCAAGATATGTTTTGACCCGTTGGCCGGTTTTGACGGATTGCCGTCCACGCCCAGAAAGGAAGAACTCAACATTTAAATACCGTACTGCCCGGATGGAACCCGGTTCGGCCAGCACCATACCACGGGATATATCCTTTAGGGAAATTCCCTGCAAATTAATACCAACTCGCGCCCCCGCTATCGCGGCCTCTATTTCGGAGTGGTGTGTTTCCAGGGAACGAGCCCTCGCCATCTGCCCGGAAGGAAGGATCTCCAGTTGGTCCCCCCGGTGAAGTCTGCCCGAAAGAATGGTCCCGCTGACCACCGCGCCAAGCCCTTGAAAATTTCGGATTTGGTCAATGAACAATCGAAAAGGGCGGTGGCTGTCTTTTCGTCGCCTCGTGGTTGAAACAAGGGTTTCGATGGCGGCAATAATCTCGTCTCGCCCTCTCATATTTATCCCGTAAAAAGGAATAACAGGACTTTTTTCGAGAAAAGAACCACTGACGAAATCATAAACTTCGAGGGTAGCGAGCTCCAAGGTTTCCCGATCAACAAGGTCAGCTTTGCTTAATACGATGAATCCTGTTTCGATACCGAGAAAGCGCAGAATCTCAAAATGTTCACGTGTTTGAGGCATGACCCCATCATTGGCCGATACGACAAGGATGGCCGAATCGACAGCGCTTAATCCCCTGATGGTGTTCTTCATAAAGTCTGTGTGACCGGGAACATCAACCAGGCTGATGGTTACGCCAGAAGGGAGCGTCATCGGAGCGATCCCGAATTCTATGGAAAGGCCGCGAATCTTTTCTTCCTTCATCCGATCGGTGTCGATCCCGGTTAGGGCGCGAACGAGGGTCGTCTTTCCGTGGTCAACGTGGCCTGTGATTCCTATGGTGACGTGTCTCTCCATTTTACAGCCAATCGCCCTCGCCATTTGGGCTCTCTGGGAAAATTGGGAGGACCTGTTAGTCTTTAAAAAGATGGAAGGGGCAAGGGGAATCGAACCTCCTCCTCGTTAGTTAGACGAGGCCAACGGATTTGAAGTCCGCGGGGTGCCCAGCACCATTGCCCCTTTATACTTTTCTTGGAACAGTGACTCTTTCGAATTTTTCTCGAAGAACGTGGCAGAAGACCAAGAAGCTCCAATAATGATAGCTTTGCCCAATTTTCTCCCCCAAGCCCAGAGGAATGATCCTGGTCTTGCGGATTTGACGGCTTTCTATGTTTTGAGAACCTTACCCGCCTGTGCGAGCGAGTTTAATATTTCATACATGTTCGAGACTTTTCCAGCCATTAGATTCTTTTTGATTCCAAAAAAATCCAAACAAGTGCCGCAAGCGAGAATTTCCGCCCCCTTTGAAGCCAACTCCTGGAGATCTTCAAGAGCCTCAGACCCCTGGCAAGCCAAATTTACCCCACTGTTCATGAGAATGATTTTCTTGGGCTGGATATCTGACTGCTCCAGAGTCTGTAGAAAAGAACGCATCAAAATCTTACCCAATTCTTCCGATCCTCTCCCCATCGAATCGGTATCAATGAACACCACTAACTCCGAAGAAGATGGGGATTGTAGGGCTTTTGATATTTTGGGTTCGAAGGCCGATTTTTCGCTCCCCTTTTGTTTCTTAATCTTCAGCTCAAAAACGCCTTTTTCTTCCGTAATGCTGACTTGATGCCCTTGACTTTCAGCGAACCGTCTTACATTGTCTTTCGAGCTTGGATTATCCAGAAGCACAAAGAGTTCTTCTGCATCTTCCAAGGTTTTTTTGGTCTCTAATACGGGCTGCGGGCATGCCAACCCACGGCAATCAATCTTCTTCTCCATGTATGCTCCTTCTCCTCTGCATTCCTTCTTAGGTTTCCAATATTTTAGGTGCCGCTTAGAGGTATTGGCCTCTCTCTCTTAATCCAAGTCACATTCCGTCATCTTCGGCAAAAAGGGCTGCCCCAATTGCCCCGGTCATCTCCGGAGCAGAAGCCACACAAATATTTCTTTTCAGGTTTTGTTCAAGTAACATTTTTAAACACGGGTTATAAGCGCATCCCCCCGCAAAGACGACTTCGTCCTGGAGGGAAAACCGTTTGGCCATCGATGCGACCCGGTTGATGATGGCCCGGTGGATGGCCATGGCGATTTCCTCTCTGGCCACTCCTTTGGCCGTTAAAGAAACCACTTCCGATTCGGCAAAGACGGTGCACATACTGCTCAACTGAATCTCTTGATGGGCGGTAAGAGCGTATGAACCAAATTCCTCAAGGGAATAGCCAAGATTTTTGGCCATGATCTCCATAAACTTTCCTGTGCCCGCCGCACATCGATCGTTCATCTCAAATTTCCAGACATTTCCCGCCTCATTGAGAGCGATGACCTTCGTATCCTGCCCGCCGATATCGATGATCGTATAGCATTTGGAGAAGAAGGCTCGGGATCCCCTGGCAAAGGCTTTGATTTCCGTAATGGTCTTGATATTGCCATGTACCTCGAGGAGATGTCGGCCATAACCGGTGGCGACGACTCGGTCGGCCGGCATCTCTCTTAACATTTCGTTGCATTTTTCCAAGGGGTTGAAAGTAGTCCCCGACTTTTTGTAGTCAATCCATTCCCCCTTGTCTATCAGGGCTCCCTTGATATACCGTGAGCCGATGTCGATTCCTAAAGCTTTCATTTGAGCATTTCCAAAAAGGCTTCGACCCGAGTTTTCAATTGTCCTACATCTTCCATACTGTAATCCGTTTCCATACGCATGAAAGGAATCGAACCAAGGGCCTTCTCCACCTTGTAGGCTTCCATCATGTAGGGCGTGCAGAACTGCAGGGCATAATGGATGACGCCGTTCGCGTGCAGCTTCTCGGTCATGGATTTGATGTTTCCGAGCCGCTCGTCGTTCGGAGTAAAGCAGGCGCAGTCAATCTGCAAATAGCGGTCGGCCATCTTCTGCAGGGCCTCATCCACCGTGGAAAAGCTTTCATCCAATAGGTCCCTGAAATTTCTCTCCCCAACACATGATTCCTCCCCGACGACTACAGCGCCGCTCCCCTCAATTATAGAGTGAAGTTTCCAATTGGGGATCGCCATCGGGGAGCCGGATACGAGCACGCGACGAGCTCCCTTAGGAGCGACACCGATCCCTTGTTTTACCCGTTCTTCCAGTTCATCGCAAAGTTTGTTCGTCATCTGGGTAAACCTCACGGGATCGTCATAAAAGGATACCTGATTAATCAGCAAGGCATCGAGACCCGAAATTGGAGCAGGATCAGAGGCTCTGAGTCCGCTCAGCCGCTGAAGGGCTCGGCGCTTCGCATTCACCAGCGATGCCCCTTTTTTGAGGTTCTCAACAGTGATCGTTTTCCCCGTGATCGCCTCCACGGTTTCTTTGAATCTTACAACCTCGCTCTGCCAAAGCTTTTTGCTCTCCTCATTCTTCATGTTGGGAATTTCCATCACATAAACCCTACCCGTGATGTTCTGGAAGATCTCATAGGCTTTTTTCTTGCCGTCGCAAGTAGTTTCACCCACGATCAGATCCGTTAATTCCACATAGGGACAAAGGCCCGCAAGCTTGAACCCCATGAAAGCTTTGATCAGAGCGCAGGTGTTGCGGGGTATGAACTTTTCTGCCTCATCGCTTCCCACTTCGGCTCCGGCACAAAGTCCGATGCAAACCCCATCAGCCGCCAGAACAATTTCTTCGGGCACATAGACGCAAAATGTACCTACTACTTTTCTACCGGCTTTTTTCGCATCCGCAATTTCTTTGATTCTGAGCCCGTGAACTTCGGAGATAACGAAGTCAAAATACTCCATCCCTTTAGGCCGTCCTTTCTGGGAGAGATAAATGTTCTTATATCCCTCCCCAAGAACCGCCAGAAGGCCCGCATGATTTTCCAGATTCAAACCCAAATTGCGCCACATTTCAGTGTAATCCGCCATATCATCCTCCTTTTTATTTGATGAACCTCACTCCAGCGATAATTATTGAATTATTCATCTAACCCATGGTAAGTCAGACGCAGAGATACACGTCATTTATGACTAAATCCATTTTCCTCCCGGTGAATCAACGCCGCTCATTTTTTATCCCCTGCATTTCTTGAAGGATCTGCTCCAGTGCCCGCGGTATATGCTTGATGACCTCCCTTACTGGGGTTCCGGGAGTCGGATTCGCGTAAAACCCGGCTATTCGGTTCACC
>JAHJQK010000033.1 GCA_018819135.1 Pseudomonadota bacterium | reverse complement strand
GATAACGCGCCAGCAGGTGTCCGATCCTTAAGGTATCGATCAAGCGGTTCAGGTGAGAGTCGGTTCCGTTCCGCGCCTTGTTCTGCGCCCGCAGGCCGTAGAGAAGGTTCTCCCGCACGGTGAGATGAGGAAAGAGCGCCAGGTCCTGGGGAACGTAAGAAATTTCCCTTTGCTCCGGCGGCAGATTCTGGACTTCTTTGCCCCCGATCAGAATCCTTCCGCCCTGAAATCGCCTCAGCCCGATGATTGATTCCAAAATTAGGGTCTTGCCGCTCCCGGTAGGTCCCAGGAGAACATGAATCTGTTTTTCTTGCAGCTCAAGATTCAGGTTATCAATGCGAAAGGCTCCCACCTTGAGATATAGATTCTGCAAGGTAATCATCGCCCTACTGGCCTCTTTTCCACCAGCCGCACTGCATAGAGGGCGGTAAGACCGATTCCGGCCAGGATCAAAATTAAGGTGATGGTTTTAGGGATGTCGGCTGAGGCCAGAGCCATAAAAATGGCCGTGGGCATGGTTTCCGTCTTGAAGGCCATGGTTCCTGCCAAAGTGACGGTAGCCCCAAATTCCCCCACCGCTTTGGCCCAGCAGAGGATCATGGCGCTAAGCAGTCCGCGCAAAGAGAGAGGAAAAGTAATCTTCCAGAAAGCATCCCAGGCGCTTGAGCCGAGGGAACGGGCCACTGCTTCATAGCGCGGCGAGATTTCGTCCAGAGCCGTCTTCATCAGGCGGGTAGCCAAGCCGGCGATGGTGGCGAACTGTGCCAGCACGATGCCGGGGAATTCGAAGATAAAAAGGATCCCTTTCTCCTGGATGGTGGATCCCACGCGAGTATTGAAGAAGATGAGCAAAGCCGCCCCCAAAGCGATGGGGGACATGATCATGGGCAGCTCCAGGAAAGTATCTACCACCTTCTTCCCGGGAAAGTTCAACCGGGAAAGAGCATAGGCGGCCGGCAGCCCGATGGCTATCGCCAGGAACATGGCCACAGTGGCCGCCAGCATGCTGACCCGGATGGAAAAAAGTACATCCGGGGCCAGGAGAACCGTCAAGAAATTCTTGCCTTCAAAAAAGGATAAGAGGGAAAGGATCAGAACAGCATAGAAAAGGAAGAGCGCCAACGCTGCATATATCGCTGTTTTTCCAAAATTCATAAACCACCCTTTGAGAATTGCAGATTGCGGATTGCAGATTGCGGAATTAAAAATCCGAAATCCGAAATCATGGCTTCTTCCGTTTCCAGGCTGCGGGAAGCATGTACTCGCCCCCCACGGGAGTGACCGGAAGAGTATACTGCCGGGCTTCTTGCCGGCTCATCAAGTAGCCGTATCGGCGAAACATAGACTGGGAGGGTGGAGATACAAGAAAGTCAACAAACTGTTTGGCCAGGGCCATATTGCGGGTGAACTTGGAAACAGCTGCGGGAATATAGCCAATGCGCGGAACTTCTTCCGGCTTCAGGAGGACGGTCTCAATCCGCTCCCCATCCCAGTTTCCGAAAACCCGCCAGCCGATCACGGCATCCACTCCCTTGAGAGAAATCACGTTCGCGGTCTTCTCGCAACTTTCCACGGTGGTCACCAGGTTTTTGCGCAATTGTTCTTTTTCTTCCGGCTGAAGATTTTTCTCGATGACCTCGACAGCATAGGTCCCCACACATACACTTTCGGGATCGGCAATGGCCAGCCGTAAACCAGGTTTCAAAAGATCCTTAAGAGAATGTATATTCCGCGGGTTGCCCTTCTGCACGTTGATCGCCGGAATAAGGTAAGCGACGATTTTTTCTGTTTCTGGGTAGACAAGGTTTTCCCGCTTGGCCTTTTCCATAAAATCTGAGGAACCCGGAAAATAAACATCCCCTTGGCGCGACAATTTCATCTGGGAGAGAACAAATCCTGACCCGCCGAAAGTGATCCTCACCGCCAGGTGATTTTGCTGGCTGAAGAGTTTGGCCGCCTTCTCGGCCGGAGGCTTGCTGGCAGCCCCGGCAAAGATGAGCAGGTCTTCCGCAGAGGCCATCCATGGCCAAGACCAAAGAAGAAGTACTCCGGCCACGATGGCCAGCAGCCCCCGAACCTCCACCCATACCTTGGAACGAACCTGGAACGCGGGATCTTTCAATGCCTCACCCTTTGAGTCGCCCGACCTGAATGAGGGCTTTACGCAGGGTCTCCCGGTTTTCGGGCCGGAGAGGAACCAGCGGCAGGCGCAACTTCCCAGCAGGCAGGCCCATCATGTTCATCGCTTCTTTGGCCGGCGCCGGGTTCGATTCGATGAACAGGGCTCGAACAACAGGTAAGGTTTTGTAGTGAATCTCCCGGGCTTCTTCGCTTTTCCCATCCAGCATCAGATGAATCATTTGGTAATATTCCTTACCGATTACGTTGGCCACGGCCATAATCCCCCCATCGCCGCCCAGAGCCATCATGGGAAAGGTTAGGGCGTCCTCACCACTGAGGACGTAGAATTTCTTCGGCCCTCCCCTCGTTCCCCGCATAATATCCATGGTAATCATCATATCCCCGCAGGCATCCTTCATTCCGATGATGTTGTCGATCTTGGAAAGTTCGATCATGGTCTTGGTTTCGATTAACCTGCCCGTTCGCGACGGGATGTTATAGATGAAAAGGGGTAGTTTGGTGGCCTTGGCGATCG
>JAHJQK010000032.1 GCA_018819135.1 Pseudomonadota bacterium | reverse complement strand
GGAGAGGATTCTATGCCCCAGCAAGAAGTCATGTTGGCCAAGTTGACCCGGCGGGAGTTCGAGACCTCCTTGGCCCTGGCCTTATTTCCTGAAAATATTCGATATGACGCCATGCACGATCAGGTGGAGAAAGACCCGCTGGAAGCTACTGCGGAAAAAGGAAGGCTATTTGCTCAAGAAGCGGTTCGGCAGGTTGCGGCCTTCGTGCAGGGGATGATGGATGGAAGGATTCGACCACCCGAATTAAAACATTATCCGTAAAAAATCTGGCTTCGTTATTTCTCCCCGTATTCCTTCCCAGCCAAATCTTTCCCAAAAGTTACCGCCTTAAAATAATGCGGAGAATATTTTTTTGAGGCCATTCTCGCCTTGCAGAAATATTTGGGCTTTTCAGAACTTCATCTTCTTCTCGATGTTATCCTTAATCCAATGCTCATCCCACCATTCAATGGGGTTAACAAAAACCCCATTGACCAGCATGCTGAAATGGAGATGATCACCGCCAGCCAGTCCTGTCGTGCCGGTTCGACCGAGGATTTCGCCTTTCTTCACTTCCTTTTTGACTTCCGTCTCGATGCGGCTTAAATGGGAGTACATGCTGAACAGGCCACAACCGTGGTCGATCATGACCGTATTCCCATAAATGCCCAAGGGTCCGGCAAATGCCACTCTTCCCGAATTGGCCGCTGGAACCGGGCTTTGAGCAATGGAAGCAAGGTCAACTCCTAGATGAACCTGGCGATCAATTTCCTTCCCGTCGTACCAGTAAGTCCGATCTTCAGCAAAAGAGGCCATGGGTTTGGAATTGGGAAGCCTGAGAAAGGGCCCGGACCATAACGGTTGCGTATCCATTTGCTGGCAAATATTTTTGATTTCTCGGTGATCTTTCTCCCGTTGCTTGCGGTTCACCGCGAGAAAGTTTTCCAGCGGCGTACCTTGAAGACTGGGGTCTCGCTCGGTAAAATAAGGTATAACGTTTTTTAGGAAACCCTCAGTGATTTGAATTTTGTCTTTTTTGAAGGCTTTCGATTTCAGGATGAGGCGAAAGCCTGTCTTCGTCCGGTTTCCGGCATGATCCTTTGCCACAGCCGAGACAGAAACTCTTTTGTCGGCCGTATGGCTTGAGGCGAAATAAGCCAAATATTGGTTTTTACCCTGGGAATAACCCGGAAAAAAGAGATCGCCTATCTGAACTCCGGAAACTGGCGTTTCTTCGGATGTCTGATAGGTAACCAATCCGGTCCCACCTTTATTGATGTAGTGCAGTGGCCCGAAAACAGTTATTTGGGGCGGATGGGTGTCGAGGACCACATTCCTTTCCAGGGATACCGGATTTCCTTTGTTCCAGGAATGATCCCGGGCCAAGAATTTCATTTGGGTTTCTCCGTCCTTGAGTCCTTGGGGCAAAGGCAGTAGGGCTAGAGTTTTTTCTACGTTTGGCGTTCCTTTGGGAAACCGCTCCGTCAGAAGGGTTACAGTTTTTCCTTTCTGGATTGCTTCTACGCGTACTTCCGCTACACCACTTTTCCGGTCCTCAACTTTGACCGTTATCTTCTGGCCTAGGTAACGCGAGTCGGGGATAATTTGAATTGTTGGTTTTTCCCTTTCAAATTTAAACACCCCAATCCAGATACCCACACCCGCTACAATAATTCCCAGGACAGCAATTATTACCCAATTAGGTTTTTTCATCTTACCCTCGCTTGGTTTAAAAAATTTATGAATTCACTATTTCATAGGTTCTGGGGAGTGTCAAGCCTGCTTAAAGAAAGGCTAAAAATTGAAGTTTTAAAGTTGTCAGGTATTGGAAGCACGGCAAAGTCTTTCCGAAAACTCCCGACGCCGGAGTTTAAAAACCCTTGTTTAAAAAAAAAGGGGGTGATATTAAAGATCCCAGACAGGCCAGGGATAAGCGAGTGGGCTTTGTTTCGCCAAGAACGCGAGGGGACGACTACCGATTCATATTTTGGATCCATTTCTTAAAAAAGAAATAAGAGCAAAGCGTTAAGCGCGAGAGCGTAAAGCGTAATGTTGTTTTATATATTTTTTAAACCCACTCACGCCTTGCGACTCACGACTTCCGGGAATACGTTATGCAACCTAACTTTTATGACGTGGTAATCATTGGTGGGGCTGTGATGGGTTCCTCCGTGGCCTACCATCTTCTGGCCGCAGCGCCCCAAATCAAACTGGCAGTGGTGGAGCGAGACCCAACCTATACCCGAGCCTCGACTTCCCTCTCCCTGGGGGGAGTAAGAATACAATTCAGCTTAAAGGAAAATATTCAGATATCTCTTTATGCCCAAGAACTTTTTTCCCGCTTAGAAGAAGAAATGACCGTTGACGGAGAAAAACCCTTTCTCAATTTCCGTCCGCAAGGATATTTATTTTTAATTGACCCGCCTGGTAGGCCTGCGGCCGAAGAATCTTTGGCCCTCCAGAAACGGTTGGGATGCGAAGTGGACTGGTTGTCTCCTGATCAGATCAAAAAGGAATTTCCTCTGCTCGAGGTCAAAGAATTTGTAGGGGGCACTTTCGGCCCGCGGGATGGCTATCTGGATCCTTACGCCTTATTGATGGCTTATCGGTCCAAGGCCGTTTCGCTGGGCGCCCGGTATATTACCGATGAAGTTGTGGAGCTCATAAAATCCGGGAACACCATAGAAGGCGCTCGATTGGCCTCCGGGCAAATTATCCATTCGGCCATCGTGGTCAATGCAGCCGGAGCCTGGGCAGCTGAGGTAGCCCGAACCTCCGGGGTCGAACTCCCTGTTGTTCCGATACAGCGCCAGGTCTTTACCATCAAACCCTCACGGGATCTTGAACGCCCTCTGCCCTTGGTCATTACCCCTTCTGGCCTCTATTTCCGCTCTGAAACCGGCGGTTTGATACTCGTTGGCCGTTCTCTGGAGGACGATAAGGTTGGGTTTGATTTTAACTGGGACTGGGGACGTTTTCAGGAGTTTCTCTGGCCTGAATTGGCTAAAATCGTTCCGACTTTCGATACCCTCAAGCTCGTCAGAGGTTGGGCCGGACTTTATGCCCAGAACTCTTTTGACGGTAACGCCATCTTGGGCCTCTGGCCCGGGTTAAAAGGTCTTTATCTGATCAACGGCTTTTCCGGCCATGGCCTTCAGCAATCTCCAGCGGCGGGCCGGTACCTCGCCGAACTGATCCTTCAACGCCCGCCGATTCTTGACTTGAGTTGCTTTGGCCCGAAAAGAATTTTGGAAAATCGTCCTTTAAAAGAAGGGGGGGTAGTTTAAAAGGAAAGCTTTATTATCTGAAGTCAAAGATGATGGCTTCGTAAAAAGTCCTTTTTGCCCCATTTTCGTCATTCCCGCTTGTGCAGACATTTTAATCGTTCAATTTATTTGACATTGGAGCATCTACTTAAACCGGAAGTCGAGTTTAAAATCATAGAGCCAAGGGATCGTTGGTTTTATCCCCTCTGAAGAAAGTTTTTCAGGCATATTTTCATAGTGTTTTTTCATGAGATCGGAATTGGGCGCATTATAATAGGTGACAACAATGGTATCACGCTTCACACGGATGTCGCCCTCTAATCCCCGGAAGAAATCTTTGGCCAGGTGTGGGGCATCCCATTGATCAACAGGAGGTCCGAGTCGTTGTCGCATCATAAAGCATGCTGCCTGAGCTATGAGGGCCATCGTCATCTGCCCATAGCGGATGTTCAGATTCATCGTGCCTGCACGATGCCACCCAAGAGCCTGGTCATTTTTGAAAAACTCTTCGATGTGCCATCGTTGAGGATAATTTACCGAGAGGTCTTCCATTTCATCCCGATCGCTGGTGCATAGGAATGCTTTAAAGTCGTCATCTTGCTGACGTTCACCTTTACGTTGAATAAACTGATAGTAGGGGCCATCATGGCTCCTGGTCAGGGAGTAAAGCTGCTTTGCCGTAGCGTAGCCGGCCCAATGCCGAGTAAAAGCTTCACTGGGCAGCCTATGAATCGCTCGTAGCACAGCTTGATTGTATGGCATAGGGACCAACAGATCAAACGGTGACCGAGAAGAAATCCATTCAAAAAGCTCAACACTGTAATGTTCATTGTCGGCCAGCACAAGTGGCTTATGACCATTGAGCTTTATGATCGAGGTAGTCAAAGTGAGAAGTTCGGGTGTCGCCTGGGTAGCGGTCCTGGCAGATGAGGCAGTCGTAAAACAAAGAGGCTGCTTGGTCTGTGCATCCAAACTGAAGAAGGTTTGTGCCATTTTGACTGGGTTTGACTCTTTATCCTTTTGACGTCGAACCATCTGTCTTTTACTGCACGATTTAATGCGATGGGGATCAATGACGATGATTTTTCCTTTAAAGTGGCCAAAGGTCTGTCGCACCTTACCCAGGGCGATCTGCAACCGCTGTGCCTCAGCCACGCAATGGCTGTCTAATAAATGGTGTATGGCAGAGTCAGTGGCAATAAAGGGCAAGCCGTTGGCCAATTCAAAGCCCTTTTGGCTCAGGGTTCGTTTCATGCGAATGCCGCTGACGCATAAGGCACTTTCGTTGATCAGCTGCAAAGCCAGTCGGGGTTGGACCCGTTCATCAGGCAACCCACTCCAGGATTTGAGCAATTCCCATGTTCCCAGTCTGAGATATTCGGGGATCAGCAGCCAGATGCCAACCATGGTTCCTGAAATCTTATTGGCTAAGAGCTGTCGAACACCCCGTTCAATCTCATGGGGGTCGCTTAGCTCCAGACGTACCTTCTGTTTGGTTCGATGGGTTTCAACCTTTAGAGGTACGTTTCCGGGGCGATAGAGATGCAGTTTTTTTTTGAAGGCCATAGTCCGAGATAACCCTTTCAACACTCCGGGTGGCAATGAGATACCCATTCTGGTTCAGTTTTTGGGCAACAACCTCCGGAGACATGTTGAAATCAAGAAATCGATACCGTATGATTTGACGTACAATCTCATCGGTTCTGCGGTAGTTCCCTTTGGGGCCTGGTTTTAGGCTTTTGAGTCCCGCAGCGCCTTGGTCCATAAACTGATACAGGATTTGGTAATAGCGCTGTCGAGTATATCCAAACTTTTTTGCGGCTTTGAGAGGGCCAAAACCTTCACATTGGCCCTCAAAGAGCATCGCAAGTTTAAAAGTGATTTCATCATCTTCCCTAACGGGAAGAAATCCTTTTGGGCCAGACAGAGAGGGTATACCTTCATGGATCTCGATCATAGGCTATCTCCTCCTTGACTAGAGATGATGGTCATCGCTTTCAGAAGCTTTAAGGGAGAAGATAGCACAACTAAGCAAATGTGTCAAATTAATTATGGCGGAATATTTAGTGTATAATTTCTTTTGAAGCTCATACTTGTTCATAAAATGCCCATTAAAAGCCAATATTTAAACGTTTTAGCAAAAAAGACTTTGCTATAATCCGCCATATTTAATTTTACACAATTGGGGCTGCATGGTAAAAAACTCGATCATCTTCACGCATGTAATTGACAATATTCACCTTAAATGCAAAATTATGTGTCCCTTTAAAAAGTCTGCGAAAGCGGGAATCCAGGGTTTCCTGTGAAAACAGGAATCCAGTAAATTGGTATAGTTCCCTGCTTGCGCAGGGACGACGTCTGGACTCCTGCTTTCGCAGGAGTGACGGCTTTTCTGACTTTTTACGAGATCATCAAAGATAATTAGGTCTGAAGTATTGAAGGATGAATTGACTTGTGATTGGATTTGGACCTTAGAGAAAGAATATTTAACCGAACTTCACCTTCTCTTCTCGAAATTCCTCCTTCCCCGGTAGTTCTTTAATTTGCTGGATGAGATTACTAATTTTTGCTGTGTAGTCCCGGCGCTCAAAAACTTTACTTACGATGGCAATGATGTCAGCGACATTAAAAGGTTTGGAAATGAAGTCCCCGGCCCCATAATGGATGGCTTCTTTGGCATTGGGCAGCGTTCCTAGTCCCGTTATGATAATGACATCGATGTTTTTTTTAAACTTCTTAATCTCCTTGAGTACATCGAACCCTGAAAGTCCGGGCATTTTCAGGTCGAGGGTGACAAGGTCAATTTTCTCCCTGCGAATACAGTCGAGTGCCTCATCCCCATTGGCCGCCGTGTGAAGCTTACAAATGGGCTTGAGGATCATACGCAACGCTTCTCTGGGACCAAGTTCATCGTCTACGATCAAAATCGATCCTTTGAAAGCCATCTTCATGCTCCTTAAAAAAATTGCTAATTACCCGTTCAATAGCTTAAGTCTTTTTTTTAAAAAGCAAATTTTATGCCTCAGCCAACGGTCATCCCCTTTTAGCTTAACTAATTGATATTTTTAATTCTTTATAACCTAAGATTATAAAGATATTTTTTTATTTAATTTTTTTTAAGTCACTTCCTTGAAAAAAGTCAACTTTATGACGTTCTTTCAACATCACACAGAATACTTATGGAATACAATTTTTTAGCCCCCTTCGCTGTTGCCAATAGTGAATTGGGTAAAGGGGGACATCCTTAAGTAATTAAATATCTCATTGGGTAAGCTGATAACCATTCTCATGAGCGATGGCCTCTCCCCTTTGTACGGCATAGCCAACCCCAGCCGGGCTCATTTCTAGACGGTTGGCCAGAGCAGCCAGGGAATTCCCCAATTCCCGGGAGCGTTAAGGCCGGCTGATCTCCGCATAGTCCCCCTTAATCCGTAATCAAAAATTTTGAAGGATGGTTTTTAGGGGAAAAGGAGGGGGGCGGAGGAGGGAATTTGACTTGGGAGAGAGATGTAGGCAAGAGGAGAGGCCTTTTGGGGTTTGAGAAAAGGGCTTTAAGAAGGGTTGAGGAAACACTTTTCCCTACCATCCGGATAAGGAAGTTTTTTAAGGAGATCTTTTTCGGGATGAGTTGAGGTCAGGCGGAAGAGAAGATCAACAACTTTTTGCGCGCCTCTTGATAAAGCGGAAAACTGGGATGACCTTTGGCTATTTTCAGGTAGATTCTGCGCCCATGAACAATGAGGCGACCTGCCACGTGCAACAGATGAAACCGCAACGCCTTCAGCCGGATGGCCCACCAAGAGCAAGGCAAACTCTGCCGTTTCATCACCGCAAGGACATTGTAGGCCAGGACATTCAGGCGAAACCAGGCGGCATCGGCAAAGAACCGTTTGCAGGGCACACTGCCGCACGCCAAGTCATTTTTCAAAACGTCGATGACTTTCTCTTTCGTCCCACATCTCTCCCTTTGCCAACCCAAAAGTCTTTCTCCCTCCCAGCTCCACATATTGGAAACCACGGCAAAGTAATGATACCGATTGCCATCGGCAAACAATTCTCCCTGGGCCGGTCGAATTCGGATGGCCAGATAGCGGTCCGGCTTCATCCCTTTTTTCCGGGAGGATTTCGTAGGCACAAACTCTACCTCGGCCCATTCTTTCCTTCCTATGACCCAACCTTTTTCGTTTACCTTGCGCAAAGGATTCCAGGCCTCTTCGGGAAGCTTTTGAATGACCGCCCGCAGCTCCTCGGTCATATCCGCGCTAATCGCGAACTCGATCCGCGGACGTCCCGGAATCTCTTCCCGGCACCAATCCAGCAACTCATGCACATAGGCCGCTGCATCCGACCGAAAGCGAACCAACCGCACCGTGGAGGGCAAGGCGCGCAGGGCCTTCTGCAAAACCTCCCTAAGTCTTGTGCCCGCCGGCACATTCCCGTCCCGAAACTGATCGGCCACGACCAAATCTTGCTCGGCCCAATAGGCAATGACGGGCTGGTAACCCCGGTCTCCCTGATAGGTATAAAAGGCCTCCCGCTTGTCGCTTTCAATGATCAAAGCATCCATATCGATCGTGGCTCTCCAAGGCGCCTCCCCAAGGGTTGCCTTATGAATCAAATCCCGGTTGACCTTTTCCAAACCTTGCAGCCCTTCCGTCTCTTCCGGGATAAATGCCTCATGGGGAATCCGACCCAGAAGTTTTTCTTCCTCATGAAAGGCATTGACAAAGAACCGGGCCGATTCTGGAGAAGGAACTTTCAACCCCAGCTTCGGCAAAGCCGGATCCCTGCGCAACAGCTGAAAATCGTCGAAACAATCACCGCCGGCGGCAAAAACCGAGATAAAGGACTCTACATAATCCGCTTCCTCGTACTTGCCGGGGCGTTTCTGAAATGGAAGATGTTTTGGGATAGATTGCAAAAGACCCAAAGCCCGGAAGGTTTCCATAACCAAGGGAAGACCCCCAAACGAGGTGATGAGAACGTGGGATGTATCTTCAACTAACTGGAAGGGAAGCAGCCCTTGTGCTATATTCATTCTGCACCTCCTGGGTGAAGCAAAGGTTGAAAGGGACGACCTTCACTTCATTCAATGTTCATGCCACCCCGGGAGGTGTTTCCACTTTTTACCCAATATTTTGATTACGGATTAAGGGTCCCTTCCTTATCTTGCGATCTCCTTTCATGTCAACTGAATTATTTAAAGGCGTCCCCCTCGATGTTCAATAAACAATGGAACTAACGGACCTACATCCCGCATCCCATTTAGGCACACCCAGCCGGGGTGATTTTTTCCTTCCCTATTCTTTCTCTTCTTTTTCTTTGAGGACGCGGATGGCTTCGCCGGGGAAATTGGGGCAACATCTTTGAGGTCGAGAACATAGCGGAGCTCATCACATTTAAAGCCGCTGTGTTAGGCGTTTAGGCTTGCTCCGAATTCCACAGGCTCAGCTAATGTTAAGGCAATTTCTGCCCGAACGTCCCGACCTTCTACAATGGAGTCCGTTGTTCGCTCTCATATTTCAAATGCTCTTCATCGACGTGGAGAGCCTCGTGAACCTCTTAGTCATGCAGGGTGAGAGCTTACGCCGTCCTCTCTCATAGTCGCTGATCATGTTCTGCCGGATGCGCAACTGTTTGGCGAGTTCCGCCTGCGTCAATCCAGCCTTTAGGCGGGCGGCGGCAAGAAGATTACCGGCGACAGACCTTTTCGAAAAATCAGCCAGCGTTAATCCGGGTCGACTTGAGTGATTCGCTATGCATTGAGTTACTTTTTTTCCTCTCCGAAAGTCCCATTTTAATGCGGATGCTCTTCATGCTTGAATAAATATTCGAAGTAGTATGAAGCCTCCTCCTTTTTCTGTTCATCAGACAAATCAGAATCTTCCTCAAAATTGCTTATATAAGTCTTCATATATTTGTCTTTTGAATATTTTTTTAAATCATCGACTATTTGGTCGATGTTCTTCTTAGATTCCTTCCCTTTCTTTAAGTAATTCTTGATGCCCTTAAGAATGAACTTTAATTCTTTGATCATTTCAGTATCATCAAGTGTATTGCCCGTGTAATATTTATGATGCTCATCTAAGATGTGACGAACTATCTCAATTATCTCTTCCAAGGCTTATTTTCCTCATTGCCCTACGACAAAGCTCACCTGCCGCCATGGAGCGCAAGCGGAATAGGGATCAGGTTCCGGGTAGGCCCAGCGGTTGCCCACCAGGCCCCCCACAGATCCGGACGTGCCCAATTAAGACATCCGGTTCTTCAGTAACCAGAGTCTCGGCACCACTCTGGCGCATGACTTTGCTGCCCTACAGGCCCCTCAAATGGC
>JAHJQK010000031.1 GCA_018819135.1 Pseudomonadota bacterium | reverse complement strand
GTTCCATAAAAACAAGGATTGAAACAATCACCCATAGGAAAACAGGACCAATATGCGGCCAGGTTGGTGAGCGGGTTCCATAAAAACAAGGATTGAAACACCCACCATCATAAATGATGGTGTTGGCCTGGCCGGTGTTGGTGAGCGGGTTCCATAAAAACAAGGATTGAAACCCGTGTATATTCCCGCCCCCAATGTCTCTATGGCAGGGGTTGGTGAGCGGGTTCCATAAAAACAAGGATTGAAACGCTATATAGTATTTCTTGCACGCCTCTTGGTGGGCAAGTTGGTGAGCGGGTTCCATAAAAACAAGGATTGAAACATGTCTTTGGCTATTTTTTCGGCAGATTTTGACGTGGGTTGGTGAGCGGGTTCCATAAAAACAAGGATTGAAACATTCCATAGCCCATAGCCTCTCGCCTGTCTTTATACAGTTGGTGAGCGGGTTCCATAAAAATAAGGATTGAATGGGTGACCCAAAATTAGGGGGTGGAAAAATCCAGAAGGAATAAAATACTCACTAAGCGTGTAACCTTACAGAAGCCTTTTCCGTCTTATAAATAAAAAAGTAAATCTTGCAG
Source organism: Pseudomonadota bacterium (assembly GCA_018819135.1). Lineage (GTDB taxonomy): Bacteria > Desulfobacterota > SM23-61 > SM23-61 > SM23-61 > JAHJQK01. The sequence continues at coordinate 4,080 of JAHJQK010000031.1, read as the reverse complement.
GGGGCTAGGATCCCCTAAAGGAAAGGAAGAAAATCAAAATGGCTGAAGATCGAAAAAATACCGACAGAGAATTTCATGCCTTCTTCAAGGGAAGGCCTTTTGCGGACATGATGCGAAAAATGGTGGAGGCGAAAAAGGCCGGCCACGGCTCCAATTGCGCCGAGATGATGTCCCAAATGATGCAGATGTGCTGCAAAGTGCGAGACGAAAAGTAAAAATAGGGAGCGTATTCCGAAATAAATTAAAATTAGCCACAGAGGGCACAGAGATCACAGAGTTTTAAAACCATGATTAAGAAAAAGTAAAGAATATGTCAAACGTCTAAAGTGATCCAGCTTAAGGCTACACCAAAGTTGAAAAAAGGAATTTCCTATACAATCAAGTTAACAGTTCAAAAGAGAAACGAGCACGTTCTTACAGAGCGTGCTTAGGGGATTTTAGATCTAATGCATAATTCATCGAACCTCGCCGCCGCTCTCTTCGATTGGTCTGAGCAGGGCGGATTGCCCCTGCTGGCACTCTATTCCTGCGCGAGCGGTGGAGGGGTATGAAAAGTGACCTCTTTCGATTTCAGTACCTTGCCTATGTTCCAGGCCCGGCCGATTTCTTGGCCTACGGCAAAGTATCTCGCCCCGCTCATGGAAAAAAGAATGGGATTCACCTTCAGAAGATCTTCTCCTTTTCCCCCGGTCAGGCAATCTTCATTGCAGTAGGTTGCAGCAATCTCCCCGATAAAAACTTCATGGGTTCCCAGGTCAAGGATTTGGATTACTTTGCATTCCATGTTCGCAGGACATTCCTCGATCATGGGAGCGGTTTTGAGTTGGCCGTAAAAATTTTTTAAAAGAGCGCTCTTATCCACCTCTTGCCCCGAGACAAGGCCGCAATAATCCGTCACCTGGATCATTGGCACCGACGGAATGTTGACACTGAAAGTCCCATTTTCCTTGATGCCGGCATTGGTATAATGGATCTTATTGAGAGAGACGGACACGGTGGCGTATTTCAGAATCCCCACATGGGCAATGGTGATGTAGTTCGGTTTCCCGGATACATTGGCCCCCACCAGGGTGGTGAGGGTAGGATACATGAAATTCCTGGTATCGACTTCGATTTTCCTCATGGCTACCTCCTCAAGCTGGCAATATTAGGGGGAAAATAGGATCTTTTTATATACAAAAACAGAAAGATATATCTGAGTCAACCTCTTTTCAGTTTGAAGCTTGAAGGAACTCTTCACCCATTTCTACCGAAACAAAATATTTGCCATTTCCCTTGAATGAAAGATTTGTAGCCGCGGAGCCAGACTTGATATAAAATTATCATTTAAAAAAGGGGTCGATTTAGAAAGGAGACTCATTAGAAAAGGAGAGGATTCTATGATCTTGCGAGCGGTCGGTTTATTGAGTCCAGGGGACATGGGGCATGTGGTGGGCCAGGTTTTAGTGGATCATGGCATGCAGGTCCTGACCTGTCTTCAAGGGAGGAGTGAGCGAACGCGAGCGTTAACTCAAAAGGCTAAAATTGCAGTGGCCGAGACCTATGGGGAGTTAGTGCGAAAGGTGGATCTGGTTCTTTCGATTTTGGTACCCGCGGAAGCAGGAAAAGCCGCCCGGCTGGTATCAAAAGCTCTAAGAGAAACCGGGAAAAAGGTTGTTTATGTGGATTGCAATGCCATTTCTCCTGCCACGGCCAGATCCGTCGGGAAGATCATTGAGGAAGCCGGGAGCCGGTTTGTAGATGCGGGGATTATCGGTCCCCCGCCGAGGCAGAAGGGGACCACGAGGTTCTATGCTTCGGGGGCCGATGCGGAATATTTTGCCGGCCTGAAAGACTATGGCCTGGATGTGAGGGTGATCGGTTCCAAGATTGGCCAAGCCTCAGGACTGAAGATGGTTTATGCCGCTTTTACCAAAGGGTGGATCGCTCTTTCTACGGAATTGCTGGTGGCAGCCTGGCATATGGGTCTTTACCGGAATTTGGTTGAGGAATTCCAGATGAGTCAGGCGGAGCCGTATGGCAGGATGGAAAGAGGACTTCCCAGCATGCCGCCCAAGGCGCGGAGGTGGGTGGGTGAAATGGAAGAGATCGCCAAGACCTTTCAGGATCTTTCCCTGACTCCCAAGATTTACCAAGGAGCAGCAGAGGTTTATCGTTTTATCGGCCAAACCTCCCTGGCGGATGAAACGCCGGAGACGCAGGATAAAAGTCGGACCTTGGAGAAGATGGTAGAGGTATTGGCTCAAAAAAAAAGCAAATGAAAGAAAATATGCTTGAACGTTCCCCATCGATTTTCCTTTCGCCCCTCGCCCCATCCCCTGGGCCACGGTATAGGTTGAATATCGCTTGGTTTTTTTAAATGAATGATTGACTCAGGACACTAAGACAACTTTCTTAAATTCATCGCTATAGTTGTTGGGGAGGAAGGACGGTGTAGGATGGCGAAGAAGGTCGCGGCAATCAGGAGGATGATCGCAAAGGTTATGAGAACAAGGGTATAGCTTTCGGTGCGGTCAAAAATCCATCCGGCATAAATGGGGGATAGAAAGGTGGCGGTTCCATAACCGATGCCCATAATTCCCCGGATGGTGGCGTAGCTCCCGCGGCCAAAAAAATCTCCGATTAATGCCCAATTTAAGGGTGCAGTACCCATGGTTATGGCAAAACCGATGGGGAAGAAATAAAGAACAGTGTTGTCTTGACTGAAAACCAGCCCGAGCATGGCAATAATCGTGGGTACGATACACAGGCTGGACAACCAAGTTTTATTCCCACGATCTCCCAGCCAGCCAAGGGTTAACGAAGCCAGGATGGAACCGAGGGCGGATATACTAACCAGATAAGCACTGGCTGTTTCGCTCATGCCTTTCCATACTAAAATAGGAACGAAGTGGGTATTTAAGGCTACCGTGACCAGGAGCCGCAGGGAAATGCCGGCCATTAGCAGCCAAAAATGTAAAGTCCTTAAGGCTTCGCGAACGGTAAAATTTACTTCGAAAACTTCTTGGCGGGCCGGGTTCAATTCCTGAATCGGGTTTTTCGGAGGTGGCTGGCCATCCGGGTAAAGCCCCATATCTTCAGGAGATCGTTTCATGGGCAGAGCAGATGGCAAGGCCACGATCAATATGATAAGGCCGGCGAAGATCGCCCCATTACGCCAGCCAAAGTCCAGGATGATATAGGAGAGCAAGGGAGCCATAATCATTCCGCCGATACTCCCCGAGGCCGTGATGATGGAAAAACCGATTCCCCGGCGGCGGATGAACCATTTGTTAACGGCTGTGGAAACGGGATGAAAAAATCCGGCATTGGATCCGAGCGCAACGACGAGGACATAGATAAGGAAAAAGGAGAAGAAGTCATGTACCGTGGAAAGAAGAATCAGGCCGACCCCGGCCAAACTCGCCCCGATAATAATGAGCCGCCGGGAGCCGAACCGATCGATCAAATGTCCAACGACAGGGCCCTCGATTCCTCCTTCGAGGCGAGCGGCGCCAAAGAGAAGCGAAATCGCCGCGCTACTCACGCCAAGATCGCGCTTCAAGGGGAGGAAAAAGACTGTGAAGCTGTGGTAGATAATACCAACGCCCACCGCGTTGATTAAGGACCCCAAGGCTACAATCCACCAGCCGTAGAAGACGCGTTTTCCGATGACGCGAAAAGTTTGGATCATTCTTGATGATACGATGGCTTAAATCCTTGCTTTTTGGCAGGAAATTTTACGCAATAAAAAAATTAAACCCCAATATAATACCAATAACCAACCCAAAACAACATGAATATTTCATAGATGAAATAAGAAAGCCAAGGGAGTATAATGTCCAAAATTTGTATCAATTTAGAGTTTTGAAAAGAACTCCGAAATTTCATTGAAAAATGAAAGTTGCCAAATGGAAAATGTAAATTTCAGGGGAGAATACCTGTCATTTTGAAATTGGCATTAGGCTTTTCCATTTGACTCATGTTAACCTGTTGTTTAGGAATCAGTTTGCTTGAGAGTTATCGTTACCGGTGGCTTTCTCAGGCTCGGGGGCCAGGGCGCTTCGCTTGGCATCATGAGGCGCTCGACTTTCCATGGAT
>JAHJQK010000030.1 GCA_018819135.1 Pseudomonadota bacterium | reverse complement strand
CTTAGATAACCTTCAGGAAAAACTTTTGAAAAAGGGGCTTGATCCAAGGATACCTTGGCTGAATAACCATAGGATTTGCTTCAGATTCATGTAAATTTAAGAGGAAAGAGTCCATCTAATTAGGACTGAAATATTGCTGACTACATAAATAAGAACTTCGGTTTGATGATCGGTCAAGAATCAGTTGAGATCTGCCTAAGGTTTAACCCTGAGGTCGCTGACTGGATTTCCGAACAGGTATGGTATAGCGGTCAGCAAATCTACCCAAACGAAGATGGAAGTATCTGTTTAAAGTTTCCAGTGGCCGACTTCAGGGAAATCCGCCGGGAAATCCTAAAATATGGGGCAAATGTCGAGGTTTTATCCCCCCAGAAACTTAGGGAAGAAATTAAAAGTGAAATAGAAAAGATGGCTAATGTTTACAAGTAGAATATCTAACAAAGATCTCCCTCCCCTGCCAGAAAGGAATGAAGGGAGGGGGGAATCCTTTCCCGATTACCTATTGCCTCTCGCCTATGGCCCAATTATGTAGGACATCTTTTGGGGGAGTGGGTGTTATAAACTTAGCCAAATACAATGTTCCAGAGGTTCAAAGGTGAACCGTCTGGACCTAACGACGGTGGCAGTCAACGAAAGTAATCTGGGTGGGCGTGATTACTTATAAAGTAATGGCAAACCTCTGGGCGAAAACGGACAAGAATGGTGGCGGAGGGTGGCATCCCCTCATTCTCCACATGCTGGATGTGGCTGCCAGTACAGACGCAATCCTGGCGCGTGAACCTGAATCCACTCGCCAAAGAATTGCGGCAAGTTTGGGGATGAACTGGGAAGATGCCCGAGCGTGGATCTTACTCGTGGTGGCCTGCCATGACCTGGGTAAGGCCTGTCCGGGTTTCCAGTTCAAGTGGCCGGTGCTCCTCGCCTTGACGGGGCTATGTCTACCCCGAAGCCCAAATACCGACATCAACCACGCCTTCGTGAGCCAGATTGCCCTTACTGAGCTGTTGCAGGAGAAGGGCTGGCCTGTTGGTTTGGCGGAGCTGGTGGCCGATGCGGTCGGGTGTCACCACGGTGAACGGATTTCTGCAGTCAAACGTCAATATCTAGAAGGCGATAGTCGCGCCATTGGTGACAATGATTGGGCCCAAGCGCGCCGGGGCCTCGTGGAAGCGTTGATGGAGATCTTCAAACCCATCAAGATTCCCGCCAGGCACGCTCTTTCTGGCCCCGACTTCATGCTGTTGTCGGGACTCACGAGCTTTGCCGACTGGATTGGTTCCAACGAAGATTGGTTTCCCTTTGGGACATCCGATGACTGCAACGATTTGCAGGGATGGTTCCAAGAACGCAGAGCCAAAGCTGCCCATGCCCTGGACGTAATCGGATGGGGACCCCGAACGCCACTTTTTACGGAGCAAAAGTCATTCGAGCAGGTTTTTGGCTTCGCTCCCCGCCCCTTGCAGCAGGCTGTTGCCGATGCGTTGGCTGATGTAAAGGAGCCTGTCATTCTGTTGATTGAAGCTCCCATGGGCGAGGGCAAGACTGAGGCGGCCTTCTTTGTGCATCTTGAACTACAGCGACGTTTCGGACACCGCGGCTTGTATGTGGCCTTGCCGACCAAAGCCACTGGCAATGCCATGTTCAAGCGAACTCTCAAATTTTTGCACCACCAGGGAAGTGACCGAAAGCTCGACCTGCAACTGTTGCACGGAGCGGCTCTACTCAACGACACATTCCAGAATCTGCGTCTTTCGGGCATCCACGATCATGCAACGGGAGGCGAGATCCGCGCCGGAGAGTGGTTCACACACAAAAAGCGGGCGCTTCTCTCGGAATACGGAGTGGGAACGGTGGACCAGGCTCTGCTGCCCATTCTGCCTGTGCGGCACAACTTTGTGCGCCTGTGGGGCCTTGCGAACCGTGTGGTGGTCTTCGACGAGATCCACGCATATGATGCCTATACGGGTACGCTTCTTGTTCACCTGTTGCGTTGGCTTTTGGCACTGGGCTCGTCGGTGGTGCTTCTCTCCGCGACCCTGCCGCCTTCAATTCGACGAAAGTTGGCAGGCGTGGTAAATGCTAAACTGCCGGATCAAGAGACGGAATACCCCCGCCTTTCCGTATTCTGCCCCGGTGAAAAGGTGGACCAAAAACATTTCAAGGCTGATCCTGCGCGTCGGCGGATTCTAAGGCTACTGGGGATCCCGCCGGAGCTGCCGGACATGCGCTCTGCTCTGGAGGAGCATCTTGCCAGGGGCGGAATGGGGCTGGCCCTTGTCAATACAGTCCAGCGCGCCCAAGATCTGTATCAACTTCTCCCCGAGGGCGAGCCTCTGGAACGCGAAGGCCAACGTGTCGGCAAGCGACTCTCCGATGGGACGGAAGTGTTCCTCTTCCATGCCCGCTTTCCGGCCGAACGGCGACAGAAGCGCGAGGATCACGCCTTGGAGACCTTCGGGGAAGGTGGGAGTCGGGACGGGCGGAAAATCCTCATTGCTACCCAAGTTGCCGAGCAGAGCCTTGACCTGGACTTTGACCTGATCGTAACCGATCTCGCGCCGATTGACCTTGTACTCCAGAGAGCGGGGCGCTTGTGGCGGCATGCACGAGACTTCAGACCAGTTTCCGAACCGATCCTCTTGCTTGCGGGATTGACGGGTGAGGAGCCGCCATCGTTTGGAAAACCATTGTGGTGGGGCGCCGTTTATCTTGAAGACTTGCTCTTGCGCACCTGGAGTCTGCTTCGTGAGCGACAGGATTTGACGCTGCCGGACGAAATCGACGCTTTAGTGCAGTTAGTGTACGAAGAGCAGGTGGGGGTGCCGAAATCCGTGCAGGATCGACTGGAAAAAGCTTTGGCAACAAAGGATGGAGAAGCCTTTGCCCACAAGGGGCAGGCAAACCGAGCGATTATTGGTTTTCCCGACGACGCGTCGTGGAATGATCCAGCAAGATTCGTGCTTTATGACGAAGATGAACCCGGCGTGCATCGAACCCTTATGGCCCAGACCAGGCTTGGCAAAGACTCGATCGTAGCTATCCCGTTATTTTCGGACGACGGATTCCTTCCTGAAGCGACGCCGGACTTTGCCCAGGGCAAACAGTGGTTTCTGCGGGCCGTGAGTCTTTCGCGCAAGGGTGTGGTCAAGAAACTAAAGGCGTTGGAGGTAGCAAAAGGGTGGAAGAAATCGCCGCTCTTGCGCAATTGTTTTCCCTTGATACTGGACGCGGAGGGGCGCTGGACGGAGGATGCAAAGGTGCGACTGGATGACGATCTGGGACTTGTGTACGAAACAAAGGAGGCCGAATGAGCCGATTCAATCTGGTTGACGAAAAATGGATCCCGGTGCGGTTCCCTGACGGAACCCGCGCCGAGCTGGGCATCTGCGACGCCCTGCTGCGATCAACCGAGATCGCGGCCATTGAGGACCCGTCCCCACTGGTGGTAGCGGCCTTACACCGCTTTTTGCTCGCGGTGTTGTACCGCGCCCTGGAAGGGCCAATCGACATAGAGGAGGCTAAAACTTTGTTCAAGGCAGGGCTACCAGGCACGAAAATCACGACCTACTTGGAAAAGTGGCGGGATCGATTTTGGCTTTTTGATGAGAAATATCCTTTCTTTCAAATACCCACATTTCAGCCTAAGACCTGGAGGTCTTGGACAGCCCTTGCTGCGGAGCACAATGCCGACAACGCCAAAGTTCTCTTCGATCATGTTGATGTGGGAAAGTCTAGCAGCATCAGCCTTGCTGCCTCCGTCAGGTGGTTGCTTGCCACTCAGACCTTTGCCGTTTCCGCAGGGAAAAGTGAAATCTCACATACTGGAAAAGCTCCGTCGGCTGGGTCTGTGATGGCCATTCCCATTGGCTCGAATCTAATGGATACCCTTATCTTCTGTCTTGTCCCTCAGAATAGGGAGGTAATGCAAGCCGATATTCCATCGTGGGAAAAGGAACCAGAGTCTATGGAGTATCTGAAAAACACGACTAAAGTGTCAGATAAGAAATCTGGGAAAGAAAGAGATCGAGCTATCGAGAGGGGTGCTACTGGAATTGTCGATCTGCTCACATGGCGAACACGCTCAATTCTTTTCAAGGAATCGCTTTCCGGTGGGGTTTCCGAGGTGGGTCTTGCTTCTGGCATCGGCTACAAGGAGTCGATGGAACTCGATCCAATGCTCGGCTACAAGATTGTGGAAATTTCAGATGGAGAGACAAAGGAAAAGGTGAAAAAGAGAGTGACTATTCGTTTTGAGGAAAAAGGATTCTGGAGAGATTTTGATTCCCTCCTCCCAGATGATGTGCACCTTGCTCCGAAGGTCATTGAACATGCCGTAATGCTAACTAAGATGGATCGCATGAGATTGCCGAGGGGCGTGATGATTCTTGGGCAGAGGTATTTTCCGCCTCGACCAAATATCGCTTTCTGGAGAAAAGAACACTTCGCCCTTCCGGAAGCAATCTCAGGGGACCGCTACATTCGTCATAACATCCGGGACATCTTGATTGAAGCCGAAAAGGCGGGTGATGAATTGAATAGGGCTTGCGACGCATTTGCGAAAGATATCCTCCGGCATGGAGAGAGAAAGGTCGAAAGGAACGATGTTCGCAGTTTTGTTGACCAGCTGTCTGCCCCCGCACACTACTGGTCCACACTTGAATCCCACTTCCACGATATATTGTCCGGGTACACCCTCGACCGGGATTACGAGGATATCCGCTGCCAGTGGTTGAAGTTGGTCCGCGACACCTTGCAGTCTGCATGGAGACAGCACAGCGCATCCGTATCGACGAGCGATGCCTGGGCTATTCGTGCCCTCGTGAGGGCCGAAGGGCCGGTACGGCGCAAGCTGAAGGAATTAGACGACGAGATCAACAAACCTGAACCGTAGAAGGAGGAATCATGAACGGATTCATCGAGTGGCTGGAAAAACTGAATGAAAAAGATACCAAGGTGCGAGCGGTGCTGCGTCGGAGCCTCGCCTTCGATCCCGGCGCATACGTTCCTGCGTATCCCTACGTCGAGCCCTTCATAAGGGGTGAGGACAAATCCTGGCGGCGGGAAATGTATTACTTAGTGGCCGGCCTATGGGCCGTGCACTGGCGGGAAGGTCAAAGAGGCCAGCCGATGTCTCTTGGGAAGGCGTGTGCAGCATATCAAACGGCAAGTGGCTCGACGAGTACCGAACGGCGTTTCATCAATATGTTGGATGCAGATTCTGACCAGCTACCCCACCGCCTGCGCCAGATGATTGCTCTTCTCAAAGAGCAAGCCATCGACTTCGGTGACCTGTTAAAAGGACTTCTGTACTGGAATGACGACCAAAAACGTACTCAGAATACATGGGCCCGCGACTTCTACCGAACATGAATCACGAAATGGTAATAAAAACATCATTCAAAAGGAGGTAGGTAAATGAAAACCCTGATCGAAATCCATGCACTACAGAACTTTGCCCCGTCAAACTTGAACCGTGACGATACCGGAGCCCCCAAAGACGCCTTTTTCGGCGGCACCCGCCGGGCCCGCGTGTCCAGCCAATGCCTGAAACGGTCGGTACGGGAATACTTCAAGGAACAGAACAAGGATTGGGTAGCCGATAGGACGAAGCGTATCGTAAATGCTCTAAAGGAACGTATGTCCGCGAAGCTGAAGGGTCAGAAGGGCTTCACGGAAGAAAAACTGGTGAAGGCAATCGAAGTTGGTGTCTCCAGCCTCGGGAGTAACAAGAAGGTCAAAGTAGACAAGGAAAGGAAGACGGATGTTTTGCTGTTTCTGAGTCCTAAGGAAATAGATTCCTTGGAAGAGGTTATCACAAAGTTCTTTGCTGATCTTCTCAAAACAAAACCCTCGGACGAAGTGGTAAAGAGCCTGAACGATGCCATCGACGGAGAAAACACCAAGTCTCGGTTAAGCCTGGATGTGGCACTCTTCGGGCGCATGTTGGCTGTAATGCCTGAGAAGAACCAGAACGCCGCCTGCCAGGTGGCCCACGCCATTTCGACCCATGCCGTCGAACGGGAATTTGACTTCTATACTGCCGTGGACGACCTCAAGCCCGAGGACACCGCCGGTGCCGACATGATGGGCACGGTGGAGTTCAATTCGGCCTGTTTCTACCGCTACGCCGTGGTGGACTGGGAAAAACTGGTGGCAAATCTCCATAACCACACGGAACTGGCGGTCAAGGGGCTGCGGGCCTTTTTGGAGGGTTTCGTGGTGGCAGAGCCCACCGGCAAGCAGAATACCTTCGCGGCCCACAATCCGCCGGAATTCGTGGCCGTCTCCGTGCGCCGCAACACAGCACCCCGCAATCTGGCAAATGCTTTTGAGACAGCCGTCCGCGTAAGAAAGGATGAGTCACTGACCAAGGTGTCGGCGGAAAGGCTGGTAGAGAAGTCCAATTCGCTCGCCTCGGCTTTTGATGGTAAAGGAAATACTTTTGTGCTGAATCTTGTCGATGCCGATGTCAAGGGATTCGGCGTTAAGGTCAGTTCCTTAGAGAATCTGCTTTCAGAGGCCATGAAAGCGCTGACTGTCGTGAAGGGGTGACACATGCCAACTTTGTTACTTCGCTTGGCGGGACCTATGCAATCGTGGGGAACCACCAGTCGCTTTGACCAACGCGACACCGGGAAAGAGCCGAGTAAGTCCGGGGTTATCGGACTTTTAGCAGCCGCTCTGGGGATAGACCGCGAGAACTGGACGGATCTGGAACCGCTCACACATCTGTCCATGGGGGTTCGCCACGACCGGCCAGGGGTGCCCAAGCGAGACTACCAGACAGCGGGATGCGCCGAAGCCTACACCATCATCAAGGCGGATGGAACCCCGTCCAAGGAGGGTGTTGTTTCTCACCGCTTCTATATTGCCGATGCAGCTTTTCTGGCGGTGCTTGAAGGAGATGACCGCGCGCTTCTGGAAAAAGCTCATGCCCACCTGCAAAATCCAGCTTGGCCACTCGCCTTGGGGCGTAAATCATATCTGCCCTCCGAACCGATCTGGATTGAGAATGGCGTGCAGGACGCGTTGTTGCGGGACATTCTGGCACGGTGGCCATGTATCGCCTCAAAACAAAAATGGGAAGAACTCCCAGAGAAGCTCTTGATCTCCTTTGAGTCCGAGGACGGATCTGGCGTACTCAAGATGGACCAGCCACTGTCGTCATTTGCCGAACGGCGCTTCGGAGCGCGGTTTGTGCGCTCGGAGTGGATTCCCTTCCCTCAGGAGGTGACCCATGTTCCTGCATAGGATCCATCTTGATCTACGTTGCCGAGAGGCCAGGCGCGATCTCTCCGATCCCTACCAGCTTCATTCCACCCTCTGTCGGGCCTTCAGTGTGCCGGATAAAAAATGCCCTGAAGGTGAATTCCTGTGGAGGCTTGAGCCGGAAACTGATCCCACCGGTTATCCACGCATTCTTGTACAAAGCCGAACGATCCCGGACTGGACGGGCATCGGCGTGAAGGGATGGTTGGCAGAGAGCAATCCAGCCATCGATTTGAAGGGCCGGCTCAAACTCGATTCACTCAAGGCTGGGCAGTGCTTTCGTTTCAGACTGCGCGCCAACCCTTGTGTTACCCGTAACGGCAAGCGTCTGGGGCTGTTGCGGCTGGAGGAGCAGGAGGCATGGATTGCCAGAAAGGGGCAGCAGCACGGGTTTTCCCTACCGCAACTGCCATCCTTCGATCTTTCAGAATCCTCCCAGGAGCGTGTCAATGTACGGGTTTCTCAGGAGCAGATGCTCCGAGGCAGCCAGCATTCGGGCAATACTGTCCGGGTTTTTTCGGTGCTATATGACGGAATTCTCACGGTAACTGACGCGGACAGATTCAAGGAGGCGCTGCAAACCGGCATCGGCCATGGCAAGGCCATAGGTCTTGGGCTCCTGTCGGTGGCGCCGATAACATGAGTAAGTTCCGGCATCATCCTGATAAAGGATTCCGGCTGCGGCCTTATGCTCGTGCGGCGGATATGACGGTGCGGGGCTGTTAAGGAGATCAAACAATGGAGACAAGCATAGCAGTTTTCAAGGGTAAGGAAATTAGAAAGACGAAGAAAACAGGCATGCCGCACAGAAGGGAGGAGAAGGCGCCGGCAAAGCGAGAAAAGACCTTGAACAAAAGACCGGCAAGCGGGTCGTCTCACGTGAGAATTACCTAACAATTTCCCAGGAAATGAAGAAGATAGAAAGGAAGTGATTCCGAAATGAGCGAACCGATTCTTCCTCCCCTTAAACCAATTCCTATTAAAGACCGGATTTCGGTACTCTTCGTCGAAAAGGGAAACCTGGATGTATTAGATGGGGCTTTCGTTCTCGTAGACAAGAATGGCGTGCGCACCCATATTCCAGTGGGTGGGGTAGCATGTCTGATGCTGGAGCCGGGGATCCGGGTTTCGCACATGGCCGTAATGCTGGCATCGCGGGTGGGTTGTCTTCTTGTTTGGGTTGGGGAGGCGGGGGTGCGTTTGTATGCTTCCGGGCAGCCTGGGGGCGCGAGGGCTGACCGTCTTCTTTATCAGGCAAAACTGGCGCTGGACGATGATGCCCGCCTTAAGGTAGTGCGGAAAATGTATTCACTTCGATTTAAAGAAGAAGCACCGGAGCGGCGGAGCGTCCAACAATTGCGGGGAATAGAGGGGGTAAGAGTAAGGAAGATGTATGAACTCCTGGCTCGTCAGTATAATGTGAGTTGGAAGCATCGTAACTATGACTACAATGAATGGGAGAGCGGCGATATCCCGAATCGGTGCTTGAGCTCAGCAACGGCCTGTTTATATGGCATTTGTGAGGCTGCTATCCTGGCAGCGGGATATGCTCCGGCCATTGGTTTTATTCACACCGGTAAGCCCCAGTCTTTCGTTTACGATATTGCAGATCTTTTCAAATTTGAAACCGTGGTACCCATCGCCTTTCGCATTGCCGCCAAAAAACCTTTGAATGCTGAACGAGATGTTCGTCTGGCTTGCCGGGAGGTTTTTCGCCAGAGCAGGTTGCTTCACCGTATTATCCCTACGATTGAGGAAGTGTTAGCCGCCGGCGGTTTGAAAATGCCAGAGACTCCCGGGGAATCGGTGGAACCCGCTATTCCCAATAAAGAAGGTATAGGCGATGCTGGTCATCGTGGTTGAAAATGCTCCGCCCCGATTGCGCGGCCGTCTTGCCGTGTGGTTACTTGAGATCAGGGCGGGAGTGTACGTGGGCAAGACATCAAGACGTGTACGGGAGATGATCTGGGGTCAAGTGGAGAAAGGGATAGGAGATGGGAATGCAGTTATGGCTTGGAGCACAAATACCGAATCAGGATTTGATTTTTTAACCCTTGGGAAAAACCGCCGTATTCCCAAAGAAATGGACGGCATAAGGCTCGTTTCGTTTATTCCGGAAGAGACGCCTGAAGAAATCGAAAAAAAGGAAAGAAGTTTCTAAATTTGAGTCCATTTTTAATGCCCCAAAATTTTGGTAAAGTTTTATGTTCTTTGAAAACTTAATATCATCCGAAACTTGGAAGAAGTGTGTTCCCCACATGCGTGGGGATGAACCGATGGAGGTTGACTTGCCAGAGATTGATATAAAGTGTTCCCCACATGCGTGGGGATGAACCGTACGCCACATGCGCTTTGAGGGCTTGTTTAGCGTGTTCCCCACATGCGTGGGGATGAACCGGTCAATGGAATGCTGAACCCTACAATTTTCACGTGTTCCCCACATGCGTGGGGATGAACCGGTCGAGTGCCCGGTCTGTTTCCGGGAGATGGTGTGTTCCCCACATGCGTGGGGATGAACCGAAATAACCCGCGCCCAAAAAGCCGCCGCCGATGTGTTCCCCACATGCGTGGGGATGAACCGTTGGGATAATGCTGTCAATAATTTTTGCTCATGTGTTCCCCACATGCGTGGGGATGAACCGTAATGGCCTCCGCAATGGCACCATAAAATCCCGTGTTCCCCACATGCGTGGGGATGAACCGCAGCGAACCTATGTCAATCCTGTAATCGCTGTGTGTTCCCCACATGCGTGGGGATGAACCGGTGTGCCCGATATCGAAATATTTCAAAGAAGGGTGTTCCCCACATGCGTGGGGATGAACCGCTAAGGCAACGGCGATTGAGCGGGACATCCAGGTGTTCCCCACATGCGTGGGGATGAACCGCTTAAGGAATTCGTTGCAAAAGAGGACTGGTTGTGTTCCCCACATGCGTGGGGATGAACCGTAGTACGGATACGAACTATCTCTATCCATACTGTGTTCCCCACATGCGTGGGGATGAACCGGTTGCATCACCGGCTTCGCTGACTTTGGAAAGGTGTTCCCCACATGCGTGGGGATGAACCGCTTATCCTCAATCCAGCACTGGACGCAGAAAAGTGTTCCCCACATGCGTGGGGATGAACCGAAAAACTTGCACAATAGCGCAGGGATTGAAATGTGTTCCCCCCATGCGTGGGGATGAACCGCACTTCTCAAATCTGGCATTAAGCCAGAAATGGTGTTCCCCACATGCGTGGGGATGAACCGGAATGAAGGGTGGGACTGGTTATCCCGAAACAGTGTTCCCCACATGCGTGGGGATGAACCGAGAAAAATAATCGAGGGAAAATGATAAACTTAGTGTTCCCCACATGCGTGGGGATGAACCGAAAGATGTTTCCACATCCCCCTACCATAAATTGTGTTCCCCACATGCGTGGGGATGAACCGATACTGAGGCCCCCCTTACAGCACCGCCTATTGTGTTCCCCACATGCGTGGGGATGAACCGGTGCTATACATCCCCTGCTTAGCGTTTACGCAGTGTTCCCCACATGCGTGGGGATGAACCGTCAGATTCGGCGGTTGCAAGAGGCATTCCAGTGTGTTCCCCACATGCGTGGGGATGAACCGTCAAAAACCCTCCTAAATTTTGCAATCAGATCGTGTCGCCCCCCGCGCGGGGGCGTGTATTGAGCGAAGATATAACGATCAAAAACTCATTCAAATTGAAAGGACCATTATGGCAAAACTGGGAAGCAAGAAAAAACCGGCGGTAGCAAGGGTACAGACGGGAAAGAGAGCCGGCGAAATAATACGGATCTGTAATGAACGCGGCTGGCAAGTGATCGTTGGGATCGAGCCGGATAAACCTGAAGACATTTCGGATATTAAATGGCTGCTTAAAAATTTTGAGAAGCAGCCAAGGCCACAAATCAGGTCCGGTCCCCTAAAGGTCAGTCCGAATGACTATTGCCCTTGTGGAAGTGGTCTGAAATACAAAAAATGCTGCTTTGACAAGGTGTGAGCAAGTTAATTGAAACGTTCCCACAATAATGGTAACATTATTCCAGTAGGTGAGGAACATGAAGTTCGTCGGAGTCAGGGAATGCAAGCAGGATGCGGTCAAATATCTAAATGAAGGCAATGAGATTGTGGCAATGAAACGCAAGAAGCCCATCGACCTTTCTGGGTTCGCGTTCTACTCCGGTGGGTGGGCCAAAACCACGATGAACATGGGCATGGCGGGGAGGATTTGAGGATCAGGAAGAACAGGCTGGAGAAGGAGCGGCATGGAACGAATTCCTCCCAATATTAAAAGGCTATTTTGGGATGTGGATAAGGAAAGCGTGGATGTTCGTGTTCACCGCTTTTATATCATCAAGCGGATCATGGATTATGGGAATGTAGAGGAAGTCCGCTGGATGATGCAGAATTATACCTCTGAGGAGATTATTGAAGTTGTGAGGAAAAGCCGGGGAATATCGAGAAAGAGCGCTTACTTCTGGTCCGCCTATTTTCGGATTCCCCCGGGGGAGGTTGAATGTTTGAAAGAATTTTCCCGCATAGGACCCAGGCCCTTTTAGATAGAGTATCCCTTATTATTGCCAACGAGGATTTTTACCTGGCGGGGGGCAGCGGCCTCGCTCTTCAAATTGGGCACAGAGTTTCAGAGGATTTGGACCTTTTTAAGGAATCATCTTTTAACCCGGGAGTTCTCCTCGGAAAACTTCGAGAGGCTGCACAGAAGGTTGAAGTAACGCTAATGGAAAAGGATACGCTTGTTGCCATCCTCGATGATGTGCGCCTATCTTTTTTTGCCTACGAGGTTTCTCTCATCTATCCTACGATTATTTTTAAAGGGTTCCGGGTAGCGGACTGGCGTGATATCACTGCGGAGAAGTTTAAAACCTTGGCTCAACGGGGTAGCAAAAAAGATTTTTACGATCTCTACGCCGTCATTCATCTTCAGCAAATATCCATCAAGGAGGCAGTCGACCTCCTGAAGAAGCGATTTGAACCTACGGGCCTGAATTTCTACCACATTTTACGGAGTCTGGCCTATTTTGAGGATGCGGAGAGAGAGCCTGAGCCAAGGCTCGTAAAAGATGCCTACACGTGGGAGCAGGTGAAGACCTTTTTTGTTGAAAATATAAGGGAGTTTGAAAGATGGATTACATCTTCATCTCCGTCTTGAATCATTCCTGGTATTCTCCCAGGCGCTGCTGCTTGACCGAGCATGGCCCATTTGTTGGTCGCCCTCAGCCTCCCTTTTCCAAGAATTCTATCCTGCGCAAGGAACGGAGAGTGGGGTTACGGGTTGAGAGCGGGAAAAAGAATTGAATCCTATTCTTTTTCCACACAAGCATAGGCGTTATGGTTGTGGATGGATTCCAGATTTTCCGATTCCACCCGATACCAGGTGATATTGGGGTGGGCATGGAGGCGCAAAGCAATATTGCGGACGACGTCCTCGACAAACATGGGATTGTCGTAGGCTCTTTCGGTAAGGAATTTTTCATCGGACCTCTTAAGGAGAGAGAAGACCGCGGAACTGGCTGAATTTTCCACTATCCGAATCAAATCCTCGATCCAGAAAAATTTACGAAAAGTCACTTTCACGGTGACCAGGCTCCGTTGATTGTGAGCTCCTTTTTTGCTGATTTCCTTTGAACAAGGGCAAAGGGTGGTCACGGGGACAATGATTCCGACGACCAAAGAATGGTGTCCATTGGTCAAAGAAGCCAGAAACTGGCAGGTATAACCCATCAGGCTTTTGGCCCCAGAGACGGGTGCTCTTTTCTCCACAAAATAAGGGAATTCCACTTCCAGATAAGCAGCTTGAGCGTTTAACTTTTCTTTCATCTTATCCAAGATGGTGGAAATGGCCTTGATGTTTATGGTGCCGCGATATTCGTTTAAAATCTCGACAAAGCGGCTCATATGGGTGCCTTTAAAATGATGGGGCAGGTTGACGTACATATTAACCTTTCCCACCGTATGTTGCACTTTATTGCGTTTATCCAGGACCGTGATGGGGTACTGGATATTCTTTACCCCAACCTTATTGATCTCCACCCGGCGGTTATCCCCGCGGTTCTGAATGTCGATCATTTTCCTGTCCTGCGATAAGTGGCCCGGGAAGTCTCCGATTCCCAAACTGCAACCCAGCTTACCCGGTAATCCTGCTGGTCAATCTGACGAGCAAGCTCTTCAAAAAGGTATGAAGCGAGATTCTCGGAGGATGGATTTTTCCCTTTGAAGAGGGGCAGTTCGTTCAAGTAACGGTGGTCCAAAGCCTGAAGTATCGCCTGGGTTTTGGATTTTAGGATTCGAAAATCTATGACCATTCCCAGTTCATCCAGGGCTGCGGATTCTACGGCCACCTCCACGGTGAAATTATGCCCGTGTAAGGATTCACACTTGCCACCGACTTCCCGCAGGCAATGAGCCGCGGCAAAATCGGTTTTAATCTTGATTTCGTACATTAAAGGGCCCAGAGGAAAGGTTGAGCTTATTTTGTTTTTAATTATGAATTTATTCTCTGTGTTCTCTGTGGTTTAAAAGATCTCTCAATTTAAGTATAGTCTAAAACTATCCGATTATAGCCAACTTGTCAACATCGGAGCGGTTGAAATCTCAAATTTTTTATTGACTATTTTGATCTTTTTCGGATAGGCTTCTTTCTACGCTGGATATAGGTATACGGGTAGATGGATAGGCGGGTGAACGCCTAGAGGATTGTTTTCGCCAACGCGTTGACGCATTGGCGTATTCACCCGTTTCCCAGGTATGGGACTTCTTTTGCGGAAGGGATTTATGAAGATCGGGATGATGAACAACCCCCGCTATAATCTTTGCGCTGAAATCGCCTGGGCAAAAAAGAACGGGTTTGACTACTTGGACCTCACCTTAGAACCCCCCGCCGTTAACCCCAGGGAGGTCAAGGTGGCGGAAGTGAACAGAGCATTACGAGATTATCAACTGGCTATCGTGGGCCATACAGCCTATTATCTGCCGATCGCTTCCCCGTATGAAAC
Source organism: Pseudomonadota bacterium (assembly GCA_018819135.1). Lineage (GTDB taxonomy): Bacteria > Desulfobacterota > SM23-61 > SM23-61 > SM23-61 > JAHJQK01. The sequence goes on along the minus strand of JAHJQK010000030.1, from coordinate 59,263 downwards.
CTTGCGCAAAGCCGCCCTGGAAGAAATGCGCTGGGCGCTCCAGTTTTTTGCCGCAATCGGAGCATCTACCGTGACTGTCCACCCGGATAAATCCATTGCTTTTGTCCTCAGTCCAAAAGCTGTCCTCCAAACCAACCTGCAATCTTTGGCGGAGATCGTTAAGTTAGCTGAACCGCTGGGGATCCAGATTCTCATCGAAAACATGGATCGTACCTTTAATACGGTAGAGCAGATCCAGGAGGCCCTCTTGCTCATGCCCCAACTGGGTTTTCATCTGGATGTTGGCCATGCCAATCTAAATGTCGAACGAAACCGGACGGAAGAATTTCTCCGGGCTTTTCGAGAGCGGTTATGGCATGTCCATCTCTCGGATAATTTCGGCAAAAGCGAAGACCTTCATTTGCCCTTGGGCGCGGGTAACATCGAATGGCGCAAAGTGATTGCGCTGCTGAAAAATTATGCTTACGACGGGACGATTACGCTCGAGGTTTTTTCCGCGGATCGAAGATATCTTCTCTTCAGCCGGGATAAAGTAAGAGAGCTATGGGAAAAAGGGGAATAAAATAGGAGAAGTTACATTCGCCATGCCGACGATAGAAATGATGGCAGCGATTGACCCCGAAAAAGCGGGGAGAAAAGAAATTTTGCCCTCCCTTTCGCTTTTAATGGCGCATTCCATGGATCGGGAGCGGGTGGAGGAGATCAAAAACAACGAAGACATTCCCGTGATCGTGGTGTTTCCCACTCGCGGCGACGAAGAGTTGCTGACTCTGGAGCGGGAGATTCAAATCCTTCAGCCGCTGATCGGGCGAATCATTGATGAAATCTGGATTGCCTTTGGCGGAAGCGAACATGATGATGTACCCCTGATGGCTAAAAAATACGGAGTTCAAGTTTTTTACGCCAAACGGAACGGGATGAACGATGCCTCCAATGGGGATGCGGGAAAAGGGTTATCCATGCGCGGGTTATTATACCACCTTTGTACAGCCCAAGGCCTGAATAACCCCAAGGCGATCATCGAGTTTGTTGATGCCGACATTCGCGAAGGATATTTAAACCCCCGCTGGGTTATCGACCCGGTGGGAGCGATCCTTTGGTTCGAAGAAATCGAAGTAGCCAAGCTGGTCTACCACCGCCCCCACGGCGGAAGACTCAATGCTTTTATTACACCGTTTATTTCGATCTTTGATCACTCCTCCATTAATCCCTTGAAAAAGCTCCTGTACTTTCTCTCCGGAGAAATTGCGGGCACCCTTAATTTTTGGCTTTCGGTTCCCTTTAAGCAGAACTTCGGAATTGAGATGAAGATTCTGACCTCCTTGGCTCTGAACAAGGTAAACCTTCTGGCGAACGGGAATGACCTAAGACACGTGATCCAGGTTTTTATGGGGGAGATGGATCACAAACACAATGCCCTCCGTAGTACAGGGAAAGTGAAAGGTCTGGATGCCATGGCCAAGGAAGTTTTTCAGTCTTTTCTTGAAGACTTAGCCGAGGAAGGATTGGTGCGCTTGGACCAGGGGCTGATTTTTTCCGACCGTTTACAAATTTCCACTGTAACCCCGCATGCTGGAGGTGGAGAAGAAATAGGAACGCCCAGCCAGCTGGATATCCCGTCGCACGAAAAAACATTTTCTCCCCTCAAACACCTCCCGGAAATCAAAGCCCTCTGCCCGTGGATTAAATAAAATAGTTCGGAGTCAGAAGTTCGGAGTTAGGAGTTAAAATTCCATGCTCTGAACTCCGAACTCTGTACTCCGAACTTTTTCCCCCTTCTGGGCGTAGAGAACAATGGATTTGGGGAAGAAATAATTGCAGATCTTTTCCGCAAGGCGCAGGGGTGTAGAAAACAGGGAAAGATGAAGAAATTTTCGGTAGAACAAAGGGACGAAGGCTTGGTCATCGTGCAGCCCGAAGATACAACGGAGCATCCAATAGGGAGAGTGAAAAGCATGCGCAAAACCCACGGCATAGACCCTCAAGCCATTCTCTTCCATGGAATTCGCCAAGGCCTGCGGGATGACCTTGCGGATGTGTCCACCCGGGGTACGGAAGTATTCTTTAGAGAGTTTATCGTAAACGTGTTCGGTGACCAGCGTAGGGACGGTTACGGCAATCTTGCCACCCCTTTTAAGGATTCGGGCCAACTCGGTTATTCCCAGCCGCTCATCCTCGACGTGTTCGATAACTTCCGCGCAGATGATCTTGTCAAAAGTTCCAGCCGGGAAAGGAAATCGCAGGGCGTCGCCCTGCAGGAGTAAAAACCGCCCCCTGGCTTCCCTGCGTTCCCGCATCTGTCCCAAAACATAACGGGCTTTGAGCAGGCTCCGATGGTCTAGATCCATTCCCAAAATGGAGCAGTCATGGCGAAAACACTCGAAGATGTGCCGGCCTTCCCCGCAACCGGCGTCCAGCACAAAATCTCCTTGGCGTAAGGGCAACCTGCGAAAATCAACGGTGAGCATCAATGGCTTCCTTGTAGACTTCCACTATTTGCCGCGCTGCATTCTCCCAGGTAAATAGGCTAAGAACGCGGCGGCGGGCCGCTTGCCCCATTCGCCAGCGCAGCCCAGCATCTTGCAAGAGGTGGTTTATGGCTTGAGCCAGGGCGGGAGCATTTCTCGGAGGCACGAGAATTCCGGCCCCATCGTTTCCCACGACTTCCGGAAGAGCACCGGCTGTACTGGCAACCACTGGCAGCTCACAGGCCATAGCCTCCGCTGCCGGAAATCCAAAACCTTCATACAAAGAAGGAACCACAGCAATTTCAGCTCGGCAGTAAAGGCGTACTAAGTCTCCGGAGCCGATCTTCCCCGTAAAATAAACGCGGTGCCCGATCTTGTATTTTTCCGTAAGCAAAGGGGCAAAAGAACGGTGGGGAGCCCCTCCATCCACGACCGTCAGGGTCACATCCTCGGAAAGATAGGTAAGGGCCTGAAGAAGGTAAAGCAGCCCCTTTTTACGGTCTTCTGCATTGCCGACAAAAATTAAACTTCTTCCTTTTTTAGTCACGCCGGGAATAGGAGCGAATTCCTGACCGTCCAAGCCGTTATAGACCACGCGAATTTTTTCCGGAGCAACGCCAAAAGCGCGCGTAATTTCGCGAGCGGAATCTTGAGAAACGGTGATGATCCGGTCTAACTGATTACTGACAATTCTTTGCATAAGCAGCGGGTAATACAAAACTCGTTTTACTTTCTGTTGCAGATTCGAGGGTTGCTCGAACCAGGTAGCCCGGTCTATGGAAAGGGGGTGGTGTAGGGTAGAGACCACCGGCGTACCCAGCAATTTCCAGAGAAGCATTCCATATCCCAAGCATTGATTGTCATGGAGAATGTCAAAGTGGTGGGTCTTGGCCAACTCCAAAAGTTTAAAGAAGGCACGGAAGCTAAAGGCTTTGATCTCCGGAAAGACCCCAAAACGGGAAGCGCTAAATTCGTAAAAATGGAGAGGGGAAAAAATTTTAAACGGATTAGCGGGCGGAAGAAAATCTTTTTTCTTTCCGAAGAAATTGAAATTATCCACCCGATGCACGAAAGCGCCTTTTAGAAACAAAGGCCAGGGAGGACCTACGATGACATGTACTTCATGCCCCAGTTTCACCAACTCGTTGGCTAAATAGGTCAGATAAATTCCCTGCCCGCCACAATAAGGATTTCCCCGATAACTCAACAGCCCAATCTTCAAAGCACTCTCCCGTCTACCCAACGCCTTATACCTTTCCATTTATAAGTTCTTTATAAACCTCCACGGTTCGTTCGGCCACCTTGGCCCAGGTAAATAGATTTTCCACGCGTTGCCGGCCCAGAATCCCCATTTTTTTTCTATGGGCTTCATCCTGGAGAACCTTTAAAATGGCCGCTGCCAAAGCCGGGGGGTCTCGGGGGGGAACGAGGATGCCTGCCCCTTCCTTGCCGATAACTTCTGGCAGAGCACCGGCATGGGTGGCGACAACAGGGGTGCCGCAGGCCATGGACTCCGCCGCTGGCAGGCCGAAGCCTTCGTAAAGAGAAGGCAGGACCACGACTTCCGCAGTAGTGTAGAAGCGACGTAGGCTTTCCGCGGAAACCTTTCCCGTAAAGTTAACCCGGGAAGCCAGTCCAAGTTTTTGGGTAAGTTGGGGGGCATACGTTTTGAGGGGTGTTCCTTCATCAACAATGGTTAAAGTAACGGAATCCGGAAGCAGGGTCATAGCGTGCAGGAGGTAAAAGATCCCTTTTTTCGAGTCATCGGTATTGCCGACAAAGAGGAGGCTTTGGGGCTTCTTGGGTTCGCCATTCGTGGGCCTAAAAAATTCTGCGTCCAGGCCGTTGTAGACCATACGAATTTTGCGGGGAGAAACTCCAAAGGCACGCTGGATCTCCTGTGCTGTCTCGCTGGAAGAAGTGATCACCCGGTCACAACGCTGAATTACCCTGCGCTGCATGCCGAGGGGGTAAAAGACAACCGTGTAATATTTTTCCTTAAAGTTGCGGTCACGTTCTAAGCTGGCTTGGAAGTCGACCGTCAAGGGATGGTGGACCGTAGTGACGAGGGGTAGTTGAAAGCGCTTCATCAATAAAAGCCCATACCCCAAGGACTGCACATCGTGGAGGATCGCGAATTTCTGATAGCGAGTGATTTTTTTAAGCAGGGTCAAGGTCCGGATGCTGAAGATAAGCATCTCGGGGAAAAAACCCAGACGGGTTGAGGCCAATTCGAAAAAATTGAGCGGCTGAAAAATTCGCCAGGGAGCAGAAAGAGGAAGAAAATTCTTGCGCACCCCCCATAGATTTAGGTTTTCCACGTGGATAACCTCTGCCCAGGGCATAGGCCATGGTTCTGGGGGTCCGACCAGAACCGTCAAAGAATGCCCCAGACGGGCCAGTTCCCGGGATAAAAAGTAGAGATAGACACCCTGGCCACCGCAATAGGGATTCCCCCTGTAGCAGAAAAGACAAATCTTCATAGCGAACCTGTTCCCGTAGTGATTTGCCAAAGAGCGCACAGAGTTATAAAAAAGGGTTCAGCTCCAAATTAGTTGAGGGCCAAAGAGCTGGTATATTTAAAATGCCCAGTGATTTCAGGGTCCCGGAAGGAAAGTCATCTTGCTTGCAATCATGAGGCACATATCTTTCATAAAGTGTGGCGGGGATTCTGCTATTTCTTCGATGCTATCTTTTCACGCCCCCGCTGCGGTTTGCGGAATACAAGCAGGGGGTTTAGGGAAGCCGAATATCCCGCCGATGCTTGCGGCGCAAGCTGCCTTTCCTTCCGGTCCCTTAGCAGGTGTTCATTGAAAATTTGATCAACTAATTTGGAGATGAATCTAAAAAAGTTACTTATCATCGGGCATAAAGTTGCTCGGGCCTCATGATTCTCTGTGACCTCTGAGTCCTCTGTGGCTATAGCATTGAGCGGTCTTACGCTGGTTGTTGTTCTTTTACAGCTGGGGACTCTCCCGAAGGTTCAGGTGCTGGCGGCGTGGTCTTGATGGTCAAGATCGTCCAGCCGATCCAAAAGCCAAGAGCCAGAAGGCCTAAAAAGCCTATCATCACGGGTATGGCTAAAGCCCAATAACTCTGGATGGAGATCCCCCACAAAAAAACCATGGCAACACCAATAATGGCCATACATAAAAAAGCGCCCCAGAGGCGGGAAGTATCAGCCATTCGCTTCGCTCCTTTCTCGACCTGGAAAATTCTTTAGAGGTTTTCCAATGATGATTAACCCATCGCCCCACCGGGGATACCGGGAAGCGATGTGGTCGAATACTTTAAATATAATCAAGGCTAAAGGCCGGGGAATGACTTTTAAAGTGTTGGACCAGCGGGGAAAACCCCAGAAAAGGGAAACCCCTTCGATATTTTCCACCCGCAGGTATCTGTGGGCGATGGTTATCAGCGCCAAGTAATCGAATTTGAAGGTATGATCGGCGGGAATTTCCCAGATATGCGGGCGAGGAATTTCCCGGCCAAAAAAGCGCTGAAAAATAGTGTTCAGTTTCTTAGCCAGCGAGCAGCTCAAGCTCTCGAAATTGGCCACGGCAATAACCACTTTGCCTTGGGAGTCGACTACCCGGCACATTTCCGATACGGCCAGATCCGGATGGCCAAAATGATCGATCGCCCCCTTACAGACCACGCGCGAAAAAGCCTTGTTCCGGAAAGGGAGGTATTCAGCCAAGCTACTTACCAGCTCGACCACTTCTCCAGAATTCTTTACCCAGTCCTTGGCCTTGCGGAGCATGACCCGGGAAGGTTCACAACCAAAGAGAACTCCTCCTCTTTTGGCCAGAGAAACGGCATCGATCCCCCGGCCACACCCTACATCCAGAATCCGATGACCATTTTCTGATTGGGCCGCTACGAGGGTCTTTTCGGTCATGCGTTGGAAGATATATTCTGTATCGAGCGAGAAAACCGCGGGCAGGACATCATCGTCGTTCCATTCCAAATCTATTTTGCCCGCAAAGGTTTTTCTCTGCTTTATTCTCCTCGCGGCAATATTTTGTTGATTCATTTTTTTCGGGGTCAGGATTTTCAGGCACTGGGCTCCCTTTCGGCAGAAACCACCTTCCCCTTGTGGTGACCCGGCAAGGGTTTACTCCGAGCCAAGGCAAGTTCTACAATGCGGCCGATTAAGTCGGCATAGGTAAGCCCGGCTGATTCAGCCGAACGGATGATTCCCGCATCCGGTGAAATATCGGGGTTGGCATTGATCTCCAGGACATAGGGAATTCCATCGGGGCTAAGCCGGATGTCCACCCGGGCGTAATCGCGACATTCCATGATTTGGTATGCCTGGAGGGATACGTGGAAAACTTCCTTTTCAATTTCAGGGGAGAGAACTGCAGGGCAGCGGGGAACCGTGTGGCTAAATTCCTTACTGTCTTCTTCCCACTTCGCGGCATAGCCGCAAATTTTCGGTAACCCAGGGGGCATAGAGGAAAAATCAATCTCGGATATGGGTAAAACCTGCGGGTCTTCGTTGCCAAGAATAGAAACATTCAACTCCCGGCCATCGATGAATTCCTCGACCAAAACGGATTGCCCATACCCCTGGTAGATTTTTTGAATTTGTTTCCTCAGAGATCTTTCATCCTGGATAAAGGCATCGTTGTCGATGCCTAAACTGGCGTCTTCACACAGGGGCTTAACGATGAGCGGAAAATGTAACTCAGCCAGCAGATCATCTCTTCCGGGTTGCCAAACCCGGTGGGGTGGGGTAGGGATATGATGGTGCGCGAGGATCGTTTTGGTCTTCCCTTTATCTTGCGATAAACCCAGCACAAAGGAAGAAGATCCTGTAAAAGGGAGGTCTAAAAGTTCGAGAAGGGCGGCGATGTTCATCTCCAGGCGAGTTTGGCCGAAAAATTCTTCGCAGAGGTTGAAGACCAAATCGGCTTTTGCGGCAAAAATTTCTTCCACCAGGAGCGGCAATTTTTTTTCGGCTTCCTGGGTCTGGATGGAGTACCCCAAAGATTTCAAAGCCTTCTGGACAGCCTGGAGGCGGGATCGAACCGCCCGCAGACTGATGCGGTCAGGAGAACCGTCAGGGAAGAAAGAACGGGGAAGGCTATAGAGAATCAGGATGGATGCTTTGCTCATGGCTGTAATCCAACTCTCTGACAGGCAATCTCCAATACCCGGTTAATCAGGTCGCCGTATGCTAATCCGGCGGTTCGAGCAGCCTTGGGAAAACAGGAGTTGGCGGCGGGGTTGGGCAAGATCCCAGGCAAAGGATTCAACTCCAGAACGTTTGGTTCACCGGCATCATCCAGGCGGATATCGATTCGGCACCAATCCCGACAGCGTAAGGCCGAAAAGGCTGCTTGGCACACGTTTTGAATTTTTCTACGAAGAGGGGGTGATACCTTCGCTGGGCATGCAAAAATTTCCAGAGGTTTCTCCACCGTGTCCCAGATCCACTTGGCTTCATAGGAATAGATGGGGTTAATATCTGCTGGCAACTGGTCAAATTGAATCTCCACAATCGGAAGTATTTCCAGATCATCCCCGTTGCCCAAAAGAGCAACCGTGAATTCCCGGCCCGGAAGGTATTTTTCCACCAATGCCGGTTGGTGGTAGTGGGTTAAAGTCGTGGACACCTGCTCCCTGAGTTGTTGGGACGTCCGAACTAAGGCCTTATTGCCAATGCCTTTGCTGGACCCCTCCCAAAGAGGTTTCACCATCAAGGGGAAAGAAGGCAAATCTTTTGTCCTTTTCAGGTTGTGAATGACCCGGAAAGGAGGCGTAGGGATCCCGTGGTAGCCGATAATTTCTTTGGCCAGAGATTTATCCAAACAAAGAGCCAAGGTCAGCGGGTCCGAACCCGTGTAAGGAATGCGGAGCATCTCCAGCATGGCCGGGATTTGTAATTCGCGGCTGGCGCCGTAAATTCCTTCGGCGATGTTAAAAACAATATCGGGTCGGAGCCGGCGCAACTTTTCGAAGGCTTCCTCATCCCCTTCGATGAGGTTAACCTGGTGTTGACGCGCCAGGGCGGAGCGGACGGCTTCGATCGTATCCTCATCGTCCCATTCGGCGTATAGGTCATCAACACCAGGGTCTGGGGAGAGCTTCTTTAGATTAAAGCATAATCCGATATTCATAGAGTTTCCACCGGCCCTTAAAAAAGAAAAACAGCGGCCGCCACAACCGTCGCCCACCCGTTTTTGACAATGCTGGACTGCGTAACGTTGGTTGTGCGGACGATTTTGTCGCTGATGCGGTAAAATTCTTTTTTTTCATCCCAGCTTTTGTCTTCATCGAACTCCATGCCCAGCGTAGAGGCCAGCATGGCCGCCGCCAAGTCTTCGGCATAATCGCCAGCTTCTTTTTCGGTTTGGCCAAAGGCATGGTGTTCACTGAGGTAACCGTACAGAGATTTTTCCGAAGGGATGGCGCAACCGATAGAAGCTGCGATCAGGCGTCGGGGCTCATTGGTACTGCACTTGGCCAAGACGCAAAAGGTTATGCCACCGGGAACGAGCTCCCGGAGCCCCTGGGTCCGGGATACAAGTTTACACCGGGGGGGAAGAATGCTGGAAACAGTTACCAGGTTACATTTTTCAATACCGGCATCACGCAGAGCGAGCTCGAAAGAACGAAGTTCTTCTTTATGAACGCCCACTCCCTTGGTAAAAAATAATTTCCGCGGGACCCAGTTTTCCACTTTTTTCACTCTCCTTTCTTGCGCTTGGTCTTCTTCTCGCTGCCGAGGGAACGAGCAAAAATTGCCCCCAAAAATCTGTAAATGAGCTTGGCAGCCAAAAAATCAGGGGCGACCAATCCCGGGATGGGGGCCAGTTCAACCACATCGAATCCAACGATGTTTTTTTCTCGGGCAATGCGGCGCAGAAATTGGGTTAGATTGCGCCAATGAAAACCTCCGGGTTCCGGGGTACCTACTGAAGGCATGACCGCCGGATCGAGGACGTCCAGGTCGATGGTCACATACACCTCGGAGGAAAGAGCCTGGCACACCCTTTCGGCCCAGTCAGGAGATTCAGCAAGACGATGCCAAAAGAAAGAGGTTACGCTTCCACTTTTCAAAAAAGAATTTTCTTCCCGGCTTAAACTACGTAGGCCCACTTGGACCAAAGGCCCTAACTCCGTTAAACGGCGTCCTACACAGGCATGGCTAAAGGATGTTCCCTCAAAAGAATCGCGTAGGTCGGCATGAGCGTCCAATTGGAGGAACGAGACCTGCGGGTACTTTCCTTTTATCGCTCGGGCCATGCCCAAGGTAACGGTGTGTTCCCCGCCGATGAGCACGGGGAATTTATCCGCGCGAATAACCTTTTCAGCATAGACTTGAGTCTGGCGCACCATGGCCTCCGGGCCGGAGGCCACTGCTTCCAGGGGTTCGAGAGTATAAAATCCAATGCGGGAAACCTCCAGCTCTAATTCTTCATCAAAAAGTTCCATATGGGTGGAAGCTTCTAAGATGGCCAGGGGGCCGCGGCGGGCTCCCGGTAGATAGGTGCTGGTAAGATCGTAGAGGACCGGGATAAAAACAACCCGGGAATCTTTCCAGAGGGATTGGTCGGGGGGAAGCCCGCCAAAGTTGGGGGGGATTGTAGCAAGTTTACCGTTCATATTTGGGGAATACCTTTCCCTAAAAATTTGTTTTGGTAACGGTTCCGACCACAGTTCTTACGCTCCGATAAAAAATACTTAAAAAAAATTTTTTCGTCAAGGAATTTAAATGACCTTTTTCCTCATTCTTGACTTTGAACGCTGAAACTGTTAAATTGCGGTTTAAAACAAGTTAAACCCAAAAAGGCGATTCACCACAGAGGTCACAGAGCGTCATAGCCGCAACCAAAAATTTATTGGACGCAGATTAACGCAGATAAACACAGATAAAATTAAAATATATTTTATAAAATTATCAGAGTTTGAACGTTAGTAGTACAGAAAAAATATTGAGCTTATTTTTTAACTATGAAATTATTCTCTGAGATCTCTGTGGTTTAAAAAATCGCTCAATTTGGGTAGAAGTGAGGAACGGCGATGATACGGCGATACTCCCGCAAAGCAATGGCGGCGGTTTGGGAACCAGAAAACCGCTTTCGTAAATGGTTGCAGATTGAAATTTGGGCTTGTGAAGCAATGGCCAAAGAAGGGCGAGTTCCGGCGTTCGCTTTGCAGGCCATCCGTAAAAAAGCCGGGTTCGATGTCGCGCGCATTGAGGCCATCGAAAAAGTGGTCAAACATGACGTCATTGCCTTCCTGACAGCGGTCAGCGAACGCATTGGCCCGGAGGCTCGTTATTTACACTTGGGTCTTACTTCTTCGGATGTGCTGGATACTTCTTTGGCCATGCTTATGGTCGAAGCCGCCGCGATTTTAGAAAACGACCTAAAGGATTTTCTTCAGGTACTAAAACGACGGGCTGGGGAGCATCGACGTACTTTTATGATCGGCCGTACCCACGGAATGCACGCCGAGCCGATCACCTTTGGCCTGATCCTGGCCCTTTGGTATGCCGAAACGGAAAGAAACCTGGAACGCCTCGGGCGGGCCAAAGAAAGAATCGCCTATGGAAAAATTTCGGGGGCCGTGGGAACGTATGCCCACCTTTCCCCCGCGGTCGAGGCATATGTTTGTAAAAAAGCCGGTCTCCAACCCGCGCCCATTTCCAACCAAATCATCCAGCGCGACCGCCATGCTGAATATTTTTTGACTCTGGCCCTCATCGCCTCCACCATCGAGAAGATAGCTCTGGAGATCCGCCACCTACAAAGAACCGAAGTGGCCGAAGCCGAAGAGCCTTTCAGCGAAGGGCAGAAGGGCTCCTCGGCAATGCCCCATAAGAGAAACCCGATTGCGGCCGAGAATCTAACGGGACTCTCCCGGGTAGTGCGATCCAACGCCTGGGCCGCCCTGGAAAATGTGGCGCTCTGGCATGAACGGGATATTAGCCATTCCTCCGTCGAAAGAATCATAGCTCCCGATAGTACGATTCTTCTCGATTTCATGCTCGCCCGCATAACCCAATTGGTGGATCATTTGGTGATCTATCCTCATACGATGGACGCCAATTTGAAAATCACGCGGGGGCTAATTTTTTCTGAAGGGATCATGCTGAAATTGATTCAAAAGGGGCTGAGCCGGGAGCAAGCTTATGCCTTGGTTCAGAAGGCGGCCTTCCGCACCCTGCAAGGAAAAAAGGATTTCCAACGTGTTCTCTTGCAGGATCGCTCCATCCGCGGCTATTTGCAGCCCAGGGAAATTCAAGACTGTTTTGATCTATCCCATTCCCTGCGGTACGTGGATGAAATCTTGCGCCGAGTTTTCCATGGTAAGGACCATGCACCACAGAGACCGCAGAGATCACCGAGGCAAAAAATAAAGTAAAAACAGAAATGCAGAAAATGAAATCTCAGGCGATTTTAATTCTTGTTTTTTTTTAATGGTCACTTGGTTTTAATTTTTTCTCTGTGCTCTCTGTGACCTCTGGGGTTAAAAAAACCAGAATGAAAGGAGCGAAGGATGAACTTACGGGAAAGACTTTTGGAGCTTCTAAAGGAAAAGGCCTACAAAAAAGGGAAGGTAATTTTGACTTCCGGAAAAGAAAGCGACTTTTATATAGACTGCCGGCCGGTGACCTTGCACCCCGAAGGAGCCTACTTGCTGGGAAAATTGCTCTACGAACGCCTGCAAGATTCCCCGAAGACAATCGGGGGGGTTGGAGGGCTCACGATGGGCGCTGATCCGATCGCCACAGCCGTTTCCCTGATTAGTTATCTGGAGGGAAAGCCAATCCCGGCCTTCATTGTTCGCAAGGAGCCTAAAAAACATGGTCGAGGGCTCTGGATTGAGGGAATCCACAACCTTCCCGAGGGGACCCCCGTGGCCATTGTGGAAGATGTCGTCACCACCGGAGGCAGTACCCTGAAAGCCATCGAGCGGGCCAAGGAAGAGGGGCTGGAAGTAGTCAAGGTTCTGGCCATCGTGGATCGAGAAGAAGGTGGGCAAGAGAACCTGAAAAGACAAGGATTTAAACTGGAATCCCTTTTTCGCCGTTACGACTTCTTAGAAGGATAATATTCAATAAAGCCAACCGGGAAACTCCTTCTTCCTCCGCCTCCTTTTCCTTTTTGAGGTCGAAACAAGAGAGAAACACAAGAAAATCGCTAACTCTTAGCTTGACTCAGAGTAGAAATTACGATATTTTAAGTTTCCAAATGGTCTTGGGGCAGGGTACAAAATTTATAAGTCTTAAACCGAGAATAACGTGGAAGAAATAAAGGATCTTTCTTTGCAGCGCAGAAAAAAAGCTGAAGAGTTAAAGCAAAAGGGGATTGCTCTCTATCCCAATTCTTATCGGGTAAGTCACTCGGTAGAAGAGATTATTTCTTGTTATGCAGGCCATGCCGAAGAAGATTTACAGACTCTAAAAGAGCGATTTTGCCTGGCTGGCCGATTAATGCGCTTGAACAATTTTGGCAAGGCCGCTTTTGGGCACATTCAGGATCGCACGGGGAAAATCCAAGGGTACTTTCGTCGGGACTTGATGGATGAAAAAAGTCGGGAGATATTTCACGGGTTGGACATCGGGGATATTGTAGGGATCCGAGGAAAGCTTTTTCGCACCAAGACAGGGGAGCTCACCCTTATGGTAGATGAGGTGGTGCTTCTGGCCAAATCCCTCCGCCCTCTGCCGGAAAAATGGCATGGATTAAGCGACCAAGAAACCCGATATCGGCAGCGCTACGTGGACCTTATTGTATCCCCTCGTAGCCGGGAGGTTTTTACCACCCGAAGTCGGATTATTGCTTTTTTAAGGGATTTTTTAACGGCCCGGGGATTTTTAGAGGTGGAGACTCCAATGATGCAACCGGTTCCCGGCGGCGCCACCGCCCGCCCCTTTAAGACTCGCCATAACAGCTTGGATATGGAACTGTATTTACGGGTAGCTCCAGAGCTTTACCTCAAGCGGCTGCTGGTGGGCGGTTTGGAGCGAGTGTTCGAAATCAATCGGAACTTTCGCAACGAAGGTCTATCAACTCAACACAATCCGGAATTCACCATGCTGGAGTTTTATCAGGCCTATGCCACCCATTGGGACTTGATGGAAATGTCTGAAATCATGTTTTCCTCCCTAGCCCAGGAATTCAAGGGGAGTATGGTTTTAGAATATCAAGGCACCCGTCTTGATTTTACTCCTCCCTGGAAACGCCTCACCCTCCATCAAGGTTTATTGATGTATGGAGAGCTAAAGGAAGAAGACCTGAGAGACCCGGAAAAAATTTTTCATTACGGAAGAAAGCTGGGAATGGAGCTTACGGGAAAGGAGCCGCCGGGAAAGGTTTGGGTCGACCTCTTTGAGAAAGTCGTAGAGCCTCATTTGGTTCAACCCACTTTTGTCATCGAATACCCGATCGAGGATTCCCCTTTGGCCCGGAAAAATGAACAGAATCCAGAGGTGGTGGACCGTTTCGAACTATATATTTGCGGTCGTGAAATCGCCAACGCTTTTTCAGAACTCAACGACCCGCTGGACCAGAGGGAAAGGTTCAGGGAACAGGCCAAAGCCAAGGACGGAAGGGAAGAAGGATTCGGCCTGGTCGATGAAGATTTCCTCCGGGCTCTGGAGTATGGAATGCCTCCGGCCGCTGGCGAGGGAATTGGAATTGATCGTTTGGCCATGATTTTTACCAATTCGGCTTCCATTCGTGATGTGATATTCTTCCCTCAACTGCGCCCAGAGAAAGAATAGCAATCAGCCGTCAGCTAACGGCAAAATCCTGCTGGTCGGTTTTGCTGCAGGCTGAAGGCTCGAGGCTGAAAGTGAATTAATGCGGTACGAACTTTACATAAGTCTTCGGTACCTGAAAGCCAAAAGGAAACAGATCTTCATTTCGTTGATCACCATCCTATCCATGGCCGGGGTTGCCCTGGGAGCAATGGCTTTGGTGGTCGTTCTTTCGGTGATGAGCGGTTTTGAGGATGATCTGAAAACTAAAATTCTGGGAACCAACGCCCACTTGGTCATCCTGCAACACGGGTCGCCGCTGCGCGATTATAAGGAAATTATCCGGAAGGTTCAGGGAGTTGAGGGAATTGTTGCTACCACTCCCTTCATTTTTAGCCAGGCCATGCTTACCTCGGAGACAAACGCCCATGGAATTGTTCTCAGGGGAATAGACCCGGATACAGCCGGTCGAGTCATCAATATACAGGAAACCATCAAAAAGGGCTCTTTAAATGACCTGAAGAAAGAGGAAGAATCTACCGGTCAACCCGGAATCTTCATTGGCAAAGAACTCGCTCAAAATCTGGGAGTCCTGCCTGAAGATACGGTGGTGGTGGTATCCCCCTTGGGTGCTCTTGCTCCCATAGGAGGAGGTCCCCCCATGAAAAAATTTCGCGTCATCGGCATTTTTGACTCCGGAATGTACGAATACGACACCTCTTTAGCCTATATTTCCCTCAAAAGCGCCCAAAAATTCCTGACCATGGGAGATACCGTTTCGGGAATAGAAGTCAAAGTCAAAGATATCTATGCCGTGAAAAAAATAGCCCAGAGGATCCAGAAAGAACTGGGGTTCCCGTTCTGGATCAAAGACTGGATGCAGATGAATAAAAGCCTTTTTGCCGCTCTGAAATTGGAGAGGACGGTGATGTTCATTATCCTGGTCCTCATCGTCTTGGTGGCTGCCTTTGGGATCGTTAGCTCGCTGATCATGGTCGTAATGGAAAAAACCAAGGATATTGCCATCTTGAAGTCCATGGGAGCGACGGGGAAATCAATTATGCGGATATTTATTTTTGAAGGGTTGATTATCGGAGTCGTGGGAACTATCGTAGGCCTCATTGGGGGATATACCATTTGTGTTCTCCTGGCCAAATACCAATTTATAACTCTTCCCAGCGATATCTACTATATTTCGCACCTTCCGGTGAAGATGAATATGATCGATTTTTTTCTCGTCGCTTTTTCGGCGATTGGCATCAGTTTTTTGGCTACCCTTTACCCTTCCTGGGAGGCGGCCAAACTCGACCCGGCCGAGGCTTTACGCTATGAATAGAAAAATAACAAGCTTTTCCCGATAAAGGAGGACGCAATGGCTGGATTTTTAGATGGCTTGTTTTCCGGGGGGAAGTATGAAAAAGAATTGAAAGATTTACAGAAAAAAGTAACTCAAGAGCCGAAGAATTTTTATCTGCTGGTCAAAATCGGTGACCTATTGGAAAAAATGGGGAAACGGACCGAAGCCCTGGGGGCTTACCGGAATGCTTCCGAAAAATATTCCCAGAATGGATTTCTGGTCCAGGCGATCGCCGTGAATAAAGTCATCCTGCGCTTGGATCCTTCCCAATCCACAATCCACGACCAGTTAGCTGAACTCTACGCTAAAAGGGAAATGGCCGCAGAGGTAGGTATGGAACGGGAAGCCGCAGGAGAACCCCCCCAGGAGGCCCCGATAAAGCAGATGCCAATCGTCCCACTCTTTTCAGACCTGAAGAAGGAAGAATTAAGCAGGGTGATAGGAAAAATTCAGGCTAAACGATATATGCGCGGCGCGGCGGTTTGTCAGGAAGGGGATTCCGGAGATTCGATTTTCATCGTCAGCCACGGAAAAGTAGGGGTATTTCGGGTCAATGCCAGCAAAGAGAAGATTTTTATTACCGAACTGAAAGAAGGGGACTTTTTTGGAGAGTTTGGGTTTTTCTCCAACTCCCGGCGAACGGCTACCGTGGAGGCCGTGGTAGATACCGAAGTCTTAGAAATCACCAAGCAGGACTTAGAAGAAATAATTTATGAATTTCCCAGTGTATCCGAAGTGTTGTTTAAATTTTACCAAGAACGGGTTTTGGATTCTCTTCTGGCTACTTCTGCTTTATTTCGTTCCTTTCCTCCCCAGGAGCGCAAACAAATCTTGGGCAAGCTTACCATGGAAACCTTTCCCGTAGGAGCAACAGTCCTGGAGGAAGGGGCTCCGGGTGATTCCTTATATATTATAAAAACAGGGCAGGTGGAAGTTGGCACGGTGGATGTCCAGGGGGCTCCCTTGACGCTGGCCCAATTACAAGAAGGAGATTTTTTCGGCGAGATTTCTTTGCTAACAGGGCGGCCGCGTACAGCCTCGGTAAAAGTATTGCAAAAGGCCGAGTTGCTGCGCTTGGCGAAAGGTGATTTCGATCAAATCATCGAAGGCCACCCCGAAGTCAAGCAAGTTCTTGAGAATACCCTTCTCCTTCGCCTGGAAAGTAAAATGAAAGCATTGGGGGTTTTCCGGGACAGCCCGGCAAAGGAGGGTCTGGTCTGATTCTGTTCCCCAAGGTAAGCAGTCAGCCGCTTTTCCAAGTCCAAGGACTGAAAAAATCTTTTATCTTTGGGGATAGCGGCAAAATTATCGAAGTCCTAAAAGGGATTGACCTCACCATTACCGCCGGGGAAATGTTGGCGATCGAGGGGGCTTCCGGCGCGGGCAAGAGTACTCTGTTACATATTCTGGGGGCCTTGGATCGCCCCACAGAAGGAAAAGTCTATTTTCAAGATCTGGACCTTTTGGATCAGAGTGAAACGAATTTAGCCGAAATGCGCAACCGCTGCATCGGATTTGTCTTCCAGTTTCATCACCTGCTTCCGGAATTTACCGCTCTGGAAAACACGATAATGCCCGGATTGATTCAAGGAATGGCCTACAAAGATGCGGTCCAAAGCGGCGAAAGAATATTAGTCCAGTTGGGGTTAGAGGATCGCTTGCTGCACAAACCCGGAGAGCTCTCCGGAGGAGAACAACAACGGGTTGCTGTAGCGAGAGCCTTGATGATGAACCCACGAGTAATTTTGGCCGATGAACCAACTGGAAATCTGGATTCCAAGACGGGGGAAGAAGTGCATAACCTTTTGGTGCGTATCAACCGCGAACAAGAAATTACGATCATCGTTGTTACTCATAACCCCGCACTGGCCGTTAGGATGAACCGCCGGATCCTCCTGGTAGATGGGAAGTTGCATGAGAACAGCTGATCCCTCTTGGGAGGAATTGGCCGCCGGCGGAAGGGGGAGGCCATGGATCTCCCGGCGAGCGATGCAAGAAAAATGGAGAACTTGGCCCGAGGGCTGAGGGGGAAAACGGATATCAATGGGCAAGCGAATTCTGTCCGGCGTAATTTTTTGTCTTCTGATGTATACCGCTTTGCCGGTAGGCCATGCCCGGGGGCAAGAATTGGTAAAGATAGGCATCCTTCCCTTCCGAATTTATGCCGCCGAACGGGAAAAAGTCGAAGTTTGGTCGCAACAAGTGGTTCAGGTCCTCTCCAAAGAACTGGCCAAGGAAGAGCGAATCATTCTGGTCGAGGAAAAGAAAATTCAAGAAGCTTTGGCCAGGATTGGACGGTTAGAGGCTGATGAACAGGTGGCCCGGGAAATCGGGGCTAAAATCGACGCCGATTACATCGTTGTCGGATCGATCAGCCGGGTAAATGGATCCGTGAGCCTGGATGCTCGTATTCTGGACACTCGCCAAAAAAAGATAATAGCTTCGGTGTTTACAGCGGGAAGAGCAGAAGAAAGCCTGGAGGCAATTGCCGGCAGGTTGAGCCGAGAAATAAATATCAAAGTATTGAAGAAAGAAATCATTTTCAAGGTTTTTATCGAAGGCAATAATGCCATAGAGGAAAGTGCCATCCGGGCCCAGATGAAAAGTAAAGACGGAGATTTTTTCTCTTCGCAAACCTTGCGCGAAGATTTGAAATCTATTTACCAAATGGGATACTTCCGAGACGTCCGGGCGGAAAAACGCGATTGGGATCGGGGCCAAGCCATTGTTTTCGTTGTAGAGGAGAAGCCGGTCATTAAGGAAATTCAATTTAGCGGCAACAAAGCCCTCAAGACCAGCGAACTCCAAGAAGTCATTGATCTTAAACCACGGACCGTCCTCAACCTGAACGCGGTGAAAGAAAACGTCAATAAGATTTTGCGCAAATATCGCGATGAAGCTTATTACGCCGCGCAAGTACAATATGAATTGGAGACTCCCCAAAAAAGCGAAGTGATCGTCCATTTTAAAATTCAGGAAAATGAAAAGATCCGCATTAAGACCATCCGCTTTTCCGGTAATCTCCATTTTACGGACGGAAAATTGAAAAAGCTCCTGCCGGATACCAAAGAGAAGGGCTTTTTTTCTTGGCTGACCAAGTCGGGGACGTATAAAGAAGAAACTTTAGAGAGGGATCTGGACGCCATATTGGGGTTTTATCTTCAAAAGGGGTTCTATCAGGTCAAGGTGGGCAAACCCCAGGTGACTCAAGACCAGCAAAATATCTATATTGTGATTCCCATCGAAGAGGGTCGCCAGTTCAAAGTGGGTAAGGTGGATATCCAAGGGGATTTGATCGATTCCAAGGAAGATTTGTTCAAGTCAGTGAATATCCATATAGGTGAGATTCTCAACCGCAATAAAGTAGGGGAGAGCGTTTCTCAGCTTACCGATCATTACGCCGATAAGGGGTATGCCTTTGTAGATATCAGTCCCCATACCGTAATCAATCAAGAAAATGACTGGGTGGACTTGACTTTCCAAATCCAGCCGGGAAGTAAAGTTTATTTCGAGCGAATCAACATCACGGGGAACACCAAAACCCGCGATAAAGTTATTCGCCGGGAACTCCGGGCAGCGGAAGGAGAAATGTTCAGCCTAAGCGCCTTGAAGAAGAGTCGGGAAAACCTGGATCTTTTAGGATATTTCAAAGCAGTGAACATAAGTACCAAGAAAGGAAGCGCCGACGATAAACTGGACTTCAACATACAGGTAGAAGAAGGACCCACAGGAATGTTCAGCGTGGGAGGTGGGTATAGCTCCATAGACCAACTCATGGCCATGATTCAAATTTCCCAGAGAAACCTTTTTGGCCGCGGGCAAAGATTGTCATTTTCGGCCCAATTAGGTTCCCTCGCCCAGTATTACAACCTGTCGTTTACCGAACCCTGGCTTTTCGACACCCGCATCTCGGCAGGAACTGACCTTTACCGCACCCTGCGGGAATATGACGATTACACGGTCAAAAAAACAGGTGGAGGAGCCCGTTTGGGGTTTCCACTCTTTGAACAAGTGCGAGGATATACTTCCTACAAGTATGAAGAAGTTGATATCAGCGATGTGCAAGAGACTTCTTCGTTTCTTATCCGGGAACAGGTAGGAATATCCACCACCAGCAGCATTACCCTTTCTTTACGCCGGGATGCTCGCGATCAGTATCTCGATCCCAGCAAAGGCTCGGACAACTCGATCTCCATGGAATATGCCGGAGGCCCTTTAGGGGGAAGTAATTACTTCACCAGATACTCCGCCAATTCCGCTTGGTTCTTCACCCCCTTTGGGAAGATAACCTTCGTGGGGCGGGGCCGAATTGGATACATCCAGGGCAATGAAGGGCATACGATTCCCTTGTATGAGCGCTATCGCTTGGGAGGAATTCATACCATTCGTGGGTTCAAAGCGTACACGATCGGCCCCAAAGATCCCAACGGAGAAGTTATCGGGGGCGACAAAGAATTGCTTTTCAACTTTGAGGCGCTCTTTCCTTTGATAACTTCGATTAAATTGAAAGGGCTTATCTTCTTTGATGCGGGGAATGCTTTCGACATCGGGGAACCTTACAGGCTGGACAAATTAAGGACCAGTGCCGGGGCAGGAATCCGCTGGATATCTCCAGTGGGCCCCCTGAGGTTAGAATGGGGATACAACCTAAATGCCAGGGAAGGTGAACAGCGCCATGGGTGGGATTTTGCCATCGGCACGTTTTTTTAAGCCAAGGTTTAAAAGACTAAGGGAATGGAGTATTCTCATTCCCATTTTTCTTTTTCAAGTTTGTGGAAAATTTTTTTTAAGGAGAGAAGAATGAAGAAGGTTGGGATTTTATTTTTATTATGGGGGCTGCTGCTGGTTTTTGCTTCGCTCACTTTTGCGGCGGAGCCATTGAAAATTGCCTATGTTGATATGCAGAAGGCCTTGAATTATTGCGAAGCCGGCAAAGAAGCAAAACGGCAAATGACTATGGAAGTGGAAAAGATGCAGAAAACCTTTGCCGGAGGGCAAAAAGAGATGGAGAAAATCAAAGAAGACTTGGAGAAACGTGGATCCGTCCTGAGTGAAAATGTGCGCCGGGAAAGGGAACGCGAATACCAGGCGAAATTGCGCGACCTGCAACGTTTGCAGCGGGATTACGAGGAAGACCTGCGCAGGAAAGACCGGGAATTTACGGATCGTATCCTGAAAAACTTGGAGGTGATTATCAAGAAAATGGGGGAAGAAGGGAAATATACCATCATCCTGGAAAAGAACCAACCGACCATTCTCTACATTTCCAATGCCCTGGATTTGACCGAAGAAGTCATTAAGCGGATTAACCAGAAACAAAAATGAGCGGCAGTAAAAGAGAAAACATGAAGAAAGTTACGCTGGAAGAACTGTCAACATTAGTGGGAGGAAAGGTTGAGGGCGACGGCTCGCTGGTGATCACGGGCCTGGCCAACCTCGAAGAGGCCAGGGAAGGGGAAATTAGCTTCCTGGCCGAGCTTAAATCCGTTACCCGTTTGGAAAAAACAAGAGCTTCGGCAGTGATTGTTCCTTCGTCTCTCCCTGCTTTCCCCAAACCGATCATCCGCACCGCGAATCCTTATCTGGCCTATGCCAAGATTCAAGCTTTTTTCTTTTATCAAACCCCAATCCCCAAGGGGATCGATCCTCGTTCCTACATCGGCCAGGGGGTAAAAATCGGGCAGGATGTTTCCATTTATCCTTGGGTCTACATTGGCGATGGAAGCCAGATTGGTGATCGGGTCGTTCTCTATCCCGGGGTTTATCTCGGAGAATCGGTCCAGGTCGGGGAAGGAACGATCCTCTACCCCAATGTAGTGGTGATGGATCGCTGTATCATCGGCAAGCGGGTGATCATCCATCCTGGAACCATCATTGGCAGCGACGGGTTTGGTTTTGCCCGGGATGGATTCCGTTATGTAAAAATTCCTCAGGTGGGCATCGTGCAGATAGATGATGATGTAGAAATCGGAGCCAACTGCGCAGTCGATCGCGCCGCCATGGGTAAGACCTGGGTTAAAAGGGGAGTAAAAACCGATAATCTTGTGCAAATTGGGCATAATGTGACCGTGGGCGAAGATACGGTTCTTGTTGCCCAGGTGGGCATCGCAGGCAGCACTGCAGTCGGCAACCGTGTGGCTTTGGGGGGACAGGCTGGGGTAGCCGGACATATTACGATCGGAGACGGGGTGATGGTCGGAGCGCAATCGGGGGTTGCCCAAGACGTGGCGCCGAACCAAGTGATATCTGGAACCCCGGCTTTTTCCCATCGGGAATGGCTAAAGGCACAGGTTGTTTTTCAAAAACTGCCGGAAATGAAGAGAGCTTTAGCGGCTCTGGAAAAAAAGATCAAGACGCTCGAAGAAAAAATTTACCAAGAATAAAAAGAGACAAAGAAAAAAATATTTTTGGACGCCGATTAAAACCGATACCCAAGGTTTTTTCGAAAATCTTTTTCTGCGATGATCAACAAAATCTGCGTCCTAATTGCTTGAAGGAGTAAATCTTGGATATTCATCCCACAGCGGTCGTTCATCCCAGGGCAATCATTGCTCCCGGGGTGAAAATTGGGGCCTATAGCCTAATTGGTGAAAACGTTCGCATTGGCAAGGACACTGTGATTGATTCCCATGTTATTTTGGAAGGATGGACTGAAGTGGGTGAACGGTGTCACGTATTCCCCTTCGTTTCCATTGGCACGGCACCCCAACACATGCGCTATCGAGGAGAACCCACTCGAGTGATCCTGGGGAATGAAAACATTATTCGAGAATTTGTAACGATCCATCGGGCTACGGTTGAAGGAGGGGGAATCACCTCCCTGGGCCATGGAAATTTTATTATGGCCTATTCGCATATCGCCCATGACTGCAAGGTGGGCAATCAGGTCATCATGGCCAATGCCTCCACCCTGGCTGGCCATATCGCCATAGAGGACTTTGCCATTGTCGGGGGACTCGTGGCCATCCATCAGTTCGTGCGGGTGGGTTGCTATGCAATTATTGGAGGCGCTTCCGGCGTCCCCAAAGACATTCCTCCCTACATGTGTGCGGCGGGAAACCGAGCCAAACTTTTCGGGTTGAACAGCGTGGGCTTGAAAAGGCATCGTTTTCCCGGAGAAACTCTGGTTGCTTTAAAACAGGCGTACCGAATTCTTTTCCGTTCGCATTTAACTTTGAACAAGGCCATAGAAAAAGTGGAAGCCGAAGTTCCCCACCTGCCGGAAATCACGCATTTGTTGAATTTTCTAAAAAGTTCGAAGCGGGGCGTTTGTCGATGAAGCCAACCATCGGCCTTATTGCCGGAAACGGGAGACTCCCGATTATTCTGGCCAAGAGTATACGAGCGGCAGGTCACCGGGTAGCGGCCATCGGACATCTGGACGAAACCCAGAAAGGGTTACGATACTATGTCGATGCCCTTCATTGGGTTCCCATCGGCGCTTTGGGCAAAATTATTGACCTCCTTTTGCAAGAAGGGGCCCAAAGCGCGATCTTCGCGGGTGGGGTAGCCAAAACACATTTTTTTTCCCGGGCTCAGCCCGATCAAAGGGCGATCAAGGTATTAACCCGGCTTGCGGACAAGAAAGATGATGCTATCTTGCGAGCGATTGCCCAAGAGATCGAAAGCGAAGGGATAAGAGTGGAAAGTCCGGTTGATTTTTTGCAGGATAGCATGGCTCCCAGGGGCTGCTGGACAAACAGGAAACCAACGGAACGGGAGCAGCGGGACATCGAGTTTGGATGGAAGATTGCCAAAAGCGTGGGGAACCTTGATCTTGGCCAGAGCATCGTGGTGAAAGACCAGATGGTTCTGGCCGTCGAAGCAATCGAGGGAACGGACAAAACCATCCGCCGGGGAGGAAAATTAGGAAGGGGAGATGTCTTGGCCATCAAAGTCGTCAAGCCCCGACAAGATCTCCGGCTGGATCTACCGGTAATTGGCCTTTCGACCATGCGCACCTTAAAAGAGGCCGGAGCCTCTGCTTTAGCCGTGGAAGCCCAAAAAACGATTGTCATCGATATCGAGAAAGTCATTCGCGAAGCAAATAAGAATCATTTCTGCCTGATAGGAATTTAAAACTAAAATGTCGCGGTGTTCTCGACGTAAACTGAAGGTGGGAGTCGTGGGAATCGGCTACCTGGGCAAATTTCATGTGGAAAAATATGCCCGAATCCCTGAAGTAGAAATCGTTGGCCTAGTTGACCTAAAACCGGAAAGAGCGAAAGAATGGGCCAAGGAAGTAAAGGCCAAAACCTTCGACGATCACCGCCAGCTTTTGGGGACAGTGGACGCAGTGAGTGTGGTGGTACCTACAGACCAACATTACCGAGTGGCTAAAGACTTTTTACAAAACGGAAGCGATGTATTGCTGGAAAAACCAATAGCATCAACCCTGGGGGAAGCCGAAGATCTAATTGCCACCGCCCAAAAATATGGGCGCCTTTTGCAGGTGGGACATTTAGAAAGATTCAACCCAGCCATCCTCGCTGCCCGGGAAAGAGTTCGAACTCCTCTTTTTATCGAATCCCACCGCCTAATCCCATTTCGCGACCGGGGCACAGAGGTGGATGTGGTGTTGGATTTGATGATTCACGACTTGGACATCATCCCCAGCTTCGTACATGCGCCGGTGGCCCAAATCCACGCCGTCGGTGTACCCGTACTCACGGAAAAGGTGGACATTGCCAGTGTCCGCATCCAGTTTGCGAGCGGGTGTGTGGCCAATATCACTGCCAGCCGGATTTCCCTCGAAGATCAGCGGCGCATCCGTTTTTTTCAGCCGGACAGTTATTTAACGGTAGATTACGTCGCGAAGAAAGTAGCCCTGTACAACCGCCTCCGCCGTCAGGGGGATCAAAAGCCCCAAATTTCTTTGGAGATGGTTGAAGTAAAACCAGAAGATGCCCTGCAGATGGAGCTGTGCTCTTTTACCCAATCGTGCTTACAGCGGACCACTCCCCAGGTAACCGGCGAAGACGGCAAAAACGCCCTCGCCTTGGCTCTTGAAATCAACAGGCAGATCCAGGCGAATATGGAAAAGATTCCTTCCATTATTTCTTTTTACAAGATGAGAGAAAACCTTCCGGACGCCTCTTGGGAAAAAGCGGCCGAAGCAAAGAAGATTATTTCTTGAGTCCTGAAAAGAAAAAGATCCTGATCATCGCCGGTGAGGCTTCCGGAGACCTTCACGGTTCCGGGGTGGTAAGGGCCCTTTTACGCTTGAGTTCAGATGTTCAGGTGTATGGAGTCGGGAGCGGAAACATGCGCCAAGCCGGGGCCGAATTAATCATCGATTCGTCCCAGTTGGCCGTAGTGGGCATTACTGAGGTTTTTGGGCAAATTGGGAACCTGCTCAAGGGTTATTGGCAATTAAAGCAATTTATCAAAACAACCCCCCTTTCTCTTTTAATTTTAATCGATTTTCCGGATTTCAATTTAATGCTGGCTCGGGTGGCTCGAGGCGTAGGGGTACCCGTTCTTTACTACATCAGCCCGCAAGTTTGGGCATGGCGTTCTGGTCGGGTACAAAAAATCGCCAAGCGGGTTGATAAAATGGCCGTGATCTTACCATTCGAGGTAGCCATTTTCCGCCAAGCCGGCTTGGAGGTGGAGTTTGTCGGTCATCCTCTCCTGGATGTATTGAATGTAAATCAACCCGAAATTGCTCCCCCCCATACAGAGGAATGGAGAGGAGACCCGCTCATTGCCCTGCTTCCTGGAAGCCGGGTAAAAGAGGTTAACTCCTTACTGCCCAGCTTGATCCGGGCCGCTGAAATCATCAGGGAAAATAAAGCAGGAGCCAGGTTTATTCTGGCTGTTGCCCCCTCTTTAAACGTACAGGAGGTGAAGGAGTTTTTAAAGTCTGCAGATCTTTCCGTCACCATTGTCCAGGGACAAACCTACCAAGCTATCAAGGCTGCCGACTTGGTCATCGTGGCCTCTGGAACTGCCACCCTGGAAACCGCTATCCTCGGCAAGCCCATGGTTATCCTTTACCGCGTGTCTTCCCTGAGCTATTGGATAGGGAAGATATTAGTCAAAACGAATTGGATTGGCCTGGTAAATATTGTTGCCGGGAGAAGGGTGGTACCTGAGCTTCTTCAGCATGAGGCTAAGGGGGAACGGATCGCCGCGGAGGTACTGAAAATCTTGGAGGATGAATCCGCCCGGCAAGAGGTACTCCAAGGACTGGCGGAGGTCAGGGATAAACTGGGCACTCCAGGGGCAGCCGAACGAGTAGCCCAAATAGCTTTAGAAATGATAGGAGCAGTAAGAAGGGGAGTTGAGAGTTGAGACTCCCAACTTACGCCTTAGGTATTTAAATGAACCTTTATAAAAGGCTTTTACAATTTGTCAAACCATATTGGCATCGCCTGGCCGGAGCCATGGTCTGCATGCTCATGGTTTCCGCCGCTACTTCGGCTTCAGCCTTCTTGGTGAAACCCGTCCTAGACGAAGTTTTTTTCAAACAGGACCTGGTGATGCTAAAACTCATTCCTCTGGCTATCGTCGGGATATTTTTCCTCAAAGGGCTGTTCGACTATGGACAGGCTTACTTGATGTCTTATGTCGGGCAGCGCATCATCGCCGACCTCAGAGAAAAAATTTATAACCACCTGCAGTCCCTTTCCCTCTCCTTTTTCACCCGGAATCCGACCGGAGTCCTGATGTCGCGAATTATTAATGATGTGAACATGGTCCAAGGAGCCGTGACTGAGGGGGTCACCGGTCTTTTAAAAGATTTTTTTACCATCATCGGTTTAGTAGGCGTTGTTTTTTACCGCGACTGGAAATTGGCCCTGGTGGCTCTGGTGGTCTTTCCCCTGGCCGTTTATCCTATCGTGAAATTCGGGAGGAAACTGAGATCCTACAGCACGCGAAGCCAGTCTACCATGGGAGACATCTCTTCCATCCTTTTAGAGACCATTGCGGGAAACCGCATCGTTAAAGCCTTTAGTATGGAAGATTATGAGAGAAAACGTTTCGCCCTGGAGAACCGTAAACTTTTCGGAATTTTAATGAAGTTGGTGCGGGTTCGGGCATTCTCTCATCCTCTCATGGAATTTCTCGGAGGCCTGGGCATTGCATTTATTGTTTTCTATGGGGGATACAATGTCATCAAAGGGGTAGCAACTCCCGGAACCTTCTTTTCTTTTTTGGCAGCCTTGCTGATGCTTTATGAGCCGGTAAAACGTTTGAGTAACGTGAACAATACGGTGCAACAAGGGTTAGCGGCGGCCTCCCGAATTTTCAACGTCCTCGATACAATCCCCGAGATCGTCAACAAACCGGAGGCCAAGGTGGTTACCTCCATCGCGAAGGGAATCGAATTTCGTGATGTATCCTTCAAGTATGAAGAAAATTGGGTTTTAAAAGACATTAATCTCAAGATCAAAGTAGGCGAAGTGGTGGCTTTTGTGGGAGCCAGCGGGGGCGGGAAAACCACTTTGCTCAACTTGTTACCCAGGTTTTATGATGTCAGTTCCGGAAGGATTCTTATCGATGGGGCGGACATCCGCGATTTAACCGTTGAGTCTTTAAGGTCCATGATCGGAATTGTTACCCAGCAGACCATTCTTTTTAACGATACGGTGAAAAACAATGTCTCCTATGGTAAAATAGGTAAATCCTTTGAGGAAGTTGTCAAAGCTGCCGAAGCCGCCTATGCTCATAACTTCATCCAAAATTTGCCCCAGGGGTATGATACCATAATCGGGGAACAAGGAGTCAAGCTTTCCGGTGGAGAACGCCAACGCATCAGTATTGCTCGGGCTCTTCTTAAGAATGCTCCGATTCTAATATTGGATGAGGCAACCTCCTCTTTGGACTCCGAGTCCGAAATTGAGGTGCAGAAAGCTCTAGAACACCTGATGCAGGGGCGTACCACGCTGGTAATTGCCCATCGTCTCTCGACCATCAGGAAAGCGAATCGTATCATCGTAATTGCCAACGGCGTCATTGTTGAAGAAGGAACCCATGAAGAGCTTTTAGAGCGAGACGGGGAATACCGAAAACTCTATTTGCTTCAATTCATCGACAGTGATTTGGAAAAAGCCAAGCGGGTGGAAAATGATGAAAAAGGATCTATTCTGTCTTAGCGGGTTGCAGAAAGACTCCCAACCACTGTCACTCCCGCGCAAGCGGGAGTCCAGAATACCCTGAAAAGACTGGATTCCTGCTTCCGCGGGGATGACCTTCTAAAGCGAGAAATGACTTGTTCAGCACCCGGTTAGAGAGATAGATCCTAGGTTAAAATCGGCTTTAAAAGCATGAATGGTTTTATTGTTTTCTTGGCGAATTGTTTAAGCGGAGGTAATAAAAAATATTAAAAATTACAAAAATATAAATGCTATATTTTAATAAATTACTTAACAATTTGATTTACGCCCAGAAAGAAAGTTTGCTCAGGAAAATAATTCTCGCTCCCCTTTGCTTACTTTCTTTTTTTTATGGGTGGGGCAATTCTTTGCGGGTATATCTTTATGCTAGGAAGGTTTTCCCTACCCGTTCTCTTCCCTGCCAGGTGGTAAGTGTGGGAAACATTACCTCGGGAGGTACAGGTAAGACCCCTTTCGTTATTTTAATTGGGGAGATGCTCAAAGCCACGAACTTTCGCGTTGCCATCCTGAGCCGGGGATATAAAGGGAATTTCCCTGAACCTTTTCGATTGGTTTCCGATGGACAACAGACTTTTATGGGGGCATCACAGGCTGGTGACGAACCTTACCTGCTGGCCGAAAAACTTAGAGGGATTCCGGTAATCGTCGGCCAAAATAGATGGCGATCTGGCCAATATGCTATCGAGCATTTTAAGAGTGAAATCCTGATTCTGGATGATGGATTTCAGCACCTTCCTCTAAAAAGGGATTTGAACCTCCTTTTGATCGATTCCTCTTCTCCGTTCGGTAATGGGTACCTGCTCCCTCGGGGTATTCTCCGGGAATTCCCAGGCCAGCTTCGCAGGGCCGATGCCATCATTTTGACAAAGGCCAGAAAATATGATAACATTAAAATATTAAAGCAAAATTTGATAAAAGTTCCTGAGGAAATTCCCATTTTTCAAGTTGAATATGAACCGGGTGAGATTCGGATGCTGGGAAAAGAATCCCCCTTGCCACCAGAATACCTGAAAGGGAAGAAGGTGTTGGCTTTCTCCGGCATTGCCAACCCCCTTTCATTTCGGCAAACTCTTCTTAATTTAAACGCTCAGATCGCCGAGTTCGCCATTTTCCCCGACCATTATCAGTACCGTCCTAAAGAATGGGAAAAGCTTTATCAAAAAGCAACGGACTTAGGGGTTGATGCGCTGGTAACAACCGAAAAAGATCTGGTGAGATGCCAAGGTTTGGAGCAAGGAATCATTCCGTTGTGGGGAGTTTCTATCCAGCATGTTTTCTTGGACAACGACTTGCCCCGCTTTGAAGAATTCCTGTTTTCGAGGCTGAGCCTTGCCAGGCGGACGGATTTTTAGTGAAAAAAATAGGCCAATCCCTTGTCCAAAAATTTCTGCTGTCGGCCATTAACCTTATCCCGCTCCAATCAAGGATTTGGTTCCTGGAAAGATTGGGCCGTTTGTTATACGTTCTCGACGGGCGGCATCGCAGAATCACCTTAAGAAACTTAGCCCTGGCTTTCAAAGAAAAAAATTTTAAGGAACGAGAGGAGATCGCCCGCTCGGTCTTTCAGAATCTCGGGAGGGTTCTGGCCGAATTTTCTTACATCCCGAAGTTAAGCGAAAAGAATATTGGGCAGCATATTACGGTTGAAGGTTTAGAAAATTTTTACCGAGCGTATACCAAGGGGAGAGGAGTTCTTTTGTTTACGGCCCACTTTGGCAATTGGGAGTGGATGGCCTTAAGCATACCCCTTGTGATTCGCCAACGCTGCAATGTGATTTTTCGTCCTTTGGACAGCCGATTTTTGGACGGGGTGGTGCAACGGTTGCGTACCTGGACTGGCAATCAAACGATCCCCAAACACAAGTCCATGGGGCGCCTCTTGCGCCTTCTAAAAAATGGAGAAATCATAGGAGTTCTTCTGGATCAAAACATGGCCTGGCAAGAAGGCGTCTTTATCAATTTTTTCGGCGAACCGGCCTGTACCAACATAGGAATGGCTTTGTTGGCGCTAAGAACCGGGGCACCCGTGGTCCCCACTTTCAATATCCGACAGGCGGATGGAAGTTACCGGGTTGTGTTCGAACCGGAAGTCCCGTTGATTCAAACCGGAAATAAAGATCAGGACATGGAAAAAAACACGGAACTTTTTACCCGGATCATCGAGCGGTATGTGCGCGATTATCCCGACCACTGGTTATGGTTGCACCAGAGATGGAAGACCCGGCCATGGCAAGCCAAGAGAATGAAAGGCGGGAGGAATGGAATACTGGAATGATGGAAGGATGGAAGGGTGGGAAAAACCGAGAAAATCACCTTTCCAGATATAAAGAAGGTCCTGATTCGCTCAGCCAATTGGGTGGGGGATGCGGTGATGAGCCTGCCGGCGATCGATTCTTTACGGCTAAGCCTTCCCGGCGCGGAGATTGCCATCCTGGCCAAACCGTGGGTCGCCGAAATTTTTCAGGGGAATACGGCTGTTGATCGGGTGATTCTTTACCAAACCCCAGGAGTCCATCAGGGATTAGGCGGAAAATGGCGGCTGGCCAGGCAATTGAAGAAAGAACGTTTTGACTTAGCCGTTCTCATTCAAAACGCTTTCGAGGCAGCTCTGCTTTCTTTCCTGGCCGGTATACCCCGGCGGGCGGGATACAATACAGACGGGAGAACCCCCCTGCTTACCAACCCCGTCACTTTAAGCCAAAAGGTTAAAGGCGATCATCAGGTTGATTATTACCTGGAATTGGTTCGAGCCCTCGGATTCCAGGAGGGGGGCCGCATCCCTTCGCTGAAGGTATCCGAAGAGCGGCAAAAGGAAGCGGCCCGAACGCTGAGCTCCCTAAGCATAGGAGAAAGGGAGGGGATTGTTGGAATAAGTCCGGGAGCCACCTACGGTTCCGCCAAGCAATGGTTCCCGGAACGCTATGGGGAACTGGCGGAGAGGATTGCGCGAAATCTTACCAAACCCATCATTATTTTTGGGAGCCGGAGTGATCGATGGATTGCTGTCCAGGTTCGGGAGAAGGCCCAGGTACCTTTGATCGACCTGACCGGAAAGACAACCTTGGCCCAGGCCATAGCCTTGATTGCGCGTTGCCGCCTTTTCATTACCAATGACTCGGGGCTGATGCATGTAGCCGCGGCGCTGGGAGTTCCTTTGATTGCTATCTTTGGCGCTACGAATCCAAAAAAAACAGGTCCTCTCGGTAATGATTGCCGGGTTTTCCGCAAACCCGTACCTTGCGCCCCTTGTTTAAAAGCGGAATGTCCTGAGGATCGAAGATGCATGGGGCTCATAGAGGTCGATGAAGTCTACGAAGGAGTAAAAACAATCTGGGGTGCTCAATCATGAGTCCGCAACTCCCAACTCCCAACTCGCAACTCCCGGCTTCCAATGGGCATATCGCTGTTTTTCTTGATCGGGACGGCACTATCTGTGAAGAAGTGGGTTACATTGATTCAATTGAGCGGCTGCGCCTTATTCCCCGGTCGGCTGCGGCAATAAAATTGCTTAATGATCGGGAATTTAAAGTCGTAGTGGTGACGAACCAGTCCGGCGTAGCGAGAGGTTTTTTCCCCGAAGAGCTTTTGGAGGAATTACACGGCGAGTTAAGCCGTCAATTGCGAGAGGAAGGCGCACATCTTGACGGGATCTATTACTGTCCCCATCATCCCAATGAAGGAAATGCCCCTTATGTGCAGGTATGCAATTGCCGCAAACCGGCTTCGGGTCTTCTTCTGCAGGCAGCCTTCGATCTGGGTCTGGATCTGTCGGCCTCTTATATGGTCGGGGACCATTTCTCCGACGTGGAATGCGCGCAAGGGGTAGGTGCGCAAGGGATTTTACTTCTAACGGGCCACGGCAGACAGGCTTTAGCGCGGAAAGAAAATTGGGCCAGGCCGCCTGCTCTTATTGCCAGCGACCTCTTCGAAGCCGTAAACTGGATTGTCTCCAACTCGGGGAAGCAATGAGTGTGCGTAAAAGCCACCCACCGCAAAAAATTTTGGTCATTAAACTCAGTGCCATTGGAGATGTGATCCAGACTTTTCCCATGGTTGAAGCCTTAAAGAATCAATATCCCCAGGCTCAAATTGACTGGCTTGTTGAAGAAGATGCTTCCGACCTTCTTGTCGGGCACCCGGCTTTGAATCGGGTTATTGTCAGCCGCCGCAAATCCTGGCAGAAGCACCTTGGGGGGAAGCGAGAAATCAGCAACATCCTCAAAGATATAGGGAATTTTATCAACGAACTGAGAAGTGTGAAATATGACTGGGTGATCGACAACCACGGTCTTCTCAAAAGTGGCCTTCTTGTTTTTCTGAGCCGGGGGGTGCGGAAGATCGGTTTTAAACCTTCACCGGGCATTGCCGATGAAGGAAATTATCTATTCACCAACGAGCGATACAGAGCGCTTCCGATCGAAAGGCATGCCTTGGAGCGGTATTTGGACCTGATCGCCCAGTTAGGGGTATCCGTGGATCAATTCGTGTTAAAATATTCCGTTCCGGCGGATTCCCTGGAAAAAGCCAAAAAGCTGCTGATCGAGAATCATTTTTCCACGCATCCCCGGGTGGTCATCCATCCCATGGCCAAATGGCCGACGAAGCAATGGCCTCTTGAAAACTTCGCCACCCTGGCCAGCGCCCTGATACAAAAAGGGGCTTCTGTGGTCCTAACGGGAAGCTGGCAAGACCGAGAAGCCCTGAAGAAAATCCATGACCAAACTCAATATCCTCAAAAGGTTTTGAACCTTGCCGGGCAAACCAGCCTGATAGAATTGGCCGGGCTTTTTTATCTCTCGGACCTTGTTCTGACAACGGACACTGGCCCTATGCATCTGGCGGCGGCGGTTAAAACTCCTCTCATCGCTCTTTTCGGGCCGACCGCACCATGGAGGACTGGACCTTACGGCAACGGTCATGTGGTCCTGCGGAAAGCCATAGCCTGCAGTCCTTGTTTTAGGAAAAAATGCCCGACAATGGAGTGTATGAACTCTCTGACAATAGAGGAAGTCCTTGAGGCAGTAGAAAAGAGATTGGGGAATGCGAATGGCCGAATGCGGAATAAAATAATCCAAGAATTAAATCCGAATTCAACAATCCGCAATCCGCATTAGGAGGATTATATGGCGTTGAGCAAAGACCTGCTGGACATTTTGGCTTGTCCCCAATGCGTTCGTGATCCCGGTTGTACGGGGGAATTGGAATACCGGGAAGCGGAAAATCAGCTGGTATGCCATCATTGTCGGTTGATCTACCGCATTGAAGAGGACATTCCCATCATGTTGATTGACGAAGCGATCCCTCTGGATCAAGGATAAAGGACTTCCTTTTCACCCCCTCCCAACCCTCCCCCCTCCGAGGGGGAGGGAGAGGGTGGGGGGGGCGTGCTCTGCGGTGAATGCCTTGGATAAATAAATGGAAAGAGTCTCGGTCGCCATCATCACGAAGAACGAAGAGCTAAACATTCGCGCTTGTTTGGAAAGCGTGAAATGGGCGGATGAGATTGTAGTGGTGGATAGCGGCAGCACCGATAGAACGGAGATGGTTTGCCAAGATTTTCAAGCCCGCTTTTTTCTCGAAGAATGGAAGGGATTCCCCCAACAAAAGAACAGCGCAATCGAAAAGACTGGCAACGAATGGGTTTTGAGCCTGGATGCCGATGAAAGGGTCAGCCCGGAATTGAGACAGGAAATCCAGCAAAGCTTGGATAAGAATCCGGCGTTCGACGGTTATTTCATTGCCCGAAAAAATTTTTTCCTTGGTCGCTGGATTCGCCACTGTGGCTGGTACCCCGATTTTAACCTAAGATTATTTCGAAAAAGCCTGGGGCGCTTTCAGGAAAGAGAAGTTCATGAGAAGGTAGAGATTCAGGGTAAAGTTGGTTTCCTGGAACATCCTCTCGAACACAGAACCTACAGCTCGTTGAGCGATTTTCTGGAAAGGATGAATCGCTACTCGACTTTGGCGGCCCGAGAGATGCTCCGGCAAGGGAAAAGATATTGTTGGTTCGATGCCTTTTTCCGTCCCCCCTTTACCTTTCTACAGATGTACCTCCTCCGAGCCGGGTTCTTAGAGGGGTACCTGGGGTTCCTGCTGGCAGGTCTATATTCCTTTTATACTTTTGCTAAATACAGCAAGCTGAAAGAACTGCAAAGCCATGAAGGATCTGGATTTTAAAGATAAAAAAATTAAAAAGATTTTGCTCATCCGTCTTCGCCACATTGGAGATGTGCTTCTAACAGTCCCCACCATCCGGGCATTCCGGGAAGCTTATCCCTGGACCTTTATCGCGGCTCTGGTCAATGCCGGTACAGAAGAAATGCTTACGGGCAATCCATTACTGAATGAAGTCTTAGTATTCGACCCAGCGTGGAAATCTTTACCGCTCGGACAAAGGCTAAAGAAAGAAATGAATTTTCTCCGTGAAGTGCGCCAGCGGGGGTTTGATTTAGCCATCAACCTAACGGAAGGAGACCGGGGTGCTTTTCTGTGCTGGGCCAGCCGAGCATCCGAAAAAATCGGTTTGACCAAAAGAGATGGCACCTTGTGGTGGAAAAAGCTCATCTATAATCATGAACTTCCCATCCCCAATGGAAGCGCCCATGTCGTGGACCAAATCTTGGAGGTCCCCCGCCACCTCGGACTGAATATCGCAGACAAGCGCGTGGAAATTTATTTCTCCCCGGCGGATAAAGAAATCATCGATCAACTTTTAATGAAGGAAGGGGTAGGGGCGCGAGACCCCCTGGTTCACATTCATCCCACCTCTCGCTGGCTTTTTAAATGCTGGCGGGATGAAGGACTGGCCAAGGTCATCGACGAATTGCAGGCGACCGGCAAAGTGCGGGTGGTTCTCACGAGCGGTCCAGAAAAAAAGGAATTGGATAAAATTGAGCGCATTTTGGAACACTGCCAAACTCACCCCCTAAACCTGGCGGGCCAGACAAGTTTAAAGCAATTAGCGGCTTTAAGCCGGCGGTGCCTCTTTTTTATTGGGGTGGATACAGCCCCCATGCATATCGCGGCGGCTGTAGGTACACCGGTCATCGCCCTCTTTGGACCTTCTGGAGAAGTTAGCTGGAGGCCTTGGGGCCCCGGGCATGTGGTCATAAAAAAGGATTTAGATTGTCGCCCTTGCGGCCGGGATGGATGCCAGGGAAGTAAGCGGAGTCGTTGCCTGGAAGAGATTTCTGAAGAAGAAGTTTTAAGAGCCGCCTTTCAATTTCTGCCTAAAGGAGAAAACCCTTCTGAGTTTGGCGATCCATGAAAATTGCTTTTGTCCGGAAAAACTACACCCCCTACGGGGGAGCAGAGCGCTATTTATCCCAACTGGTGACTTTTTTAGGCCGACATGGGCACGAAATTCACGTATTCGCCAATCGCTGGGAACCCATACGCGAGAACGGGGCAACGGGGAGAGGAAAAGCTCTGCCTTTCTTTCACCGGGTGCCTATGATCCCCAATCCTTCTTTCCTGGAGGCTTTAAGCTTTGCATTTTTTTCCCAACGTTTGATGCAGCAAAATTCCTTTGATATCATTCACAGCTTTGAAAGGACGCTTTATCAGGATATTTACCGCGCCGGGGATGGATGCCACCGGGAATGGCTCCTTCAAAGAAAGAAGGTAGATCCTTGGTGGAAAAGGCATTTCTATCCCCTAAACCCTCTGCACCGTACCCTGCTATTTTTGGAGAAAAAGCTCTTCCAGTCTTCCCGGCTGAAGCTGATCATCGCCAATTCCCTTAGGGGGAAAGAAGAGATCATGCAACACTATCGGGTACCCGCTTCAAAAATAAGGGTGATTTACAATGGAGTGGATCGGCAGCGGTTTAATCCCCAAAATTTAGCTCAATACCGCCCGGAGATGCGGCGAAAACTTGGACTGAAGGACATTGATTCGGTTATGCTTTTTTTGGGGTCTGGATTTAAAAGGAAAGGATTGTCGTTCATTTTGAAGAGTCTCTCCTCAATGGAGAGAGAGGATATAAAGCTCCTGGTGGTGGGGAAAGACGACCCAACCCCATACCAAAAGATGGCCAGAAGGCTAAACATCTTGGAACAGGTCATATTCACCGGTCCTCGCCAGGATGTAGAAAAGATCTATGCCGCCGGCGACCTTTTTGTTTTGCCTTCAGTTTACGAACCCTTCAGCAATGCCTGTGCGGAAGCAATGGCGACCGGATTACCCGTTATCACCACGCGCATGAATGGGGTAGCCGAACTGATTTCACCCGGGGAAAATGGCTATATCATCGAAGACCCACGCGAAATCCCGGCCATGACGGGTATTCTGAAAAGAGCTCTGGATCACTGGGGGG
This sequence comes from Pseudomonadota bacterium, assembly GCA_018819135.1. Lineage (GTDB taxonomy): Bacteria > Desulfobacterota > SM23-61 > SM23-61 > SM23-61 > JAHJQK01. Next base: position 23,277 of record JAHJQK010000030.1, on the reverse strand, counting down.
GAGGGGAAAGTAGGAACCCGCTCGTAAATCCGATGCCGGTGATCGATCTGGAATCCAATGTTCGGGAGATGATGCGGATCTATGAAGAAGTCTTGGCCTCATGATTCCGAGAGAATGCCCTGAGTTAGACCCTTAGAAGTTTATAGCAGAAATAAAAGTAAATGGGGAAAATGATCATCATCTTGCATACCGAATCCTCTGAAGGATGGGGGGGACAGGAGATGAGGATTGTCCTGGAATCCCTCGGAATGATCAAAAGAGGATATCAGGTAATAATCGCCGCCCCCAGCAAAAGTAATATTTTGCATAGGGCCAAAGAACAGGGCATCAAAGTACTTCCGTTTCATTTTCAGAAGGGGAATCCACTTGCGCTCTTGCAAATGTCATCCCTGATAAAAAAAGAAAATGTCAATCTCGTCAACACCCATAGCTCTTCGGATAGCTGGGTGACAACCATCGTTGCCAAGTTCTCGAAAACCAAACCGGTGGTGATAAGAACTCGGCACCTTTCAACACCCATTAGCAATACCTATGCGAGTCGGCTCATTTATAACATATTGCCTGCAGCCATCGTTACCACGGGGGAAGAGATCCGGCAGAAAATGATTCATGACCTCCGGTTTGACGGCGCAAAAATATGGTCGATTCCGACGGGGGTAGATGGCCAGCGGTTTAATCCCGAAAAAGTGAAGCCGGTTTTAAAGCGAAACGGTTTTGTCGCTGGAATGGTGGGTGTCCTTCGGAGTTGGAAAGGGCATTCTTATTTCATTGAAGCCGTCAGCCATATCTTGAAGGCGATTCCGGACTCCCGCTTTTATATCATCGGCGACGGACCCCAACTACATAAAATAAGGAATATGATTCGCGCCCTTGCCCTTGACGGCAAAATTACGATGCTGGGGCAAAGAGAAGACATTCCTGAACTGCTCGCGTCCCTGGATGTATTGGTTCACCCTTCTACCGCCAATGAAGGAGTTCCCCAGGCAATCCTGCAAGCCATGGCCATGGGAAAGCCGGTTGTCGCTTCGGATGTAGGAGCGATTAAAGAAGTGGTTATTCACGGTCAAACCGGGTTTTTGGTTCCTCCTCAAGAATCGCAGGCCATCGCCGCAAAAGTAATGGATCTATTTCACAACCCCCTCCTGGGGAAAAAATTCGGAGACGAAGGGAGGATACTAATCCAGCGCACTTATTCAATGGAAAGGATGCTGGACAGTATCGAAAAACTTTATCGCCAATTCTTTCCGGAAACGAGATGGCGATGAAAAAAACCGTTAAGGAATTCAAAAATTGGGCCATAAAGAGGGCTTTTCAATTATCCGAACGTTTCCATCTCGTCAAGAAATCCCCCCGAGGTGGCATTCCCGCCAAGTTTCTCGTGGTAAGCGCAACAGGGATCGGAGATACCCTTTGGGGAACCCCGGCCATTCAGGCCCTTAAGGATACGTATCCCCAAAGCTATTTGGGGGTTCTGGTAAGCCCCTTGGGATTCGAAACTCTTAAAAATAACCCCAATATTGATGAATTTTTTATTTTCCGACGAGGTTTCAAGGGGGTATGGTCGCTGCCTTTCCTCTTCGGCAAGCTAAGAAAAAGAAAAATTGCCACAGTCTTTATCTTTCATTCTTCTGACCGGGTTTTATGGCCCCTGGGCTATTTTGTTGGTCCATCCGATATTATAGGGATTGAGGGAGAGAATAAGGGACTGGATTTTCTGCTCACCAAGGCGATTCCCAACTCTCCCCATCTCCATGGAATCGAAAAGAGATTAAACCTTGTGCAAGAGGTCGGCGCCCAGACTCTTCAACGCCAAATATCTATTTCCCTCGCCAATTCGGAAAGGGGTATGGCGGACCGTTTCCTAAAGGAACACGGGATCGCTCCCATTGGCCCAATCATCGGGCTCCATCCTGGAGCTCAAAAACCATTTAAATGCTGGCCAGCCAGGAACTTTATTGAAGTCGGAAACATTCTTAGGACGGAATTCGGGTGCCGCTCGATTATTACGGGGGACGAGAAGGAAAAAGAGGTTGCCGAAGAGGTTGCCCATCAGATCAAAGACTCCGTCTCTGCCGCTGGAAAGCTTTCTCTGCGGGAAACGGCTGCTTTAATAGAAAAATTGCATCTTTTCATTACCAACGATACCGGGCTGATGCATATTGCCTCGGCTCTCAAAATACCGACGATTGCCTTGTTTTCTCCAACGGACCCCAGAATCTGCGGCCCCTATTTTGATTCCAACTCCTTGGTAATCGAAAAACCGAGGACGTGTTCGCCGTGCTTAGCGAAAAATTGCCATCAACCCGTCTGCCTGGAGCAGATTACTGCAGAAGAAGTCGTTACAGCAGCGGAGAGGTTTTTAGGATCGGAAAGGAATGATGAGAATCCTTCTTAACTACCGCGCCCAAAACGAAAGGCTGGAGGAAGCTCTCCAAACCCTGGGTCATTCCGTTGTGAATAATTTATGGAGCGTCCAGGATATATTGGCCAGTCAAGTTGATGCGATCATTTTTGAAACCAAGCAAATTTTGAAAAGGGAATGGAAATTTTCCTCCCTGGCATGGCAGCTAAAAAAATATGGCATCCCCCGAATCACCTGGTGCCTGGATTTGCCTAACGTGGGGGCCAGCCAATGGAAGCTCACTTGCCTGAAAAAAAAACTTTGGCTGGATATTTTCGCATCGCATTCCCTTCAAGGACTGAACAATTCGCAAGTAAAAATCCTTTACCTCCCTAATGCTGCCTGGGTCAGTCGCTATAATTTACGGAATCTTACTTGGGAAAATCTGCGCGATCCAGCGATATATGAGGTTGACGTTTCCTTTCTGGGAAACATCGATGAGAAAAAATATCCCGAACATAGAGCAAGGGCTGAATTTCTTTCCTCCCTCGGCCATCTATTGGGGAAGCATCGGATTACTTACCGCTTTCTCGATAGCCGCTTTTTGGATTTTGACTCCCAAGTGAATCTTATCCAAAAAAGCAGGATCAATTTGAATGTTGGCTGCGCAGCGGATCTTGCTGGAGAAAAAAGTTGGGGATTGCCGGAGAGATGCTACGGCATCCCGGCTTGTGGCGGCTTTCTGCTTTCGGATGAACGGAGACACGGGCGGGCCGATTTTAAGGAAGGGGAAGAGATCGTCATGTTCAAGGATTTGGCGGACTGCCTTGAAAAAATAAAATATTATTTAGCCGCTCCTGACGAGAGGCGAAGAATTGCGGAGAACGGCTATAAGAAAATACTGGCTCAACATACTTATATCCACCGGGCCGCAACCCTTATCCACGCCATTCAAGATTGGAAAGCTCTTTTATGCAAAAAAATATAGTTAGACCCGTTCCTTCTTTGCTGGATCGGCTGAAATGGGCCGGAATGTTTTTAACGGTTATTGCTCTTCCTTTTTCCGCGACCGGCAAAGAAATTGGAATATTTTTTGGGTTGTTGATTTTTCTTATCCAGATTTTTCGCCATGAAGTTGAGGTCCGGTTATCAATTGTCCATTACGGTTTATTTCTGCTTCTCTCTTCGGCCATGGTTAGCAGTTGGTTCGCGGCCGATACTCTGAAAAGTATGGACGGATTCAATAATATTTTATTTTACGCCATCCCCTTTTGAGTGGCCTGTAGCTTTAACCAGGAAAAACAAATTCATTTCCTGCTCTAGGGATTCTATTTATCAACGGCCTTGGCTTCCTTATGGGGAATCTACTATGCCACTCAAATGCAAAAGCCAATAGAAATCCGGGCTTTGGGAAACCAGAACTATACGGCTATGTACCTTATCACTGCCTTCACTTCCATGATTAGCACCTTGTTATTTTCCTCCCAGGAAAAGAGGCTTTGGCGGTTTCTCCTCGGCCTTTGCTCCTTGATAACGTTAACGGCAGCGGTGATGACGGTCATGCGGGCATCCTTTTTAGGGCTTGTATTTTTCTTTCTCATCTTAATCCTCAGCTCCAAGCAATCTCTAAAAATGAGTATTTTTTTCCTCCTTCTACTCGGACTCACTTTCATTATCGCCCTATTCTATGAACCCATGCGCACCAAAATTTTTATAACAGCCTCTTTGGTTAGTCGATTGTATTTATGGGAACATGCCTTTAAATTATTCCAGGAAAATTTCCTTTTGGGTATCGGCCTGAATCATTTTCAATATACCTTTCCTCCTGATATAATCCACGATGCCGGTAGAACTTATTTTGACGCTCATAATTTATATTGGCAAACCGCCTCGCAGCAAGGACTTTGGGGGCTCTTGTCTGTTTTGGTGATCTTGTTGGGCTATCTTTTTATTTGGTGGCGTATTCAAGGGAAGACCCCGCTGGAAAAAGCACTTAAATACGGATCATTCGGAGGGTTTGCCGTTGTATTTATTGGGGGAGTTTTCGACACCACCTTGCATCATGAACACGCCATTGCTTTCATGATCCTGACCGGCCTCCTTTGGGGATATTCTGCAAAATGGAGAACGAAAGAATGAACACTCCCAAAGTAAGCATCATCATTCTGAATTGGAACCAATTGGCTTATTTGAAAAACTGCCTTCAATCCCTTACGGAAAATACTTCCTACCCCAACTACGAGGTTATCGTATGGGATAACGGCTCGACCGAAAAAGGAACTAAAGAATTTTTATCGACTTTGCCCCATAAAGTTTTTGGCAGCCCCGGCAATCTTGGTTTTGCCAAGGGCAACAACGAGGCTGCGAAACAGGCCACAGGGGATCTCCTATTGTTTTTAAACAACGATATCTTGGCGCATAAAAATTGGCTTTCTCCTATGGTTCAACTCCTGCTGCAACATCCGGATTGTGGCATTGTTGGCAGTAAGCTTTTATACCCTGACGGAACGATTCAACACATAGGGGTCATGTTCGACTGGCGGGGAAATTCCTGCCATATCTTTAAAAAATACCCCAGCGATATTAAGCCGGCAAAAATTTCCGGTGAGCGGGAGGCAGTAACCGGGGCTTCCCTGCTTATCCGGCGGAATATTTTTGAAAAAGTAAAGGGATTTGATGAAAGGTATATTCATGGATCGGAAGATATCGATTTATGCTTTGCGGTTCGCGAAATGGGATGGAAAGTAATGTTTTGCGCGGATAGTGTCCTAACCCATTACGAGCAAGTATCCCTTAAGGTTAAAGGAGGGCGGTATAAGAAAAAGACGACCCGGCACAACATAAAATTGTTTCAGAAAAAGTGGAGGCAGAAAATTGATTGTTTTCGCTTGTCCAATGATTTCGCCAAGCTTCGGCCGTATGATTATTATCGCAATGAACGGCGGGACATTGAGCGACTGATCCCCAAGGGAGCGCGCTTTATCCTGGACGTAGGATGCGGCCGGGGAGGGCTGGGGAAAATTTTAAAAGAAAGAGATAAAAATTTGATTGTATGGGGAGTTGAGATCAATGAAGAAATTGCCGGCGAGGCTCAAACAAATCTGGATCGGGTTATTGTTACCGATATTGAACAAAAGAATGATGTTTTCGATAATCCGATCCATTTTGACTCGATCATCTTTGCCGATATTTTGGAACACCTCAAGGATCCATGGACGGTTTTAAAAAAATTCCATCATCATTGTTCTCCTACGGGGACGGGGAGAATTATATGCAGTATCCCCAATATTCGTCACTATAAAGTTCTAAAAGATACGGTTCGGGACAGATGGCTGTACCGGGAAGATGGCATCTTGGATAAAGACCATCTGCGCTTTTTTTCCCTGGCGACCATAAGAAATATGTTGGCCATCGCCGGGTATGAAGTTGAAAAAATCCAAGGGAAAAAAAGGCTAGTCCTTTGATGAAATTTTTAAACTGGTTATCTTGCAACAAACTGGAAAATTTTCTGATCCAGCAATATTTGGTGGTTGGCCGGGTACGGAATGATAAGAAATTTCCTCCGGAAACTTGAAAGAAACAAATTCGACATCTCGCTGAAAAAAGCAGCGCGGGAAAGGAAAAAGCGATTCCTCATCTTATGGAATCGCGGATTGGGAGATATAGCCCTGGGTCTCTACGGAATGGTCTTCCGGATTAAAAAATATATACCCGATGCCCAAATTACCTTCCTTACCAGGAAAGAGCTTGCCGATGCCTTTTCCCTGCTTGCTGGCACCAACGTAATAGCCGTTCCCTGGTGGCAAAGAAAGAACCCAATCGATTTCGATGATACAGCCCGAAGGCTAAACCTAAAGCAGGAGGACTATGATATTGTGTTGCTGGACGTCAATCCCACGAAATGGCTGAAGTGGCAGATCGATAACCTTATTCCCAAAATGAGCTGGAAAAGTGATTATGACCTTTTATGGAAAAGGTTGAACATGAATTGTCAATCTCGGCTGAATATTGGCGTTCACCTCCACACGGAAACCCAGCAATTTTATGGCTACAATAAAGACTGGCCTTTGGCCAACTGGGAAAAGTTATTGGAAAGAATATTACACCAATCCAATGTAGGCGTATTGTTATTGGGCCAGCATAAAACGCCTTTCCTGAAACATCCATCCCTTATCGACCTCAGAGGGGAGACCTCTATACTGGAGGTGTTACCGTTAATTAAAAATTGTTGTAAAATCCTGATTGCGCCAGATGGAGGATTGTTATCCCTTACCTACTACCTCGATGTTTTTTTTCCAATAACGATTATTTCTTTATGGGGAGATGCGCATCAGGGAATTTTGAAACAGGCAGTACCGTCTCCCAACAAAGGATTGATCCATATTTCCCTGATTGGCGAGGGAAAAGATATTACCAGGATAGAGGTCGATAAAGTTTTCGAGGCGGTGTTGAATAGTATTCAGATGAATCAATAATCTCTTTAATTGTTTGCGGTTATCTGCGTCCCATTGATTTTTTTGATTTTAAAGAAAAGAGAGGCGGAAAAAGAAAATATGATTTTGGTTACTGGAGGAGCGGGATTCATTGGTTCTCACCTTGTTGAAGCCCTTGGCAAAAACGGCTATCAAGTTCGGGTTTTGGATAACCTGAGCACCGGGAAGAAAGAGAATCTGGAAGAGGCGATGGGAAATTCTCAGTTTAAATTTCCCGATTCTAAGGAAGGGTTCCGTATCGCTCCCTTGGGAGATAAAGGAGAATTTATCCGGGGGGACATCGCGGATCTTGAAACCTGTCGCAAGGCATGTCAGGGGGTTTCCTTTGTTTTTCATCTGGCTGCACTCGGATCCGTGCCAAGGTCGGTGGAAGACCCTATCACCTCCCACCGGACCAACGCCACCGGCACCCTTAACATCCTCCAGGCTGCCAAAGAAGCAAAGGTGCAAAGGGTCATCTATGCTTCCTCCTCGTCGGTTTACGGGAATATCTCACCCCGCCCGGATGAAAGTATGCCGAAAAGTGAAACTCTTCCTCCCCATCCTCAATCTCCTTATGCAGCGACGAAATTAATGGGCGAGCAGTACTGCCGGATTTTTTCCGAGCTCTATGGTTTGGAAACCGTTTCTCTGAGATATTTCAATGTATTTGGCCCGCGCCAGGATCCGCAATCGATCTACGCCGCTGTAATTCCCAAGTTTATTACCGCTCTACTCGAAGGAAACTCCCCCATCATTTACGGAGATGGGCAACAATCCCGCGACTTCACTTATGTCGCCAATGTAGTGCAGGCCAATTTATTGGCCATGGAAACTCCGGGAATTTCCGGTCGAGTTTTTAACATTGCCTGCGGCCGGCAAATCACGATCAACAGCCTACTCTCTTCCCTGCAAAAAATCTCGAACCGCCAAATTGCCCCCCAATATGCGCAACCGCGAAGCGGAGAGGTCCGGCATTCCCTCGCTTCCATCGACCTGGCCAAGTCACATCTCGGATATACAGTGAAGATTGAGTTCGAAGCCGGCCTCCAAGCGACCTGGAAAAGGTTCCAGGAAAAGGGAAGAATGCCTAAGTAAAATGACCACCCCTAATTCCTGCCTTGCTTTTTAGCAGCTATTGTATTATAAATTTCGTAAACAATTAAATTGTATAGGAAATCCCTTTTTGGACATGGATGTGCAGAAAGTCGCATAGCGCTTAGCGCTATGCGCACAGCGTCTTTTTTGTTTCTGCGATTATCTGCGTAAATCTGCGTCCTATTAAATTTAATGGAGTGAGCCATGAATATCTGCGTGATTGGTACAGGATATGTGGGTTTAGTTACCGGAACCTGCTTTGCGGAATTCGGACTGAACGTCACCTGTGTGGATAATGATGAACAGAAGATTGCCTTGCTCCAAAAGGGAACCTCTCCCATTTTTGAACCCGGGCTGGAGGAGATGGTCAAAAGAAATCTGCGGGAAGGGAGGTTGGTGTTCACCACGGAAATCGATAAAGCGGTTGAGAAGTCTCTGGTTATTTTCATCGCCGTGGGAACTCCTCCCAAGAAAGACGGTTCTGTGGACATGACCTACATTGATGAAGTGGCCAGGAAGATCGGGGAGAATTTGAACGGATACAAGGTCATTGCCACTAAGAGCACCGTTCCCATAGGTACCGGCGAAAGAATCCGCAAAGTCGCCCAACAATATGAAAGGAAAAAAGTTAACTTCGATATCGTCTCCAACCCCGAATTTTTGCGGGAAGGAGCGGCCATCGAAGATTTCATGCGCCCCAACCGCGTGGTCATCGGGGCCTCCAGCGAGCAGGCCATGGCCATCATGAAGGACCTTTATAGCCCTCTTTATTTGATCGAGGCCCCCTTCGTGATCACCAATATCGAAACCGCCGAGATGATCAAGTATGCCTCCAACGCCTTTCTGGCCACCAAGATTTCTTTTATCAACGAGATTGCCAATATTTGTGAAAAAGTAGGCGCGGATGTGAACGTTGTAGCCAAAGGAATGGGACTGGATCAGAGGATCGGGTCGAAATTTTTGCACGCCGGACCTGGTTATGGCGGCTCTTGTTTTCCCAAGGATACTTTGGGTATATCTAAAATTGCCGAAAAGCAAGGATACAGGTTTGAAATTGCGCGCTCGGTGATGAAAGTTAACGAAAAACAAAAAGAGCGAATGGTTGCCAAAGTAAAGGAAGCCGTGGGAAACTTGAAAGGGAAAACCATCGCGGTCTTGGGGCTTTCTTTCAAGCCCAACACCGATGACCTGCGGGAAGCACCTTCCTTAAAGATTATCTCATCCTTACAGAAAGAGGGAGCGAAAATCAAGGCTTATGACCCCAAAGCCATGGAAGCAGCTCGAAAAATATTCAAGAAGATTGAATATGGAAAAGATCCATATGACGTGGCCAAGGGATCTGATGCTTTGTTGATTATTACGGAATGGAACCAGTTTCGCAACCTTGACCTGAAAAAATTGAAAAACATCATGAAGAATCCGGTATTCCTGGATTTGCGTAATATTTACGAACCGGCCAAGTTGAGAGAGCTTGGTTTTAAATATTCTGGGGTGGGGAGGTAGAATGCGGGCTTTAATCACTGGCGGAGCGGGTTTCCTGGGATCTCATCTGTGCGATCGGCTGCTGGCCGAGGGGCTGGAAGTTATCTGCATGGACAACCTGCTCACGGGCTCAACGGATAATATTGCCCACCTGGCTGGTCAACGCCGATTTCAATTTATTCAATACGATGTGACGAATTATATTTTTATCGAAGGATCTTTAGATTATGTTCTGCATTTTGCCTCTCCGGCCAGTCCGATTGACTATCTTCAGCTACCCATTCAGACCTTGAAAGTGGGGGCTCTGGGAACACATAAAGTACTGGGTTTGGCCTTGGCCAAAAAAGCATGTTTTCTCCTGGCCTCCACCTCAGAAGTTTATGGCGACCCGCTCGCCCATCCGCAAGCAGAAGATTACTGGGGAAATGTAAATCCCATCGGCCCCCGGGGAGTATACGACGAAGCCAAACGCTTTGCCGAGGCCCTGACCATGGCTTATCATCGTTATCACGGGGTGCCCACACGTATTGCCAGAATTTTCAACACCTACGGTCCCCGCATGCGTTTGAATGACGGCCGGGTCGTTCCTAATTTTATCCTGCAGGCCTTGCAAGGTGAGGATTTAACGATTTATGGGGATGGTTCCCAGACCCGCAGTTTCTGCTATGTTGATGATCTGGTCGAGGGAATTTTTAAGTTACTTTTTGCGCAAGAAACTGAACCAGTCAACCTGGGAAATCCGGATGAATTTTCCATCGCAGATTTTGCCAAAATGGTCTTGGAAATTACGGGAAGTAAATCCAGAATCGTCCATCAGCCGCTTCCCGTAGATGATCCCCGAGTCCGTCAACCGGATATCAACAAGGCCCGAAAAGTTTTGAATTGGCACCCTCAGGTCAAATTGCGGGAAGGAATCAGAAGAACAGTTCCCTATTTCCAGAAAAAGATAGCCAGAAAATCGATTTAAATTTATTGGGACGCAGATTGTCGCAGATAAACGCAGATATATATTTTCTGTGAATCTTTTTTGATGATCTCGTAAAATGTCTGAAAATGCTCTTTGTAGTCATTCCCGTGAAAGCGGGAATTCAGTATTCTCAGATAGTTACATTCTCTCTGGACTCCCGCTTCCGCGGGAGTGACGACTTTTTATGAAGTCATCTTTTTTATTATCCAGAGAAACTGTGTTTACCCTGTTAGATGGTAAACATCTAACAGGGTGAATCTGCGTCCAACAAAAAAATTCATATTCAATCAACGTAGGAGGAGAAAAGATGAAAGGTATTATTCTAGCGGGAGGGCTGGGAACGAGGCTTTTCCCGCTAACCAAAATCACCAACAAGCATCTCCTTCCCGTTCATGACAAACCCATGATTTATTACCCGCTGCAGACGTTGGTCAACGCGGGAATTCGGGATATTTTGATTGTTACTGGCGGAAACAACGCCGGGGATTTTCTTCGCCTTTTGGGGAACGGGAAAGAATTCGGACTGCAGCATATCAATTACACCTACCAGGAAGGAGAAGGCGGAATTGCCGCCGCCTTATTTTTGGCAGAGTATTTTTCCGACCAGAAAAAAATCTGTGTGGTTCTGGGAGACAATATCATTGAAACTAACATTCTGAATGCAGTAAAGGATTTCGAAAAGCAGGAGAGCGGAGCCAAGATTTTGTTGAAGGAGGTTCCGGACCTGCAGCGTTTCGGAGTACCAGAAATCAAAGGAGACAAAATCATCCGCATCGATGAAAAGCCGGCAATGCCCAGGTCTAAGCTAGCGGTAATCGGCATTTATATGTATGACGCCGGGGTTTTTGATATTATTCGTAACTTGAAGCCATCAGCCCGTGGGGAATTAGAGATTACCGATGTAAATAACGAATACATCCGCCGGGGCAATTTAACCTATGAAATCTTGGAGGGGTGGTGGACGGACGCCGGAACGTTCGAATCTCTCTTGCGGGCAAGTAATTTGGTTGCCCAAACCGGAGCAATAAATTATAATATTAGCCACAGAGCGCACAGAGATCACAGAGAGTAATTTTTAAAATGGCTTGTCTATATAGGCATTTGAAGCATAGGAAGAAATTTTGGCATCGACAAAGACTTGCCAAATTAATCCATTTTTGGGAAGCAGGTTACAACTCTCTGGCCTTTATGCCCTCGGTGGCAGAAATGATTATTTAGTATGATCAACGGGGTGAAAATTAAAAAGCTCAAGGTGATTTCGGACGAACGCGGGCGCTTGATGGAGATGCTCCGGGCCGACGATGAAATCTTTCTTAAATTCGGTCAGGTTTACTTGACCACCGCCTACCCGGGGGCTGTGAAGGCCTGGCATTACCATAAAAAACAAGTGGATCATTTTGTAGTTATAAAAGGGGTGATGAAAGTCGTCCTTTATGATGGCCGGGAGGGTTCTCCCACCTACAAAGAAATCAATGAATTTTTTATGGGCGATCACAATCCCATTCTTTTACAGATTCCGCCGCTGGTCTTCCATGGGTTCAAATGCATCAGTGAGCGTGAGGCCATGGTAATCAACTGCCCTACCGAGGTATATTCTTATCAGGATCCGGATGAGTATCGGGTTGAACCTCATAGGGGAGAAATTCCTTACGATTGGTCAAGAAAAGATGGGTAAAAATGGTGAGAAGTAAGAGGTGAGAAGTGAGATTAGCTTTCACCTCTTTCATCTTACCTCTCACATTTTACGGTATTTATTATGAAAATATTAGTTACTGGTGGAGCAGGATTTATCGGGTCCAACTTTATTCATCTTTTAATGGGCCCCGAAAATCCTCACCAGAGAGATTATGAAGTCCTCAATCTGGATAAATTGACCTACGCCGGGAACCTGGAGAATTTAGCCAACCTTGCCCATCATAAGCATTACCGGTTTATCCACGGAGATATATGTGATGGCAAGCTGGTGGACAGCCTTCTGGAAAGTGGTATAGAAGCCATTATCAATTTTGCCGCCGAATCACATGTTGACCGGAGTCTGTATGAACCGGATCTTTTCATTCAAACCAATGTCGTGGGAGTGCAAGTTCTCCTCCATGCCGCTTTGCGGCATAAAATCAAAAAATTTATCCAGGTTTCTACGGATGAAGTCTACGGATCGCTTTCTCCGGAGGCCCCTGGGTTTAGGGAAGATACACCCCTGTCTCCCAATAGTCCCTACTCGGCCAGTAAGGCCGCAGCTGACCTCCTGGTGCGATCTTATTTCAAAACCTACGGTTTTCCAGCCGTCATCACCCGCTGTTCCAATAATTACGGCCCTTATCAATTTCCGGAAAAACTGATCCCTCTTTTTATCACCAATGCCCTCGAAAATAAGCCTTTGCCGGTCTACGGGGATGGGCTGAATGTCCGGGATTGGATTCACGTGGAAGATCACTGCCGGGCTCTTGCTCTCGTTCTACAAAAAGGCAGGGAAGGGGAGATCTATAACATCGGAGGGAACGGAGAAAGAAACAACCTGGAAATTACTGAGACCATCCTTAACCTACTGGGAAAACCAAAATCCCTGATTCGTTTTGTTACCGATCGTCCAGGGCACGACCGGCGTTATGCTGTTGATTTTAGGAAAATTCAAAAAGATCTGGGTTGGTCGCCAATCTACTCTCTCCAGGAAGGCCTTAGCCAAACCGTTCGTTGGTACCTCAGCCAAGAAGAATGGTGGCAGAGGATCAAGAGCGGAGCCTATCGAGATTTTTACCGGAAACACTACCAAGAGCGATTGCCATGAAAGTTTTAGTATTCGGTGCCCGGGGAATGCTGGGAAAAGACCTTGTTCCAGCCCTGTCAGTGAAACACCAAGTTTTGGCCCGGGACATAGAAGATTTGGACATTACGGATCAGCACCGGGTACAAAAAGAGATTGAAATCCTGCGCCCGCAGGTCGTAGTTAATGCCGCAGCCTACACCGATGTAGATGGGTGTGAGTCCAATAAGGAATTGGCTTTTGCTGTTAATGCAGACGGAGCCAGGAATATAGCCGCTGGATGTGCAGCCATTAATGCCAGAATGATCCATTTGAGTACGGACTACGTATTTGATGGAACATCTTCTGCCCCATATCGAGAAGAAGACCCTCCCCATCCCCTGAATGTTCACGGAAGTTCTAAACTTTTGGGAGAGCATTACGTCCAGGAAATTCTAAGAGATCATCTCATCATCCGTACGGAATGGCTTTTTGGCCGTCACGGGAAAAACTTTGTGGATACCATCCTTCGGTTGGCAGCTCAACAGGAAGAACTGCGAGTGGTGAATGACCAACGGGGAGCCCCGACATTTACCAAAGACCTGAGTTGGGCCATTGAGAAATTATTGGAGAAAGAGGCGAAGGGAATCCTGCATATCACCAATTCTGGTTCCTGTACCTGGTATGAGTTTGCTCGCCGAATTCTAAGAGAAAAAAATATAGACCACATTTCAATCATTCCTATTTCCTCGGCTGAATTAACCCGTCCTGCCGAACGCCCGGCGAATTCTATACTCAACTGCCATCGCTTCGAAACCCTCGTGGGTCAGAAGATGAGGAACTGGGAAGAGGCATTGAAAGAATATCTTGCTTGAGAGAGAAAATGGAAAATAGTCCTTTATGCTGGTATTGTTTATATACGCGCAGCCGCCATGAAGATTTCGTATATCAGCGGTTAAGCGACAAGAAAATTAATGTATTTCTTCCTAAATTAGAAGTTTGGAGCAGGCGGAAAGATCGACGGAAAAAGATTCAGAAGGCCCTTTTCTCAGGATATCTATTCGTGCATGAAAATCTTACCCATCACATATGGCTGGAAATATTGAAGACTCCGGGAGTGGTAAAAATTTTAGGGAATGAAACGGGGCCAATCCCTGTCCCGGAAACCCAGATCGAATCCGTAAAAAAGATATTGAACGGCATGGCGGCCGTATCTCCTTTTCCTTATTTGAAAGAAGGACAGCTTGTCCGGGTCGTCGACGGTCCTTTGAAAGATTGCGAAGGCTTTCTGGTAAAAATCAAGGAGGGGAGAGAAAGACTGATTATCTCCATTGATCTTCTGAAGAGATCGGTTGCGGTGGAAATTGAAGGCGCCAGCGTAGAGCCTGTTCTTTAAAAAATCTTGTAAAATTCGACTATTAGTGATAAGTATATTGTATTGGAAATTCCTTTTTGACCCTACTAAAGATTTATTGAGACACCCTGGAGGCAATGGACTTGAAATCTTTAACTGCGAGTATCTGCGCCAATCTGCGTCCCAATTAATTTATAGTCAAATACTGATGAAAAGCTCTATGGAGCGGCAGCAATGAAAGAAACTTTCGATAAACAAATAGAAGAAATTTGTAAACGGTATGCAATAGAAGAAATGTACGTCTTCGGTAGCCGGGCTCTTGAAATTGCCGCAAAAATACGCGGAAGGGAAGTAGCTGGCCAGTTCCCCAAATCAGATGTTGATATTGGCGTTAGGCCGGCTTGCGGAAGATCTCTCAGCGTTAAAGATAAAGTGCAATTGGCTATAGAGCTGGAAGACCTTTTATCAATTCCACGGGCGGATATCGTTGTTCTTCCGGAAGCGGGACCCTTTTTAGCTTTGGATGTCATCCGGGGTGAATTGATTTACTGCGGAGACCCGGACAGGCAGGCCGAAAATGAGATCTATATATTGCGAAGGGCGGGAGATCTCGCTTATTACGAGAAGGAAAAAATTCGACAAATATTGGGTTAAAGATATTTATGACCCCATCACAACTAAGTTCCAGAATTATTGGGGAAAAAGTTAATTGGATTAGAAGGATGTTGTCTGGTTTTTAAAATGATGCAAGAAACGAAAAAGGGATTTTCTTAGAAATTCAAACTTTGATTGCTTTTTCAATTTGAGCTTTTAATAATGGACAAAGAAAAATTGGAAGTAAGTTATACAGAGCCGGGCAAAGAGGAAGAGCTCACCGATTGGCTCGGAAAAACAGTGAAATCGGCGAAAGTTGTTCATTATGGAAGTGATGGTAAACTAACTATTGAATTTACGGATGGGATAACCAGAGTATATCGGTTCAATGACCTCGCCTTCTGGGATGAAGAAAGGTATGGGTAGTTGGAGAAAGGTAGGTTTGCCTTGGCTAAGACGGCCTTGGAATTGAGTCCGAGGGAATGGCGTGAATATCGGCCTTCCGACGCATTAAAAGAGCGCGAAAAGCTCGAATCTAAGGTAATGGCATCTTTTGGTCATTATTGAATCCCATTCTTCTATCCCTGGTCCTTTTTGTTGCCTTCAAGATATTTATGAGGATTCAGATGGAGAATTACACTTTCTTTCTCCTTGCTGCCCTTTTCCCTTGGAATTGGTTTTCTGCTTCGATCACCATGTCTACAGGAGCCCTTATTGGTAATGTTAACCTCATAAAAAAGATTCGCTTTCCGAGACATTTTCTTATTCTATAACGTGGTTTAAACATTTTCTTTAGAAATTGGTAGTGACCAAGGAATTAAGGCTGGGAAATCTGGGTGCCAAGAGGGATTGGGGCCATGCTAAGGATTATGTTTTAGCGATGTGGTTAATGTTACAGGCTGTTTCCCCTGATGATTATGTGGTCGGAACGGGCGAAGGGCATTCGGTCAGGGAATTTTTAGAAATTGCTTTCGAATATGTTGGATTAGATTACCGGGAATACGTAATCTCCGACCCCACTTATTACCGTCCGGCCGAAATCTATGATCTGGTCGCCAATGCCAGTAAGGCCAGACAAAAATTAGGCTGGGAAAACAAATATCAATTCGCCGATCTGATAAGAGAAATGGTGGATAGCGACCTTGGGAATTATCAAAAAATAGATAAAAAATATTGATGAAAAATACTATAATATCGATGAATTAGTCTCATAAACTTAAAAAAATACTTTACTTTCGATTTAATTATCACCTCTGCCCACGCAAAAACTCTTTGCAACCATCCATTTTTTGAATATACTAAATCCAAGATTAGGAGAACAAGAGGCAGTTAGGGAAGAAGTGAAAGTCGTAATTGTCCACGATTATTTGAATCAAGGGAGCGGAGCAGAGCGGGTATTTGGATGAGTGGGCAAGAAGGATTGAAAAAAGAATATAGGAAAGATCTTTTTGTGCAGAAGCTTATTGAAGCTTTGACCGGGGCTTTGGGCGGGAACCTTTGGGGTGTTGTCCTTTTTGGCTCCCAGGCAAGGCGGGAAGGCAAAGTCGTTAGCGACTGGGATGTCTTTATCCTTGCCGATGGCGTTCCTGATAATCCAGTGGAACGGACCATATCTTTTCAAAATATCCTTTTCAAGAGTGGAATCAGATCCGTTTCCCCTATAATCCGAACGAGGGAGGAATTTGAAAGGAACCTGAGGCCCATTTATCTCGACATTGCTTTTGATGGAATTGTTCTTTTTGATAGAGATGAGTATGTGGAATCAAAGCTAAAAGAAATTCGGGGAATCATTAGAAAACATGGATTGCAAAGGGAGGAGAAAAAAGGGAATTTTAGCTGGAAATGGAAGAACCCTCCGAGACCTGGGGCATGGAAAATTGAGTGGGAAAAATGACACCATTTGAAGATGCAAAATATAGGTTAAAATTAGCTCGCGAACATATGGAAGACGGGATTTTCGAAAACGACCACGGCCGCTGGAATAAAGCAGCTTTGAGTGCACAGCTTTCGGTTGAAAATTCAGCTAAATGTGTAATTGGGTTATTCGGGCCGGTGGCTAAAACTCACGATCTTGCCGGGAGCATTCTCGAATTAATTTCGGCGGCCATATCAGACGAACAGAAAAGGATGATGAGAAGGTTAGCAGAATTAACTGAAAAGTTCGGAGTTAAAGAACATATTCTCACCAGTTATGGGGACGAAGTTGGCCTGAAAACACCGAGAGAAATTTATGATGAAGCCAAAGCAATAAGAGCAATAAAGATGGCTCAAGAAACGTTTGAGATTGCATCTAAAATGGTTGAGACAGCGATTAGAGCGGAGAAGGGAAGTGAATGGTAAGTCAACGAAATAAAATTCGTTCTTTGGCCCTCCTATTGGGGGACCTCATAGCCACTATCTTAGCGTTTGTGGGCGCTTATTTATTTCGTGGTACCCTTCCCGAAGATTTCTATGCCGCCCTCTTTCCTTTCTCCTGGTATTTGAATCTCCTCATCCCGATTATTCCAATATGGTCTCTTGTTTTTTACCTGCTTGAACTCTACCGGTTTTGGCGAGGCCATGGTTTTTGGAAGGAAACCTGGTTAATTTTCAAAGCGGTCTCTATTTCTTCCTTCCTTCTTGGGTTCATCGTTTTTGCTCTGAAGTATGTTTACGTCAGCCGGATTTTTATCTTCTCCTTTGCCCTCTTTGATTTCTTTTTGGTAATCTTTTTCCGATGGATTTGTAGAAAAGCCATCCAATTTCTTAGTCGTAAAAACGATAGTTCCCGGATTATCTTGATCATCGGCAAGGATAAACAGGCCCGAACCCTGGCTCACGCCATCGAAAAACATCGCGATATGGGTCTGCAAGTTTTAGGTTTTCTTTCTACCGAAGATCCTATCCCTCTCCTAAAATTGAATGGATACCCTGTGCTTGGAATGGCCAAAGATCTTCCCCAAATCTTGGAAAAAGAGGTGGTGGATGAAGTCATTTTTGCCATCTCACAAGAAGAGCTCAAAACCATGCAGAATTTGTTTCTTATATGTGAGGAGCGTGGAATCACCGCCCGGGTTATTCTCAATTTTTTCCCCCATATTCTTTCCAAAATTCACCTGGACAACCTCGAGGGTTTTACTCTTCTCACCTTCTCCACGACTCCCAAAAACGAATTACTACTGCTATTGCGTCGAATTTTTGATTTTGGGGGAAGTATCGTTCTGATCTTAATTTTTTCCCCGTTAATATTGTTGATTGCCATGTTGATTCGCTTAGACAGTCCCGGTTCGATCATTTATCGGCAGGTCCGCTGTGGGTTGAATGGTCGGAAGTTTATTCTCTATAAATTTCGCTCCATGGTTCAGGAAGCAGAACAGCAGCAAAGCAAGTTAACGGCTTTTAATCTGATGGATGGACCAGTGTTCAAAATAATAAAGATCCCCGGGTGACCCGCGTCGGGCGCTTTCTAAGAAAAACCAGCCTTGATGAGCTTCCTCAGCTTTTTAACGTTCTCCGGGGACAGATGAGCTTTGTGGGGCCCCGACCCCCTCTTCCTGAAGAAGTTGAAAAATATGAAGGATGGCAGAGGAGGAGGTTGAGCATGAAACCTGGGATTACGGGTCTGTGGCAGGTGAGTGGAAGGAATCAAATCGCCTTCCATGATTGGATGAAGCTGGACCTGGAATATATTGATAACTGGTCGCTATGGCTGGATGTTAAGATCCTCCTTAAAACGATCCCGGTAGTTCTATCGGGAAAAGGAGCGATGTAAAAAATAAGGGCATTAGGCAAAAGGCTTTAGGCGATAGGGAAAAACAAAAAAGTCGTTTTCGGCCTTAACGAAATAAATTATATTTCAAAATACAGTAAATGGCCCTTAAACCATCCTTCCAGCCGATTTTTTTCCCCTCGGCATAAGTTCGGCCATAGTATGAAATGCCAACTTCGTAGATCCGTAGCCCCATTTTTGATACTTTGGCAGTGATTTCTGCCTCAAAGCCAAAGCGATCTTCTTCAATTTTAATCGATTGGATAATTTCCCGGCGAAATACTTTATAACAGGTTTCCATGTCGGTAAGGTTGATGTTGGTAAATATGTTGGAAAGGGTAGTCAAAATTCTGTGCTCTCATGTAAAAAATTCGTCAGCTAAAATATTATATTATTTTCACTCCATGAATGCGCAGAGTAAAGCAAAGAAAAGAAAAGTGGTAAATCGCCTTTTTTAGGTGCTAAATATCCAGCATCCGGCCAATTGCTTTTGAGAAATCTTTTTGGTGATAAAATACCCAATAAAAAGAAAGAATGGAAGGGGAAAATATCACGAAAGTGAGGAAGCCGAAAAAAACCTTTTCAGGGTATTAATTTTTGAATATACTGATGCTGGGGAAAACAAGGGGTAGCCGGAGGGAGTAAATGAAAGCAACCTTAAAAATAGAAAGGGTGGAAAAACCCTGGGGTTACGAGCTCATCTGGGCGAAAACCGAAAAATATGCTGCAAAAATCTTGCACCTTGAAAAGGGCAAGCGGTTAAGCTACCAGTATCATCAAAAAAAAGATGAGGCTATGTTCGTAATCGCGGGAAAACTGCTGGTCGAGCTGGAAGGGGAGGGGGGAGGAAAAACGGTATCCCATTTGAATTCCGGGGAGTGCCTTCATATCCCGATTTTAACCCGCCATCGCCTCACAGCCATCGAAGATTCTGACATTTTTGAGGTTTCCACTCCTGAACTCGATGACGTCGTCCGCCTTGAGGACGATCACGGGCGAGTCTGAAAAGGTTGACCTGATCCCATGGGAAAAATTAAAGCTTTGCCTCCAGAAGTCATCGCCAAAATCGCCGCCGGGGAAGTTGTCGAAAGACCCGCCTCGGTGGCGAAAGAATTAATGGAGAACTCTCTGGACGCTGGAAGCAGGGAGCTCAAAATAGAGATTCATTCCGGGGGGAAGAAACTGATTCGCGTGACCGATGACGGCGAAGGAATGACCGCGGAAGATGCCCAATCTGCTATCCAACGATACTCCACCAGCAAGATTGAGAGTGCCGAAGATTTATTTGCCATCCAATCCTTTGGATTTCGAGGAGAAGCCCTCTCGGCGATTGCCTCCGTCTCCAAGATGAAAATCATTACGAGAAAAGAAAGCACCTTAGCAGGGATAGAAATAAACATCGAAGGCGGTGAGATAAGGGAGTCGAAAGAGGTTGGTTGCTCCCTCGGGACCTCGGTAGAGGTGCGCGATTTATTCTTCAATATTCCTGCCCGCCTAAAATTTTTAAAATCCCAGGGTACTGAACTTAGCCATATAGGGGAATTGGTAGCTAAGATCGCTTTGGCCAATCCGCAAACCCACCTTCAATTTATCCACGATGGAAAACTCCTGGCCAACTATCCAATCCGGGAAAATTTAACTTCCCGCTTGGCCGAAGCTCTGGGACGGGAAACCGCAGAAAAGTTATATTTTTTCCAGTTTAAGAACGGAACGGTGGAAATCCATGGGTATGCGGGAGAGCCGGGATTGACTCGACCGAATGCCCGGGGAATTTATCTCTTTGTAAACCGGCGGCCGGTTCGCGACCGGTTACTCTCCCATGCGGTTCTTGAAGCCTATCGAAACTTAATTGCCAAAGACCGGTATCCGGTAACAATCCTGTTTGTGCAGGTCCATCCATCTGACGTGGACGTGAATGTTCACCCGAGCAAACGGGAAGTCAAATTCGCCGACTCCGAAACCGTCCATCGCTATGCGCTCCTGGGTGTAAGGCGATTATTGGAAAAAACCCCTTGGCTCAAGGAACAGGAAGAATGGAAAGAGTTAAAAGAAATTCCAGGGGTTTATACCCCGCCCCAAGCGAAAACCACAAGCCCTTTGGGCCAAGAATCCTTCGCAGAAGAAACATGGGGAAAAAAAGAATCTATTTCCCAAAATCCATTTCTGGGGCAAATCGATAAAACTTATCTCCTCTTTGAATCATCCGATGGGTTAACCCTCGTCGATCAACATGCTGCCCATGAAAGGATATTATGGGAAAGGCTCTGGCAAGAATTTTCTTCAGGGACAATCCGCCGGCAGTCACTTCTTTTCCCGGAAATCGTCGAATTCTCTTTTCGTGAAGCCAAAGCCGCTGAAGAGCATCTCTTGGAACTGGAAAAAATGGGTTTTGAAATAGAACCCTCCGGAGGGAGGACTTTCTGGGTGAAAGCTGTGCCTGAAATACTAGCATCCCGGGAACCTGTTCAAGCCTTAAAGGAAATGATCGAACAGATTTCTTCCTGGGGAAGAGACGCTGATCTCCAAAGTTCCTTTGATCCCCTGCTGAAAATGATGGCCTGCCGGGGTGCAGTTCCAGCTTTTCAGGATATGAATGGACGGGAAGCCACCACCCTTTTGACCGACCTGCAAAAATGTATTTCTCCTTCCCGCTGCCCCCATGGCAGGCCTACCGTCTTGAAAATCACCATTGCCGACCTAGAGAAAATGTTCGGTAGAAGATAAGTTTTATCACCGCGGAGATCGCCGAGAGCGCGGAGAATAGATGGGAATCAAGACGAATGCCTGGAGTATATAAAGGGAGCTTAAGTCCCTAAGGGTAATAATAAAAATTCTTTATTGGACACAGATTCACCCTGTTAGAGGATTCCTATCTAACAGGATAAACACAGATTTTCTGGCTATTAAAAATAAAAAAGATTTACAGAAAATATATATCTGCGTTTATCGGCGACAATCTGCGTCCCAATAGATTTTTTTCAACGTTTTTTGCGTGCTCTGCGGTAAATCATAATCAATGAAAAAGCCCAAAATCGTTGCCATCGTGGGACCAACCGCATCGGGGAAGTCGTTTTTAGCCATGCAACTGGCCCGGCGTTTTAAAGGAGAAATCATAAGTGCAGATTCCGTTCAGGTTTATCGGGGTCTAACGATCGGGACAGCCAAACCTTCACTGGATCAACGACGACATATCCCCCATCATCTCATTGATATTTTAGCGCCGGATCAGAATTATAACGCCGCCTCGTTTCGCCAACAGGCCGACGCAATTATTCGTGAACTACATAAGAGGCAAATTCCAGTGGTGGTCGTCGGAGGAACCGGCCTCTACCTAAAAGTTTTGACCCGCGGCCTTTTTCATGGGCCACCTTCCGACCCTAAGCTACGCTTAACTCTCCATAAAAGAGCGGCAGCAGAAGGAAGCAATGGCCTTCATCAAGAACTCCAAAGATTAGATTCCGAGGCGGCTTCAAAAATCCACCCACGGGATACATTGCGCATCGTCCGGGCTATGGAAGTTTTTTACCAGATCAACCGGCCTATTTCTGAATTTCAGCGTGAACACGGATTTCAGGAAAAACCTTATGAAGTTTTTAAAGTTGGCCTCACTTGCGCGAAAGAAGAGTTATATAGGCGGATTGAGGGTCGTACCGATGAAATGATAAGGATGGGATGGGTGGAGGAAGTCAGAGCCCTTTTAAATCAAGGTTACCCGCCAGGCTTAAAAACTCTTCAATCCCTTGGATATAAACATATCGTCTCCTATCTAAAGGGAAAGATGGCCCTTCCAGAAGCGATTTGTTTAATTAAACGAGACACCCGCCGATACGCCAAACGGCAGCTGACTTGGTTTAAAGCTGACCCCGAAATCAATTGGTATCCGGCCAATCAGGAAAGTCTCCCCCTCATCGAGAAGAAAGTGGAGGAGTTTTATTACCAAGCCCAAGCAGCCGAAGGCAGTATCATTCCTTGAACAAAGGTGTTGAAAAAATGCAATCCTTTTGGAGCAAGAACCCACGGCAAGGAGGTAAGCTTCTTAGAAAAAATAAGAAAAAAACAAAATTCTTTTTTTTCAAAAAGTTAGCGCAAGCCGGAAGAACATCAAATCCATAATCTTGTTGAGATTTTTATTGGTGATCAGGCGCCTTTTTTGCTTTCGGTGGTAAAAAGAGAAAAGATTTCTAAAATGGCTAAAGTTCGGTCAGTATTTCACCTTGACAAATCAAGGCGGTTGTTTAAAATAACAAAAAGATTGAGGAATTGTTAGTTTCTTACAAATTAAAATTAAAGTCTGAGAATTTATCTCTAACATTCATTCGCAAGGGATGCCTAAATTCTAAATTAGGCTTTTCCATTTGACTCATGTTAACCTGTTGTTTAGGAATCAGTTTGCTTGAGAGTTATCGTTACCGGTGGCTTTCTCAGGCTCGGGGGCCAGGGCGCTTCGCTTGGCATCATGAGGCGCTCGACTTTCCATGGAT
>JAHJQK010000029.1 GCA_018819135.1 Pseudomonadota bacterium | reverse complement strand
TCCCTCCACCGGCATTACCCGGCTTCATCAGTACTATGAGTTGATCCGACTACCTGTACCTCATCCTCAACCCTCGTTCCCTCGGTTTTGAGTACCCCTTTATCAGAGGAAGGCACAGGTCCTCCCAGGTTCCTGGAAAATCCCTTGCACAACATGCCGTGGACTATGACCCCGGTGGAGTATCCGCCATCTCGCCTCTTATCGATGCCTTCGTTGCTGCCTTCAGGGTTCTTAATCCCTTGGGCTTGCTCCACAACATAAGCGTTTTCGGGGCTGAACACCTTCACCCTTGCGGATTACGGCCTGCTGTCTCCCTGTTTACGCTTCACCCATACAGTTACCTGCATAAATGCAAAACTCGGTTCTGACGGTCGGCTAACTTTGTCAGGCTGGCTTCTCAACCAACTGGATTCTTCAGACTTTGCCTGGCGCACTAAGAACTCGGTTTGGGATGGGTTAAATGTACAAAAAGGGGACTTATATGTCAAGAAAAAGGAGTACCGATGATTAACAATACAAATCAAACATGCTTTACAAAAATGTCCAGTTGCGGACTTCAGGAAGAAGTCCGCATTTTGCCCGGAATCAGCCGCTCAAAGCGCCAATTTAACACTTTCACCAAGCCTTTACAATGGAGAAATTAGAGGGGACGAGTATTACTGATGGAAGTATACATTCTTTTTGGAAAAAAATACGATCAGCCCCACATGATCGACACCCTCCACGCCCCCATCCCCCCAAGGTTAACCTTCCACGAAATCGTCGTTCTGGTAATAATCGAGTTCATTGTTCTCCAGTCTTTCAATAATCACGTCGGTGGATTCGATCTCCATGCCGATCCACCGGCGTCCTTTCTTTTCGCACACAGCAAAGGTCGTCCCACTCCCTCCAAAGGGGTCGAAAACGACATCCCCCACATCAGTGCTCATTTCCACCACCCGGTCAAGGAGTTTCGTGGATAGAGCGTTTGCCTTCCGCTTCTTTGACTTAAACTTCCAGTGCCGGACGGGAGGAATATCGTTCCATACATCGGCAAGGTTCACCCCGTTGGGGTTCATGGCGCCCCGGTGGCCCCCATAGTCCTTCACTTCCCCGCCACAGTGGCGGCACGTTTTGATTGGGATACGGATGTTATGGAAGGTCTTGTGCTTTCCCTTTGTGAAATAGAGCAAGCTGTAGTGGCTCGGGTAGAGACGTCCAGGGATCGGCAGGCCAAACTTAATGTCCACGACAATCCAGTCGCGGAAGTGCATCCCCCGGTCTAAGAGGAAGTTGGCGAGGCGGATGTTCCACTTTGGTATGTTGTACAAGAAAAAAGAACCGCCCGGCTTCAGCACCCTGATGCATTCATCGATCCACACTTGGCACCATTCCAAGTACTCTTGGTCTGACCTTCGGTCGTTGACGCTCGTCCCGTACTCCTTCCCGATGTTAAACGGCGGGTCTGCAAAGACGGTATCAATGCAACTCCCAGCGATGGTCGGGAGGATCTTGGCGCAATCACCCTTTATTAGAGCACCCAGAGCTGAGGTGTAGACGGGGACAAGGCTCCCGTCTCTACTGAAAGAGGCAAGATCGAATACCCGCATCGGCGACGTAGATTTCCGTTTCATAGTGCTCCCGCTTACCATTCGGAGGTGGATTGGATGGATTCCCAAGCGTTCGCCCTCCCCCGCATCCTCTGCCCAAGCGAGGCCATTGCTAAACTCTACAACAGGCTTTCCATATAGGTTGGGTATTCTTTGTAGAACTTACGGTAGTTATCGAGGAGCTCTTCTTCGAGTTCGAACTGCAGCTTGGCCGCCGTGAGTTTATCATCGAGCTTGCTGTCGAGCCAGTACTTCTCGCGAATCGTCAGCGGTGGGACAGAAATCTTCAAGCACTCGCTACTCGTTCGGACGAACTTGTGTTCCAAGATGCCACACTTTCGGAGAGCCTCTTTGTCCTCCTCCGTCCCGATGATTCCTCCGATGGTGAACATCGGCGCTCCGTTCTGGTAAATGCAGTTGAAGATCTGCGAGAAGCGGAGGCCACCACTCCGTCTGGAGAGCGTCTGTCGGATTCGCTCTACGACCGCCTCATAGAACAGCGGGGCGACTTGTTTCCGGGCGATTGTGTCCAGTGTGATCTCCTCCTCGACGTAGCCCCCGAACCACTCCTGATACTTCTCGACTGTCAACTTTTCTCGATCCTCTGCAGCCATGTCCTCGATGTCGAATTCGAAAAGGTCCTTGGAAAGCTTCGGCCTGGCGTCGATGGTGATGACGAAAATGCTCTGCGGCGCAAGTCGGTTCAGGCAGCCGTCGATGTCCTGCAGCATCTCCTGGTCTAAGGAACGGTCGTAGTCCAGCCAGACGAGGTGTTTCTTGGTCCGCCGTATGTTCGGGATGTAGTTAAACAGGGCCCCCATTTTGAGCTTGATAAACTTGTAGGGTTTGTTGAACCTCATCCGCTTCTCTACATTGCTCCGCTCAACGCAGACCATGGAGTTAATGAAGAGATACTTATGAAACATCAAGAAGTCCACGTAGTATACCGATCCGAAGCCGAGGTAGATGTAGTCGCTTATGTCGTAACCGGCCTTGGAGAGGCGGTGGAGTACCTCTATCATGATCTTCCGTTCGACCTGCTTCGACGGGCGGAGACCGTAGTGGAACTGTTTAAAAGAATCGGTGGGTTGAGCCATTATTTGCAGTTCCTGTCGTAGAACCAATCGAAGGTGTGCTCCCCGATACGGGAAGCTGACATGTACTTACCGAGCACCTCTATGATCTTCTTGATCTTCTTCTTGGGTCGCTTGTACTGGATCGACACCAGGTCGTCGTCGCTCTCCTTTCTGACCTTCGCCTCAAAAACGGTATTATTGCGGCTGGCGATCTTTTGCGGGTCGATAGGCATCGCCCCCCTGAAGAGGGCGTGCTCCGGCTCGCTCTGCTCCTTTACGTCGCTATAGAGGTCGTTGAGGAAGCTCAGCACTGGCCTGGTGAGAAGTCGCATTTCGGCAAGGGCCGCCTGATAGATCGGCGACTCCTGGTCTACCCCGTCCTTCGTCGTTTTCCAGGGCAGCTTCCGCACGTCTTTACTGCGAAAGTACACATAACCGAGGAAGTGGTTATACTTCGCGTGGAATGCTGGGTATGAGTCGGTGCCCCATGCCGTGCGGTCGGTCTTGTCCGCGTCGAGAACCAGCCGTCCATTGCAGAAGACGTACCAACCCCTCGGCTTTCTGTCTCCGGCGGGAGAGAGCCCCGCCATGATAAGGATGTCTACCCCATCCTTCTTGATGAGCTGCCGAACCGTGCGAAGGTCTTTGGACTCGGCAAGCTCTGGGATATCCGCGGTGGCGTCGTCGTCGTTCACCTTGATCTTCAGCCCCGCCTTCAGGAAGAGGGGATAGACTCTGGAGATCTTCTCGACGAGGATTTTCTTGAAAGTCTTTGAGGCGAAATGCTCGCTCACCGTGGGATAAAGTTTGGAGACTCCGACCAAAGTGCCGCCGGTCCCCGACTTCTTCTTCCGGGCGTATGTGAACGGGAAGTTCCACTCGTCGATTTTCTCCCAATCGTCCACGTTGATGTCGATTTTCCACTCCTCGTCAATTGTATGCGAAGCAATGGAAATCTGCCTCCCGATCTTGAAGAAGGCTCGTTTCATACCGACCCCAAAGACACCCAGGCCGGTATGCGCCCTATCTTCCACCGGCTTTCCGAGGAGAAATATTTGCTCTGCTGCGTCGTCGATCGAGATCCCCCCGCAGTCGTCCTGCACGCTGACCTTCGAGGGGGTGAAGGCGATGTCGATGAGGGCGTTGATCTTCTTTGCTTTCGTCCCGGCTAAGAGGTGCTCGCTCACGTCAAGATTGGTCTTCGTGATGAGACTGTGAATCGAGTTATCGACGAGATCGAGGACGCAATCTGAGAGGCCTATATCCTTCGTGAGCATATCGATGAAAAAGGCTTTACTTGGGTGAGCTTTTGCGGGCTGCGGATATTCAATCTGGTCCATACCACCATCCTCTCAGACCCTGCGGAGGTCCTTTCCGCTCTGCCGTTTATAATCGTTGGGTCCTGATCGGGCAACGGCCATCAGTTTCCCCTACAGCGCCTTTTACCTATCGGGGCATCGATTATAGAAAGAAATCTACATTTATCCATAATACTTGTCAATCGGTAATTTCAGGAAGAAGTCGTTACCTGGCTTGGTAGTGTCAGCCAGATCAAATCTTGACTTTTATGAATTAAAAAGGGTATCGGCGTCAGTAAAAAGATGTAAATAATTCCCTCTGACACTAAACCCGGTCACTTACACTCATATTAATTTCAGTTCCAGATATTGATCGATGATCCTCACAAACATCTCCACACCGAAGGGGAGCACGTCCTCGTCGATGTTAAAAAGGGAGCTATGAAAAGAATGGATAATCCCTTTTTTTTCGTTGCGGCAACCTAAGCGGAAAAAAGAGCCGGGAACTTTCTGGAGGTAGTAAGCAAAGTCCTCCCCTCCCATGGAAGGATTGATGAATTCCACGTTTTCCTTGCCGATTCCTTGGGCACAGGCCGCTGCCACCAGATGGGACATTGGCGGGTCGTTGATAAGAGCCGGGTATCCGTCTTCAAACTCGTATTGATAATCCATATCAAAAGAGCGGGCGACCCCTTGGGTCGTCTGCTCAAGCCTGACTTTCAATCGTTCTCGAACCCGGGGGGAAAGAGAACGGACTGTTCCCCAAAGTTCCACTTCATCCGGGATGATGTTGAAAGCCGTTCCCCCATTCACCTTCCCGATGCTTAGCACGGCCCTGTCCAGAGGATTGATATTCCGGCTGACAATGGAATGGATTTGGGTAATCAGATGACCGGCAGCAAGGATAGGGTCTTTGGACAGATGGGGGTAGGCACCATGGCCTCCTTTCCCCAGAATTTTTATGCGAAACCGGTCGGTAGCTGCCAACCCTTCTCGTTCATGAATTCCTACCTTGCCCATGGGAAGATCCGGGAAAACATGGGCTCCAAAGATCGCATCAACTTTTGGGTTCTCCAGGACTCCCTCCTCCACCATCACTCTTCCACCTCCCCCCCCCTCCTCGGCTGGCTGAAAAATCCATTTGATATTTCCCTTTACTTGCTCCCGAATTGAGGAGAAGAATTTGGCTACCCCTAAAAGGATCGTTACGTGGGCATCATGGCCGCAGGCATGCATCTTTCCTTTGATCTTGGAAGCATAGGGAAGCTGAGTGGCTTCTTCGAGCGGCAAAGCGTCCATATCGGCCCGGATGGCCACAGTCTTTCCTTTTTTCCCGCCTGGCAGAAGGCCGACGACTCCGGTCTTCGCCCATCCGGTTTTTACCTCCAGACCGAATTTTTCCAGCCAGGCGGAAACCAACTTGGCGGTTTCGACCTCTTCAAACATCAGTTCCGGGTGCATGTGAATCGTTCTGCGGATCTCCACCAGCCAATCTTTCATGCTGGCAATTTCTTCCTGAAAAGAATTACTCATCATTTTTTCCTTTGGCCTCTTTTTTTATTAAAATCGAGCATCCCCCTCCAATTCAAGAAAATAGAGTTCAAGGATTCGAGGGTTGGTCCCTTGACCCCTTGAACCCTTATGCTATTACAGCAGGGCGCGCACGGCGTTCAGAATGCGGTCATAGTCCGGCTCTTGGGCGATTTCCGGCACCAGCTCCACATAGCGAATGATGTCCTGATCGTCGATGATGAAGACCGCCCTGGCTAAAAGCTTAAGTTCCTTGACCAGCACGCCGTAAGCCAAACCGAAGGAATGGTCCCGGTAATCCGAAAAAGTTTTTACCTTCTCCACTCCCGCCGCCGCGCACCAGCGCTCCTGGGCAAAGGGTAAATCCATGCTGATGGTGAGAATGGCCACGTTCTCCGGCAATTTCTCGGCTTCTTGGTTGAACCGCCGGGTCTCCGTGTTGCATACCGGAGTGTCCAGGGACGGAACAGTAGTGAAGACTTTGATTTTACCTTGGTAGGAATCCAGGGTTGCCGTTTGCACAGAGTTGTCCAGTACCTTAAAATTGGGGGCCTTATCTCCCACCTTCACTTCCTCGCCCAGCAGGGTCAAAGGGTTGCTCTTAAAAGTGACTAGTCCCGGTCGTTCTTTTTCCCCCGGCAACACCTTGGCGGCAAATTCTTTAACTTTGGCTTGGAGCTCAAAGATTTTGCCTTCAGTGGCCTTCCGGTATTCTTCAAGTTCCGTAACTTTTCCCCGCAGCGCTTTGCTTTTTGCTTCTAATTCCTCCTTTAATTTTTTGCCCTCGGCACCGACCTTACTTTTCATTTTCAGGATGCTCTGGCCCGTCTTTTCTTTTAGAGCGGTTACTTCCCTCCCCGCTTGGGCCATCGTTTCTCTAAAGGTTTTTTGGCTTTCTTTGATGATCTTTTCCTTTTCGGCCAACTCTTTCCTGATTCTCTGGACCAAGGAATCCTTCTGGGTGCCCACATTTTTGGCCCTCTTTTCGGCTTCGGTCATTAACCTTTTGGCTTCAGTTCCCGCCTTGCTTTTGAGTTCGAGAAGGCTTTCTTTGGCTTTTTGGAGCAGACCTTTTTTGCTGGCGGCAATTATTTTTTCCTTTTGGGCCAGCTGTTCCTTAAGTTTCTTCAGGAGAGCGTTTCGTTGAGAGATCACTATTTTTGCCCCTTCTTTTCTTTTCTTGGCCATCTTCTCTCTCAGCCCCGGAACTTCTTTCCTATTCTTCTTGCTGGTTTCCTGCGGTGATTTTTCACCCCCCTTTTCCCTTTTCTTCGTCTCTTTCTCTGCGCGCCTCACCGTTTTCATACCTTGGCCCTCCTTTCCCCCTTTTCTCTTCACCCCTACCTTTCCTTTAGACCTTGCCATAATTTCTTTCTCTTTTCAACAGGATTTCCAAACCATGAAAAGACCCACCCCATAGATAAGGGCGGATAGGAAAAACACCGCCTGAAATCCCCAGGCCAGGGCGATGATCACCGGAAGAATGGAACCCAATACGGAAGCACACCCGTTCGCGCACCAGGCCCAGGGGACCCCCAGGGGCCAGCGCTCGCCAATAAGCCGAATCCCCAGGGGAAACGGTATACCCATCAGCAAGCCGAGCGGGCCTATGATAAGAATCGTAAGTACCTGGCGCAAAAGAAGGGGTTGCCCCTGAAAGAAAGACAGGATCTGCGGCAACAGCAGGGCGTAAAGGAATAAAAAGATGATGATGAGGGGGAGAATAAGCTTCAAACCTCGATACGCGCTCGGACCCATTTTCAGGGAAAGACGGCTCCCGAACCCGGCGAAAATGAGCAGGGAAAAGATAACCAGGGAGACGGCATATACGGGATGGCCAAGGAAGAGGATGAATTTTTGAATCAGGGAGATCTCCACAAACATGAAGCCCAGACCCAGAGAGGCGAAGTAGGTCAACCAGGAAAATGGCCGCCCTCTCGGGATGGTTTGATTTTGTTCTCTCCCCCGGCCGAACATCACCGGAAGGACAATAAAAAGAAAACTGAGGAAAAGGGCCAGGAAAAAGACAACCGGAACCAAGTATCCACCTTCGATAAGCATTGGCCACTTCTCTCCAGCCAGACGGTAGATAGCGGATAAATGCCCCCAGCGGAAATAATGATGGAAGAACGGGCGATCATCCGTGGCCGGGCTAAGATCGAAAGGGTATACCTTGTAAAAACTTTTTCCCTCCTGGAGCACTCTTTGCACGCCCTGAAAGTAAAGGGGTGTATGAAACCGGTTATAAACATTCGCTTCTTCCTGCTGCATTCCGGGATAATAGACTAAATCAAAACGCAATTTCCGGCAGAAGGCTCGAAGAGCTTGACTCTCCTGAAAAGCCACAGCATCTTTTTTTACCAGGAGGGTCAAAGTTCCCCAGGAGCGGAAAGCCAAAAGATGATTCCCGGGGGTCTTGCCCATCTGCTCCAGGGCCTCTTTGACGACAGCAACCAGACGGAGTTCTCCCCGCGGGGGAGGAAGAAGGTAGAGACTTACGGCAATGAACCCCCCGGGCTTGAGGGCCTGTAAATAATCCAGAAAAGCTTCCGTGGTCAACCGGTAGTCTTCGTGCAAACTGGCCAGTCCTGTGGACGAAGCCGCCAAACTTTCGGTCAAAGGAAGAACGATGAGATCGAAGGGGAGGAAATTTCTGCGCACAAAACTTCGGCCATCATCAATTATCACCTTGGTTTCCTTGGCGAGGTAAATTCCCCCGGAATATTCCCCGTAGTCTCCTTGAAGCAACGCTACCACCGTGGGGTTGACCTCCACGGCCACGATTTCTTCCGTGCGGTGGTGCACGGCATTTAGAACCTCCAGTCCTCCCAGCGGCTCAAAAATTAAAACCCGGGTAGGTTTGATGATCTGATAGGGAAAAGAGGAAGGAAGGAAATCGATAAACTTAAGTTCAGATTTTTCGCCGCCATGCCGATGAAACCGGGTTATGGCACTCAAACGATCGGCGTCTACCGTAAGGCCTAATTGCGGCGGGAGTGCTTCCCGGTACTCAAGGCTTAACCCCGGAGCTGTGCGGGCAGCCGGGCTTTTCAGGACATCGACTCGCGAGAAAGCATTCCACCGGGTTTCCAACAAGTGGGCGCCGGGAAAGAAAAGGGCGGTGCTCAATCCTTTGTAGGGAGAGAGACGCAAGTTCAGGAAAGAAGGTTCCCCCCAGAGGAAAAATAAGAGCAGGCCAATCCAGGCCCATGGGAACAGGAAGAAAAAACAATTCGTTTTCCTCTTCCATCCAAAGGCCAAGGAAGCCAGACCGCCCAGGAGACAAGAGAATAAAAGGGTGCCTGGCCCGCCAAAGATCCCGAAGAGGCCGAGGACAAGAAGACACCCCAAGGCTGCACCGGTCAGGTCGAAAAAATAGAGCTTTCCCGCCAGACTGCTCCAGCGGGCCAGAGCTGCCGAGATGGCCAATCCGGAGAAAAAAAAGGGAAGGGAGAAAATTAGATAATACAAAAAAACATAAAAAATCTGCCAGCGATCCCAGGAGATGCGGGCAATATCAAAGGGGATGAAATTGCTGATGGCATAAGCGCACAGCGCGCTGAAAGAAAAAAACCAGGAAGCCAGGACCAAAGTCTGGGGGGCCTCGCGGTTAAGGAGCCAAGGGAAAGAGGAAAGAAAAGATCCGCTGGCCCCATATCCCAAAAAAGCCATGCTCACAACCATGAAAGCAAAATGATACCATTGAGCCACGGAGAGGAGGCGGGTCAAGGAGATCTCCAGCGTCAGGGTGGCAGCGGAGATGAGGAATATTCCCAGAAACAAAGAAAAGGGAAGTTCCGATTGCAGGTTGCGGATTGCAGATTGCGGATTGCAGCGTAGCATCATCCTTTCTCCGATTCTTATCAGGCCTGCCGCAATTTGGCGCTATAAAAAGTCTGGCAATAATTCCTTGCTTTCAAGGGTAAATTTAATAGGACGCAGATTTACGCAAATAACCGCAGATAATTATTTTCTTTTTAGTTTATCCTGATAATCTGTGTTTACCCTGTTAGATAGTAAACATCTAACAGGGTAAATCCGTGTCCAAAAAGGAATTTCCTATACAATTGAATTAGGATTATAATATACCCCAGGATCCAGAACAATCGAAATTTTCTCCCGAGGAAGGAATGAAAAGATACGAGACCTTTGACCATACAGCCGACCTGGGCATTCGGATCTTCGGCCGGACTTATGAAGAGGTTATGACCAACGCCGCTTATGCTCTTTTTGACCTGCTAACTGACCTGGATCGAGTGCAGGAAACCCTTTCTTGTGCCATCCATGTTGAGGCAGCTGAAAGGGAAGAGCTCCTAATCCGCTGGCTGAATGAGCTTCTGTTCCTATGCGAGAGTCAAGGATACCTTTTTAAAAGGTTTCATTTTTCCCATCTGGATCAGACCTCCCTTAAGGCGGTGGCCCATGGAGAGATTTTTGAATCTTCCCGCCACGAATTCAAAACAGAAATCAAGGCCGTAACCTACCATCAGGTGGCAATTAGGGAAAACGATGGAGCATGGGAAGGTAGAGTCATCTTTGATCTTTGAACGAAAAAGGGGGTGTCCATGAGCGGCCGAGAAAAAATTCACCTGGAAAAAATCGATAACTACCGCTGGCGGATTCCCCGGGCGGGGAAGATGCGGGTCGATGGGTTGATTTATGCCGACGAAGGTCTTCTGGGGGAAATTCACGAGGATGAAAGTCTGAAGCAGGTGGCCAATGTAGCGCACCTTCCGGGAATCCAAAAATATTCATTGGCTATGCCCGACATTCACTGGGGCTATGGTTTTCCGATCGGCGGGGTGGCCGCCTTTGACTGGCAGGAGGGGGTCATTTCTCCAGGTGGCGTGGGGTATGACATCAATTGCGGCACTCGTTTACTGGTCACCAACCTTTCCACCCAGAATTTGCGGGATAAGATTAAGAATTTGGTGAACGCCCTTTTTCAAAACATTCCTTCCGGCGTCGGATCCAAGGGAACTCTGCGCCTCTCCGCCCAGGAACTTCGCCAGGTTTTAAAAGAGGGCTCGGCCTGGGCTGTAAAGAATGGGTACGGCCGGCCAGAGGACCTGGATTGCACAGAAGATAGAGGATGCATGGAAGGAGCCGACCCCGGAGTGGTCAGCGAAAGGGCCATGGACCGGGGAAGGCCGCAGCTCGGGACATTGGGTTCGGGAAATCACTTTTTGGAAGTGGGTTTTGTGGATGAGGTTTATAACCCGGAGGTTGCCCGGGTTTTGGGTCTGAGGAAAGATCAGGTCACTGTTCTCATTCACTCGGGGTCGCGCGGACTCGGTTATCAGGTCTGTGATGATTTCCTGAAAAAAATGAGCGAACGGGTTCGGCAGTTGGGCCTGGAACTCCCCGACCGCCAACTGGCCTGTGACTTCATTCAATCTTCAACGGGTCAAGATTATTTTTCGGGAATGGCCTGCGCCGCCAATTACGCCTGGACCAACCGGCAGATGCTTATGCACTGGACGCGCGAGGTCTTTGAACGGGTTCTGCAGATGGGACCCAAAGAACTGGGAATGCATTTAGTTTATGATATCTGTCACAACATCGCCAAGCGCGAATTTCACATCATCGACGGGGAGCGCCGGGAGGTCTGCGTCCACCGCAAAGGGGCAACCCGCGCCTTTCCGCCAGGCCATCCGGCTTTGCCAGAAGTCTACCGGAAAGTCGGCCAGCCGGTTCTGATACCCGGGGATATGGGGAGGTACTCTTACGTCCTTGTGGGTACCGAACGGGCTATGGAGGAGACTTTCGGCAGCACCTGCCATGGGGCTGGGCGGGTACAGAGCCGAACTCAGGCTAAAAAAGCAAGTAAAGGAAGAGATCTGCATCGCGAATTAGAGGACCGCGGGATTTACGTTATGGCCGCGAGCCGGGCAACTTTGGTCGAAGAGGCTCCGGAAGCCTATAAGGATGTGAGTCAAGTTGTGGAAGTTGTCCATCAGGCCGGAATTTCCAGTAAAGTGGCCCGCCTCCGCCCCTGGGGAGTGGTGAAAGGATAAAAGAACAGACGGAGGGACACGCGATAACTCCCCGTCTCTCCGCTTCTGTTTTAAATTTAATAGGACGCAGATTTACGCAGATAACCGCAGATAATTATTTTATTTTAAATTTATCCTGATAATCTGTGTACATCCGTGTCCAAAAAGGAAATTCCTCTACAATTTAATTAATTGTGGGTTCCGTACCTTCCTTGAAACATTCAAAGATTACTTTGCCGGATTTTGCCGGTTGCTTTGGCCCGACGGGCTCACCGGTGACGGCATCTGTTTTGGTAAAAACGATCCCTTCCGGTACGGAAAAATTTTCAACCACTTTCCCGTCAACCGCTTCTTTCATAAATTCCAGCCAGATCGGCAGAGCGGCGACAGCTCCCGTTTCGTGAGTTCCCAGAGGCTTTTCAATATCATACCCCATCCAGGCACCGGCGACCAATACCTGAGGAATGAAACCGAGAAACCAAGCATCGCGGGTATCATTGGTCGTCCCTGTCTTTCCAGCTGCTGGCCGGCCCAGGGCTTTGGCCCTTTGGCCAGTCCCTTCTTGGATAACGCTTTGCATCAAGCTGGTGATTAGGTAAGAAGTCTGGGGACTGATCACCTCGATGGCCGATGGCTCCACCTCTTCCAGAATGTTGCCATCTTTGTCCACAATGCGCGTTATCAAAATGGGTTCAGCGCGGTAACCCTGAGCCGCGAAAACCCCGAAAGTATTGGTCATCTCCAGGAGGGAAACATTGGCCGCTCCCAGGGCAAGGGATAAATTGGGTTCCAGCGTGGACTTTATTCCCAAGTTCCGGGCATATTGGATCAAGTAGTCTATCCCGATGGACTGGGCGATCTTCACTGTGACCACGTTTCGGGAGAAGGTCAGGGCCTTGCGAAAAGTGATCGGCCCCCAGAACTCCCGGTCAAAATTCTGGGGTTCCCAAGGTTCTTTTCCGGGGACATCGATGTAGGAAAAAGGCTCGTCAACAATCACCGTGGCCGGGGTAAACCCTTTGTCCAAAGCAGCGGCGTAAACGATGGGCTTGAAGGCGGATCCCGCCTGTCTCCGGGCCTGGGTCGCCCGGTTGAACTGGCTGGCCGCGAAATCCCGTCCGCCAACCATAGCCAGGATATAACCAGTTTGCGGGTCGAGGGCAATGAGCGCCCCTTGCACTTGACCCTTTCCTTTCCCTTTCCCTTCCCGGTCTTCAAACTCTTCCAGGCCTTTCAAAACAGCCTTTTGGGCAACCTGCTGCATTCGGAAATTAAGGGTTGTATAGATCTTCAGCCCCCTTTTGTATAATATCTCTTTCCCGTACTTCTCTTCAATGTACATCCGCACTTGTTCTACGGCATAAGGGGCTTCATGGTAGCCTTTGGGTCCTTTGGGCCTAAGCCTGATTTCTTCGGCTCCCGCCCTTATGGCCTGTACAGGGGAGATCAGTCTCCGCTCGACCATGCGGTGGAGCACGTAAAGCTGGCGCTCGCGAGCTTTCTTGGGATGGCGCAATGGTGAAAGGTTATTCGGTGCCGGGGGAAGGCCAGCGAGTATGGCACATTCAGCCAGGGTTAAGTCCTGCACGGATTTGCCAAAATAGGTTTTAGCTGCGGCCGCAACGCCGAAAGCCCCTTCTCCCAAATAGATTTGATTTAAATAAAGATAAAGGATCTCATTTTTGGTCAGATAGCTTTCGATGCGCTGGGCTAAAATGGCCTCTTTTAGCTTGCGAGTGATGCTCCGTTCCGGGGTAAGGAAAAAGGATTTGGCAATCTGCTGAGTGATCGTACTTCCCCCCTGGACCACCTCCAAGGCCTCGATATTCCGAAAGGCCGCGCCCAATATTCTCCAGTAATCAATGCCCTGATGTTCGAAAAAGCGTGCATCTTCAGCGGCCACAAAGGCTTTGATCAATAATTTGGGCATTTGGGAAAGGGGGACAATCAGCCGCCTTTCAATAAAGAACTCTCCTATCAAGACTTCATCGTCGGAATAGACCTCGGAGACTACATAGGGCTGGTAATCTTTCAAGGTAGTCAAGCGGGGTAGGTCGAAAATCAGGGTAAAATATAAAGCGACAGCTGCGCCAACCATTAAAAAGACCACCAGCAAGAAGACGAGAAGCAGGATCCTCCATCCTCTACCTTTTTTCCTCTTCTTATTACGTTTTGAGCCAGATCCAATCATGTTGTTAGCGAAAAAATTAAGGCAATCGTTTAAACACCCCAATCCCATTAGGGACTGGCCATCTTCCAGGAAGGTCGATTTTTAGGGACTTGTATTCTGCATACATCTGGGCAGAAGGGCCGCCGTCGAGGGTCAAAGCATCCCGGCATTCCAACCCGCCTTCGGATTCCGGAAGGTGAAAAATTCGGGCCAAATCTTGGGCATAAACATCCGTATCTTCTGAATTTAAAAAGATAATCTGGTTTTTAAAGGTAATGCCCAAGGCAGAACGCCTGGCCAATTGTTTTTTCAAGCGTAATTCCCTTCCATCCACCACCAGCCTGGGACCGACCTGGAGCGCCTGGGAGATGGTTCCTTCATTTTGGAATTCTTTGGTGTGGATAATCCGGGGACGGTTGTCCTGGATCAGAAAAATTCCCCAATCGGTTTGTCGTAAAGGGTTGGTTTCTCGGCCGTCTATGATGAGCAAGCCAAGTGGTCGGTAATCCGGTAAAAAAAATCCGCCGTTTATTGCAGCCAGAGCCTGGTTTTTTTTGGCTAATTCTTTAATCGCCATCCGGGCCACGCCAAAAACCCTGCTGTCAATCACCCGCACCGGAAACTTTTCCAGGTCAATCCTCAAAACCCGCAGTTTGATGAAGGTTTGATAAGGGGGGGCATCGAGTTGCATGGCCCTGACCTCAAAGCCTTCATCGATTTTTTGCCAATAAGGGGCGGTTGAAGAGCTATCTGACTGCCCCATCAGCATTGGGGATGCTGCCAATGTTAAAAAAAAGAAAATTATTTTTTTGCGGACCAAGCAGTTTCTTTCTTTCCGATTTTATTATAAAATATAAATTATTTTTAACTTGGTGTCCACAAGTAAATTACCTGAAAGGATTCTATGAGAAGAGATTTTTTCCACAAAGATTATTATGAAATTTTAGGGGTGGCCCGGGAAGCTTCCCCCGATGAAATCAAGAAGGCCTACCGACAACTGGCCTTACAATTCCATCCCGACCGTAATCCCGGGAATACCATGGCAGAGGAGCGCTTCAAAGAAATCAGTGAAGCCTACGGAGTTCTTGTCGATCTGGAAAAACGACAACGGTACGACTCCATCCGTCAAACCGGGTTCAGCCCCGGAAGCAGTCCAGGCTTCGGCTATACGCAGGAGGAAATTTTTCGCGACATTTTCAATAATCCCATGGCCAGCGATGTTTTCTCTGAACTCGGCCGCGAGTTTGCCCGCATGGGAGTCCAGTTTGACGAGCGTTTCTTTGACCGCCTATTTTTCGGAGGGAGGGGAATTGTTTTCGGCGGGATCTTTTTCGGAGGACCGGGGGGGTCCCCCTTTGGGCCGATTGACCCGCATCAACAGACCCCCAAGAATACGGCCGAAGCCTTTATTCCCTTCCTGGAGAAGTTCATCATCCCTAAAAGGATGAATGTCACCCTCAGGGGTAGATTTTTTTCTTGGTTAGGGAGAAAAATATTGGGCTTGGGGCTTAAGAAAATTATCCGCGGGACC
Source organism: Pseudomonadota bacterium (assembly GCA_018819135.1). Classification (GTDB taxonomy): domain Bacteria; phylum Desulfobacterota; class SM23-61; order SM23-61; family SM23-61; genus JAHJQK01. The sequence goes on along the minus strand of JAHJQK010000029.1, from coordinate 12,480 downwards.
TCTGGGTTCAATCCCATGGGATCTCTTGACGTCACTTTCACCTTGCCCCTCAACCGAGATGAAGTGCAGGCGGCAACGGCCAAAGAGGTGTCTTTTTTTCGCAATGGGAAGACCGAAAGGCTTCTGGTGAAAATACCCGCAGGCATTGAAGATGGAACGATGCTTCGCCTGCGGGGCAAAGGGAAAAGCAGCGCCGAAAAGGCTGGCGACCTTTATCTAAAGGTGCAACTGAAATGAAATCCACGGAAAAACCCTCGGGAATGCTGTATATCGTTTCCACGCCCATCGGGAACCTGGAAGACATCACCCTGCGGGCCCTGCGAGTGCTCAGAGAAGTTGACTTGATCGCGGCCGAGGACACCCGGCGGACTCGACAGCTCCTTGCCCACTATGGAATTCACAAACCGTTGGTCAGCTACCGTGAACACAACCGCAGGAAGCGCGCGGAATCCCTACTAACTGAAATTCGGGAAGGAAGGAATGTAGCTCTGGTCACGGATGCTGGCACACCGGGGATATCGGATCCGGGCGATTATTTAGTGCGGAAGGTAATCCAGGAGTCGACACCAATTATTCCCGTTCCCGGCCCATCCGCTCTGATCGCCGCCCTCAGTGTTTCTGGATTGCCCACCGAAAGCTTTCTTTTCTATGGTTTTCTGCCTTCCAAGGCGACGGCCCGAAAGAAATTATTACTTTCCCTGAAGGATCGCGCGGAAACGCTCATTTTCTATGAATCTCCGAAACGCCTAAATGCCTTTTTGGAAGAAGCGGTTCAGATTCTGGGAGAAAGGCAGTTGGTTGTCGCCCGGGAGATGACGAAGATTTATGAGGAAATATACCGGGGGACGGCTGCGGAACTTTTAAGGGAGATGGGAGAAGAAGACGTCAAGGGAGAAGTGACCATTGTTATGGAGGGGTGCACCCGCCCCGCCAAGATCGAATCTTCTTCCATCGCCGAAATGCTGGAGGTCTACTTTCAAGAGATGGGTCTTTCCATGAAAGAAGCCATCGAGCGCGTGTCCGCCGAGCTGGAAGTTTCCAAGCGGGAGGTATACCAGGAGAGTTTGAAAATAAAAGGAAAAATTCCCGGGGGAAAAGCATTATGAAAACCCAGCTCTCCGCTATGGCCCTTCGCCGCCATAGACTGGGAGCGGGGAGCCTAAATTACTTTTTGGCGCGTTTTTTCTTCTCCTCCTTTCCCTTTTTTTACGCCCTGAGCCACTGCGGCTCATTCCCTTATTTCCACCGCACCTAATTGTTCGAACTGCCGCTGGAATTTTCCGGCGCGACCCGCGATGACCACCAGCATTTCCTCTGGATAGAGATGTTCCCGGGCGGAACGGGCCATGGCCTCAAGAGTGATGGCTGAAACTCGCTCCGGATAAGCGGAAAGATACTCCAATCCCAGCCCGTTTACCTCCGCTTGGATGATCTTCTGGGCGATCTGGGAGAGGGTCTCAAATCTCATGGGGTAGCTACCGGTGAGAAAATTAATGGCTTCCGTCCGTTCTTGATCCGTGGCTCCCTGGGCGATGAATGACTTTTCCACCGCCAAAATTTCTTGGACGCAGGGAAAAGTTGTTTGTGTGGGAGTAAAGGTGGAGATGATGAAAGGCCCTGGTTTTTTGCGGCCTTCCAGAGAAGCGCGGATGCCGTAAGTATAACCCCGTTCGGACCGGACCTTCTGCATGAGGCGAGAGGAAAAGCCCCCCGCTCCTAAGACATAGTTCATGACTTCAAAGGCAAGATAGTCCGGGTGGGCGTGAGGGATTCCCATATGTCCCAGGCGAATCTGGCTCTGGGTCAGATCCGGGCGGTCGATTAAAATCGTTTTGATGCCGGAGGGTGAAACAGGGGAAAATTCCCCAGCCTGGGCTTCACGGCGGCGAGGTACCGAGGGGAAATGAGTTTCTATCCATCGGCAGCAGGTCTCGACCTGAAAATCCCCGACCACGACCAGGAAACACTCCTCCGGGGGGAAACGGCTGTGGTAAAATTCTTCAACTTCCTCGCCGGAAAGAGTGGGCAGGGTATCCAGATTTCCATAAACCGGATGGTCGTAAGGAGTCCCCTGATAGAGAATCTCCTGAAAGCGCTCGTCCGCGATGACCTGGGATTCATCCTTCTGCTGCACGAGGGCAGCGATCCGGCGTTGTTTCAGTTGCTTGAATTCGGCGAGCGGGAAAGCAGGTCGGGTGTGGATCTCCAGGAGTAGCTCCATGAGTTTTTCCCAATCTTCACTCAACCCGGAAATATGGAGGGACGTCGCATCCCATCCTGCATGGGCGGAGAGGGTAGCCCCCAGTCCATCCACCTCTGCAGCCAATTGGGAGGCCGGACGTTTTTGCGTACCCAAAGTGAGCATCTCGGCCGCGAGATCTGAAAGGCCCGCCTTCCCGGGAGGATCCGCTTCGGCCCCATAAGGAAAAATAAGGTGGATGCTGACCAAGGGAAGTTCGGGCTTGAGTACAGCGTGAACCTTTAAGCCGTTAGGCAGTAAGGGAGAGACAACTTTTGGAAGCATAAAAGTTCTGAGGGGGCTCCCGACGTTCATTCCAATTCCCCCAGGTCTTCGTGTTCGCTGTGGCTCACCGGTTGCAGCGAAACAACGGTACGGTTTTCGGGGCGAAGGTATTTTTGAGCCACTCGCAGGACATCCTCTGCGGTTACGGATTCATAACCGGGGAGAACGTTATAGAGGAGACGAAAATCCCCCGCCCGCAACTGGTAGAGTCCGGCCAGCAGCCCTTGGAAGAAAAACGTTTCCAGACTCCGTAGAAAGTACGAACGCACCTGTTTCTTAACCTTGGACAACTCTTCCCCGGAAAGAGGCTCCTGGCGAAGGTTCTCCACTTCTTCCCAGATTTCCTGCTCCAGGGTTGCTAAGGAAACCGACGGTGAGGCAATGGCGTAAATTTGCAAAAGCCCCGGGTCCATAGAGAGGAAGGGAGGATGACCCATCTCGGCGTGAGCTTCCACGGCCTTTCCGGGTTTCTCCCATTTTTCGAAAAAACGGGAAGAGCGGCCAGCGGATAAAGCGCCACAGAGAATTTGCAGAGGGAAAAGATCGGGATGGGAAATCTGCGGGATATGGAAGGACGAAAAAAAAGCAGCCACCTGGGAAACTTTCTTAAAGACCGCACGCTTTTCTCCCCGCTGCGGTTTCTCTGGAGTTATGATCTGGCGGGGATGGGGCTGGGAGGGTATAGGCCCGTAAAACTTATCAACAGTTTTCCAGGCTGCGTCAGCCGAAACGTTCCCCACAATAACAACGACGGCATTGTTGGGGGCATAATAAGTCCGGTAGTATTCCAGGCAATCTTCCCAGGTCAAGTTTTTCAGATCATGATCCCAGCCGATCACCGGCCAGCGGTACGGATGTTGTTCGTAAGCCAGGGCATAAAGTTGTTCGATGAGCAATCCAAAAGGAGTATTCACCGAGCGAAGCTTGCGTTCGCTGCGCACCACTTCCCGCTCGGGCTCGAGGCTTTCCGGTGTGATCTGTAAATTCTGTAAGCGGTCAGCTTCCAAACGTACTGCTAACTCCAGCTTGTCGGCGGGGAGATTCTCGTAATAAGAAGTATTGTCGGTGGTGGTAAAGGCATTGAGGGTCCCGCCATTGGCCTGGATGATCCGGGAGAATTCCTCCGGGCCCAATTCTTTGGTTCCTTTGAACATCATGTGCTCGAAGAGGTGAGTAATCCCGGTGATACCCGGCCTTTCAAACCGGGAGCCGGCGGCAAAGTGAACTTGGTAAGAAACGATAGGTAAAGCCTGGGCTTCGCCTATAAGGAGATGCAAGCCATTGTCCAGACGATATTTTATAAACTCCGTAAGTCTGATCAATTCACTCTTCCCAGTGGATGCATTGGACCGGACAACTGTCAATGGCTTCCTGTATTTTCTCCTCGGATGCCCCCGTGGGGTTGTAGACTTCCGACAGGTCTTGATCGTTTAGACGAAATACTTCCGGACATATTTCTGCGCCAAGCCCGCAGGAAATGCAATCATTCGGCTCCACATGAGGTATCTTGGCCATAGGGATTTCCTTTTCTATACCAGGTAATGAGAAAAATTGTAAGAAGACTTAAAAATTATAACATTGAGGATGGGGAATTTCATCTAGTCAATTATTCTCGCCCACCCCCACTTTTGAGATTTCACCTCTATTGTTGCAAAATTTTTACTTGCCTTCCGCCGAGGGCGGCGGGGAAAGGAGGAGAGAAGAATACCATCAGGGTTGACTTGCTTTGGGCCTTAGGTAATAATGCATTCATTCGCAAGAAATGATCACGCGTGGCCACGCTTACGCTGAGGGTGAAGGGTAGAGGAAGATGACCCGGGTTTATCTCGTTCGGCACGGGACGACCGAATGGAACCAAGAGGAAATTTTCCGCGGCAGGGTGGACTGCCAACTTAACGCAACGGGCCAGGCCGAAGCCAAGGCTTTGGCCGAATATTTTCGGAAGGCTACCTTGCATGTGGTTTACAGCAGCCCCCTTTCCCGCGCTGAAGAAACGGCCCGGGCCATCGCCGCAATGCAGGGTCTACAAGTGATTCCTGAGTCGGCGTTTATCGACATCGACTTCGGTGATTGGCACGGCCTCCCCTTACAAGAAGTGAGGGAAAAATACCCTGACCTCTACCGGGCTTGGCGGGAGCGGCCGCAGGCCGTCACCTTTCCCGGAGGGGAGAATTTAGCTCGGGTAAAAGCCCGGGCCTGGCCAGGTCTTCAAAGGGTGGTGCGGGAGAATCCGGAAAAGACCGCCCTGATTGTCTCGCATCGCGTCGTTGCCAAAATCTTGATCTGCGCGGTCCTGGGCCTGGATGACTCTCATTTCTGGCAGATCAAGCAGGATACCACAGCGGTCAACTGCTTTGAATACACCCGGGGAAATTTCGTCGTTTCTCTGATCAATGACACCTGCCATCTGCAAGCCATTTATTCCGGTGCTTGGAAGAAGGATTTTTAATGAAGCCGTGGCGGCGAAAAGTATCTACCTTCTGGGTCGAGCGGCTCCGTTTCCAGTTGAAGACGGCTGGGGACATCTTTTGGGAAGCCCGCCGGGCCTTCTCCCTGGATGGGTGTATGAATCTCTCGGCAGCCCTGGCCTTCTATTCGATTCTCTCCTTGATCCCCTTCCTGTTTTTACTGGTCTCGGCAGCGGGGTACATCCTCGGCTCTTCCGAGCAGGCTCACCAGATGGCCATCTCTTTTTTCGACCGTTTATTCCCTCAGGCCAGCACCTTAATATTCAGGGAAGTGCGAGCCATTGCGCAACGAGCTGGAGTTTTGGGTTGGGTGGGGTTTCTCTCCATGATCTGGACTGCCAGCGTTATTTTCTCCTCGTTGGAATTTGCCATGGGGGTAGTCTTCCGGGTGGAGCGGAGGAGACCTTTCTGGAAGTCTAAATTGCTGGCCCTCTCCATGATCCCGGCCTCGGTTCTGATATTTTTCCTTTCTCTGTTTGTAACCGCTTTTGCCAAGGTCATGGAGATTTATGAATTTAAATTTTTTGGGTTAAACCTTATGGAATCCAACTTGCCCGAGTTTATCGTGGGCTATCTCCTTCCCTATCTGGTCCTGGCGCTGGGTTTCACGGCCATTTACAAGATTATTCCAAATATTAGAACTTCTTTCCGCCATGCCTTAGCCGGCGGGACGAGCTGCGCGTTTCTTTTCGAAGTCGCTAAACATTTTTTTGCCTGGTATGTCGGGCGCTCCCACCAGTACAATGTTATCTACGGCTCTCTGGAGGCCATCGTCATTCTGGTGGTTTGGGCCTTTTATTCATCGATCATCCTTTTATTCTGTGCCGAGGTGGTCTCGGCTTACCGCCGGCGGGATATCACTCTTCTGGAAAAAGCTTTTCTGTGAAACAAGGAAGGGAGTTTGGATCCAATTGTAAAAGGCCAACGGGCCCGGTCTCTTTTCTCTTATGGAACCTTTCATTTTATTGATGACGGTTTTGCCGATTCCATTTATCTCCTCCTTCCTTTTATAGCGGCCGAACTACAGCTTTCCTTCAGCGAGGTGGGGATCCTCAAAGGGGTCTTCTCTGGGGCCATGGGCCTCTTCCAGTTTCCTTTGAGCTTGCTGGGGGAAAGGGTAGGAGCATTGACGGTAGTCGCCAGCGGAACGCTCGGCCTAGCGGTGGGATTTTTGCTTTTAAGCATGGTCACCACCTTCCCGGCCATTTTTCTCGCCCTCATTCTTGCCAAAGGAACCGCCGCCGGCCAGCATGGTCTGAGTTCCTCAGTCCTCTCCCGGGTTTTCGAAGGCTCGGGGCGGCGGGCAGCGATGGGAACCTTTAATTTTTCGGGAGATGTGGGAAAAGTTTGTATCCCCTTCTTGTTGGCGATTTTAATCAATTTCGTAGGCTGGCGGCCGGCAGTATTCAGTCTGTCGATAGGCGGGATCATCCTGGGGGCGGTGCTCTGGACTCTGGCCAGGAAAATTCAAGCCAGTTCATCGTTACCTAAAGCCAAGCCGAGTCAGGTTTCAGAAGGCAGTCGCTGGGGGATCACCGATTCAAAAGGCTTTTCCGCCCTCCTCACGATCGGGATAATCGACATCTCAACCCGCACTGCCTTGCTCACTTTCCTCCCTTTCCTTCTCCTTAAGAAAGAGATTCCCGCTGCGCAGGTTGGTTTCGCCCTTACCCTTCTCTTTGCCGGAGGGGCGGCGGGGAAGTTTGCTTGCGGGATATTGGCGGAATGGTTCGGCGTCATCCCCATGGTGGTAGTTACAGAAGCCCTCACGACTGCGGGAATATTATCTTTAGTCTGGGCTTCTCCTTCGGCCGTCTGGATTCTCTTGCCGCTGGTGGGAGTGGTTCTGAACGGGACTTCTTCCGTACTCTATGCCACCGTGGCCGAGATTATCTCGCCCGCTGGTCGATCCCGGGGTTACGGCCTATACTACGCCATCACCTTGGGATCAGGGGCCGTATCTCCCATCCTTTATGGTTTGATCACCGATTCTTTGGGGCTTTCCTTTACGATCATCAGCACCGGCCTGATGGCTTTGATTACCATTCCCCTGAGCCGCTACCTTTCCCGGGCTAAAGCCAGCTGATCAATAAAGTGTCCCCGGATTTCACACCTAAAAGCGGGGGACAACGCAAAACCTATGCATGTTTAGTGGTAGCGCGCAACCGCAGACCAAGCGCCCTCACGACCTTTAGCACCGTAGCGAATTCTGGATTGCCTTCGGGAGACAACGCCTTATAAAGGCTCTCGCGCCCGAGACCCGTCTCGCGAGCGATTTCGGACATCCCCTTGGCGCGGGCGATGTCCCCCAAGGCGGCTGCCACCAGCGCAGGGTCGCCGTCTTCGAGTGCAGCTTCCAGATAGGCGGCCATGTCCTCTTCGGTTTCCAGATGTTCCGCTACGTCCCAGGGTTGGGTTTTAGTCTTTGCCATGACAATCTCCTATAGTTCTCGCGCAAGATCCAGCGCCGTCTTGATGTCCCGGTCTTGGGTGTGCTTGTCGCCGCCAGCAAGCAGAACCACCAGCGTCTGCCCGCGCTGCACGAAATAAACCCGGTAGCCGGGACCGTAGTCAATTGAAGGTTTTATCACCGACTTTGTAGCTTCTGCGGGTTATCCCTTTTTCATATCGCCCCTCTGAATAGATCTGCCCGATCCATCCGGCATACCGGTCACTGGCCATGCCAATAAGGATGTTCGAATCGAGATCTCGAAATAGGAAACTCTTGGACGTACTTTCAGTGGTTTTAGCCATAAAGGAATTCTATAAGGGTTAAGCAATCGGGATTGTCAATGCAACGTTTGCAACAACGTCCGGGGGTCCACTCGGTCAGCCTGTGTACCGTTGAACCCCTTTTTACTATTTGATAATGAAGTACTCTTCAACAACATATCTAACTGTCTTACTTCGATCCAAAAATTTGTCCTCATCCTCCAGCAGAGGCTGGGCGGCAGCTGTTTGCCGCCAGGCAAAATACTTTTTAGCCCCCTCCAGGTCATCGAACCAGAGCTCGACAAAACCATCGCCCTCATATTTCGAACCGGGGAGCTTGATAAAATGATTTTGGGTATATTTTCTCAACCCGGGGATGATTTTCCCCGCCAGAGCCCCGTGTTTCCCTCTCCAATAACTATTGAACTCTTCATCCGTCAGATCAGGTTTTTTAAAGATCAATGCCATCAGTTTAATCATGCTACCTCCTTCCACAATAATGTGAATCACTTTTGCCTGGGTTCGATCGTATTTGCCAAATCGCCTTTGTTGAATGTTGAGACCCAACCGCAAAGCTTTCGCCGCATCGAAACCCGAATAGCAGTGGCCAAGCAAACGCTCTTCAGCGTCAGGCCGAAGACATCTTGCGGATGAGGTTCAGGTCCAGCTTGCCGGAGGCCCCCCATCCCTTTTTGCCAGGAGGAATTTCGAGACTGTCAATTCAAAAGATTTGACCCCATTCACGTTTGTGCCATTTTAAATTCCTAATATGAAAAGAATTCCCAATCTTCCAGGCGCAACTTCTTACCGCTTCAAAAATATCACGTCGTCATTCAAACCGTGACGGTGAAGTTCAAGCCGGTGAGACACAGCAATCAGATTTTCCCCGGTTACCGGTGCAATTCGGAACGGAAAAAGGCTTGGGTGTTCGATTATTTCCCTGGTGGACGCAGAACCGTTGGAACGACTATACAAAAATGCTTCAGCAAGCCAACCAAGGAGTTTGCGGTCATGAAGGGGATGAGACAAACCCTGTTGATAAACACCTTTCATTTTGGTTGCTCTGAGGACACCCCAATCGAGGTAGGAGCGCAGCACACGGCGGGCCGCACGGGACACAGTTTCCCGTTCCCCGTATTGCTCTCGTATTCGCCTTTGAACGTGTGCAGCGGCAGCCGAGCCCTGAAGTTTGAGCAGGCGCCCTACCTGACTGGCAACAGATGCCCAGAACGGGTAAACGGCCATTACCATGCCCCAATGAACTGCTATGCGGTCCTGATTGGACAGGCGCTTGAGTAGCTCCAATCCATCAAGCCTTAAGCCATCGAGTTCGGTGGGGGCAGTAAGCCAGACCTTAAGGAGAATAGTGATAATCTTCTCCCGGTTCCCACGTTCGGCTGTTCCGCCAATCGAGACTTTATCCTTCAGCAGTTCCTGCAAACCGGCATTGATCGCGGCCTGTTCGTTTCCGGCCAGGACAAGCCTTGCGGTTTGTTCGAGCCATTCCAGGCGAATACGCTGACTGAATCCAATTTGCTGCGTGCGGCTCATGCGTCCCTCTTTTCAATCTGAACCAGAGGTACGATGATCTCGTCGAGGAACACCGGCCATCGTTCCTGCAGGAAGGCGAAGAACACCTCCCGGTCGGGAACAATCGTCTCAAGCGGCCATTCGGAGAAGCTATTGTTCTGCCGAAGAATCTGGATGAAACGTTCATCCAGGATCGTTGGTATCCGTTGTCCATGGTAGTGACGGCGGAGGAGCACCCTCAGCAAGTCGGAAGGTTGCTTGATAAGCTCCGGCGCAATCTCGAAAACGTGGCGAAGAACGAATTCCTTGGTGGCGTTGTCGCCGAGATGGCCGGGCGCATGCCGTCTTTGGGCCTCGTACAAAGGATCCAGGTCACCGCGGTCCAGGGCGGTCAGAACCGGGTAGCTGAGGTTCGGGAAGATGTCACCAAGGTTGAAGGAAAGTTTTCGGCCGGCCTGGAGCAAGTCATAGGGCAGGGAACCTAGGTCGCTGGCCTGGGACCGCAATACAACCACCAGGTCGGTCTCCTCACCCCGGTCCCAGCGGGAACGAAAGCTGGATTCATAAGCATAGCGGAATGCGACATGATCCTCGAATGGAATCAGCTCGAATCCGCGCTCGCGGATTCCTTCAAGAATCCCCTCTTCAAGCAGGAGCCCATCGCGGTCCCCCACCAGGGTGAGTCGTGAGACCTTCGGGGTGAATTCTTTCAGGATTTGATCGCGCCAGTTACTCATGGCTTGTTCTTTCTAAGGATTCCGGATAACTGGTGCCGGCGCTCTTCAGGGACTTGAGCCTTGAAGCTGAGATGCGGATCACGGAGTCGGGGCCGGGTAGCCAGACACGGCAGGTAGTCTCACCCCACGGCGTTTGGGCTTCGATGACCTGACAGAGCTGCCCGTAGTCAACAAAACAGGTCCAATATCCCGTAATCATTGTACTATTTTTTTTGTTTCTTTTTGCGTTTCTTAGCCTGTTTGAGACGTTTGCGAACATGTTTGGGATTTTGCAGATTTCGCAGCCTGGCAGCTTCCTGCTCATCCCTTATCTTTTCCCGTTTTTTCCACACCTTGTCTTTCTCGGCTTCAAGTTCCTTGACCTTTGTTTCAGCCTCCAACGCTCTTTGTTTCGCTTGCTCTTCTTTCTGGCGAGAGACCTCTGCCAATCGCCATCCCATCTGGGCGATGAAAAATGGTTTTTCCAGATCTGGGGTTTTCTCGAATGCTTCGTCGAGCTGCTTTGCATGAGTAAATTCAACCTCTGCAATATACTTAGCTTTTTCTTGGTCGTACGAAGCTTTCGCTGCGTCTACACTTGGACCAAAAAAGCGTAAGTACCGATCCCTATCAATAAACGAAATTCCAGCGTAATAGTACTCGTGCAGCATGCACTGTTGAAGTAGCTCTGGGTCCATCTGCTTGCCGGGAAGTGTAGATATGTATCGGTACAGGGCTTCGGGGGTCCAAGTTGAAATAGCCCCTGGTTGAAATACTTTGTCCAGAACTCTACTCTGTGATACAAAATAAACGCTTTCAATTCCTTTGCCTGAACCAGGCAAAGAATACTTCCCTGACCTTATATGCTTGATGAGCATCCATACTTCGGCTTCAGATTCAACCTGAAGCTCGGAGCGATACGTTCCGATACGCTTACGTTCCTCACTGATGATGACTTTAGCTTCCTCAAGTTCTCCCCAATCTTCCTGAAGGAATCCATTCATCCCTGAAAGTGTGAGAACACGCACATCGTGCCTTGCAACGAATTCTTCTAATGACACTCGGCCCCATTCCTTCAGGGAAATCAGACCAATGTAATCAGCAAAATTACCGACTCGACCCTCTGCACTGAGCCTGATATATCCATCCAAAAATAAGTTCTGCTTGTAGCTCCCCTTCACCAACGCCGCACGCAGGAATTCTGGTGATTCGGCACCGTTCATCCTCATGAAATTCACTGCCCATTCGAAGTGCTCCCAAGACTCTTGGAGTAGCTTCGAAGTCGTGCATAATACTGCTTGAGCATCACGGAGGATTCGAAATAGTTCAATAGCATAGTCGTAGTTGTGACAGCCAACCGCTAAAAGCGGCAAAAGTACGCTTGAGTCACAAACCCAGAGAGTTTTCCCAAAAACCTCATGCCGTATCCGGACACATTTGGGATCAAGGCCAAGTAGATGAAAGAGAAAGTAACCTTGAGATACAGAAGCCAGGTATTTCTTCTGTGGAGTGTTCGGCTCTATCAAGAACAGATACATTGCCTCTACAAAGGCCGCCTTGAGGTTCTCTTCAGCTAGGTCAGCAGCAGCGTCAGACACGCACCTAAATATGTCCGAAAGCTCTTCTGCGCCGGCAAATTGACCAGCAAAAACCTGGTTTGCGATGGTCAAGCCCCGACTCGCAAAACTAGCGACAACAACGTCCTCAGAAAGCTGGCGACATTGTCGTTCCTGCTCCTGAGTCAGATCTACATAACCACTCTTAAGATTAAGAATAAACTGCCCGTAAGCCTGTTCGCGCTCCGTTTCTCTTACTGCTTGGAATTCCTTGACTTGTGTGTGCCCTTTTTCGGTAATCGAGTACCTATCAGATACAGTTATAGCTAAGCCTTGCTGCACCAGGTCATCCAGAGCCTCATTTAAGGCATCAGAAAAAGCAGCATCTTGTCTCTGGAATGATTTAAGTGAAGCTTGATTGACAAGTTCATCTTTCGTCGTCCCAACTGCTGCGGAGGCGAAGAGTTCAGAGAGAATCAAAGGCGAAATGCGTCTCCCTTTTTGTGCACCTCGAAGTCTCTGATATATAAATAGCGCTGCTGCTGATTCGGCTTCTTCTTTTGGCCTAACTGAGAATTCGACTCTTCCCTTGCTCCAGCGTCTTGGAACTATGAATCGATCAGCTGACATTAGAAGTCGCCGCAACTGGGCGTGCCCACCGTCGCTGTTAGAATACTGCACGAGGACGATGTTGTACTTCTCTAGAAGCTCTCGCTCATCAGCTTTTGTGAAATCCGCTGCGATCATATAGATGGGGTGTTGAGGGCTTGCGGTTTTGTGGGCCAATTGCAGAATATAATCGATGTCAGGGTCGGACAAACTGTGTCCGATGATTAACCCTACAACGATACATATTAAGTCATCCCTTCCGTGGCCAGTTTCCGTTTCCGATGGGAGAGATAAGCCCGATGGTTTTTCATCTGTACCCATGAGACAAGTTCAATGAGATCAATGATATCGAATATTTTCATAGG
>JAHJQK010000028.1 GCA_018819135.1 Pseudomonadota bacterium | reverse complement strand
TCCGGCCGCCTACACGCTCTTTACGCCCAATAATTCCGAACAACGCTTGCACCCTCCGTATTACCGCGGCTGCTGGCACGGAGTTAGCCGGTGCTTCCTTTAACGGTACCGTCAATCCCTGCGATTATTTATCGCAAAAATTTTCTTCCCATCTGACAGAGCTTTACGACCCGAAGGCCTTCATCACTCACGCGGCGTTGCTGCGTCAGGGTTGCCCCCATTGCGCAAGATTCCTCACTGCTGCCTCCCGTAGGAGTCTGGACCGTATCTCAGTTCCAGTGTGGCTGGTCATCCTCTCAGACCAGCTAACCATCGTTGCCTTGGTAGGCCGTTACCCTACCAACTAGCTAATGGTACGCGGGCTCATCCTGGAGCAATAGCTTGCAAGCCTCAGCCATCTTTAATCCCAAAAACCGTGGTTTTCAGAATAATATTAGGTATTAGCACCCCTTTCGAAGTGTTATTCCTAACTCCAGGGTAGATTACCCACGCGTTACTCACCCGTGCGCCACTTTACTCTCCCGATTGCTCAGGATTTCTCGTTCGACTTGCATGTGTTAGGCACGCCGCTAGCGTTCGTTCTGAGCCAGGATCAAACTCTCCAGTTAAATTGTTGGCCAGAGTTTTTAAAAACTCTGGTTTTTAAAACAAAGAGTAGACCCAACGACAAGTATTTGCTATTTAGTTTTCAAAGAACAAGATCTTATTGGGAGATTTTTAATATACAATTAATTTCCAAGATTGTCAAGGAAAAAATTTCGGAAAAATTTGCTTGAATTTTTCTTGGCAGTAAATTTATTTCCTCAATTAATTTTTACTATAAATTAATTCCTTTTGCTTGTCAACCTAAAAAATACTAAAAATACTTTTTCTTCCCCGCCCTCTATTTTCTTCTCCCCTTTTTATTTGGCGTATTCCACCGCGCGAATTTCCCGGATAACCGTGATCTTAATCTGACCCGGGTAACTTAATTCGTTTTCGATTTTTCTGGCAATATCTCGACTCAGCATGCAGGCATCGGCATCGGAGATCTCTTCATTTTCCACGATCACGCGAATTTCCCTTCCGGCTTGAATGGCATAAGCTTTATTAATCCCCGGGAATGAGTAGGCGATTCTCTCCAGGTCTTCCAGCCGTTTTACATAAGTCTCCAACATTTCTCTACGGGCACCCGGCCGCGCTGCGGATAAAGCATCGGAGGCCTGGATTAAAATAGCGATGATGTTCTGGGGTTTTTCATCATCATGATGGGCGGCAATCGCGTGGATGATTCCTTGAGCTTCCCCGTATTTTTTGGCTAAATCGGCACCGATCAAAGCGTGAGACCCTTCCACCTCATGGTCTATTGCCTTGCCGATGTCGTGCAAAAGTCCGGCCCGTTTGGCTTGTTTTATATTTACGCCGAGTTCAGAGGCCATCGCCCCAGCAAGAAAGGATACTTCCAAGGAATGCTGAAAAACATTCTGGGCAAAGCTGGTCCGGAATTTCAACTTTCCAATCATCTTAATCAACTCGGGATGGATTCCATGGACGCCGACATCAAAAGTCGCTCGTTCTCCGCTCTCCCGAATTTCCTGCTCAATCTCTTGCTCTGCTTTGGCTACGATTTCTTCAATCCGCCCCGGATGGATGCGGCCATCTGTGATTAAGCGTTCAAGGGTGATGCGGGCTATTTCGCGGCGAATGGGGTTGAAGCCAGAAATGATCACAGCTTCGGGCGTATCATCGATGATCAAGTCAACCCCCGTAGCCGCCTCCAAAGCTCGGATGTTCCTTCCTTCTCTGCCGATAATCCGCCCTTTCATTTCTTCATTGGGGAGGTTGACCACGGAAACCGTCTCCTCGGCTACATAATCGGCAGCATAGCGTTGAATGGCCGAAATGATGATTTCCTTCGCCCTCTTGTCTGCCAAACTTTGGGTTTCATCTTCTATTTTTTTGATAAGTTTGGCCGATTCATGACGCATTTCGCTCTCTACAAGCTTCATCAAGCGCTCTTTGGCTTCTTCAGTAGACACTTCCGCAATACGCTCCAGCATCTGCCGTTGCTCTTCGATCATAGCGGAATATTTTTTTTCCTTTTCATTGAGGATCTTTTCTTGCTGCAGCAAGGCCTTCTCTCGCTTGGAAAAAGTCACTTCTTTTTGGTCGAGAAGATCGACCCTTTTTTCCAGATTCTCTTCTTTCTGGAGCAATCGCTTCTCCATGTTATGGAGTTCTTGCCGCCGCTCCTTGGCCTCTGATTCTAACTCTGCCCGGGATCGAAAGAAATGATCTTTCGCCTGGATTTCAGCTTCCTTCCGAATGGTTTCGGCTTTTTTCCGGGCTTCCTCGACTGCCTCTTTCGCTCTTTGTTCGGCTAAACGAAACCGAGAGGCTGTTACCTTTTTATGGAGGAGGAATCCGGCACCAAGGCCGATCAGTAAAATGGCCAGCGCCCCCCCTATCACTGGATAAAAGTCCACAATTAAAACTCTCTTTCCTCAGGGGAATGATCCGGGTATTTCTTCACCAGATTACCCCGCAAAAAAACTCTTGTTTTTGATGTTGGATAAATTTCCGGGAAGGGGAAAAGGAAGAAAGCCAGGCTCAAGCGATTTCCAAATCTCTAAAATCTCTCGGCAAATTAAATAAATAAAATGCATAATCTTTTCCCCGTGAGGAAAAGATCTCCTTGTTCATTTTCCATGAATTTATTTGGAACGACCAAAGCCTGTTTTCCTTCAAAAATCTCCCCCTGCTCGCTTCTAAAATATCCCCCGCAAATGCCGTGGGATGCCTTCTTTTTGAACCTAGGTTTTCTAGGTGGGTGCCATATTATTGCTTTTGGCGTTCCTGTACTCCTGCGCAATCAGGACGGGCCAGCCACAATAAGGAACAGCTCCCTTTTTTTCTCTGTTGGCTCAAAGAATATGGCATCTTCACCAACATTGCAGGGGAAAAAGTATTCAATCCTCCTTGATTGCTGAATGAATCATTTCCAGCAACCGACCCGATTTATCTTGGACCGTCCGCGTAAGTTCCCTTTGCTCTTCCAAAACTTCAAAGTAATCATTGGCGATATTCAGGGCAGCCAGAATAGTCACGTTCAAGGTTGAAATCGTTTTAGCGCCTTCGACAATTTCCTGGATTTTTTGATTAACGTATTCGCCAATTTTTTTAACCCGTTCTTCCCCTTCATCGCTTTTAACGGTGTATTCCCGCCCCAAAATTTCCAAACGAATGGCGTTTTTCATTGTCCTTTCAATCCTGCTTGCTGGGGGAGATGGTGCGGTCAATCCGGTTCAGTAAATTTTCTACCTTCTTTTTAGTCGTCTCCCGTTCTTCGGATAAAAACATTACTTTCTCCTTCAGTCCCTTTAACTCCGCTTCCTTCTGCCCCAGTTTTTCGGCCAGGGCTGTTTTCTCGGTTTTTAAAGAGGCATGGGCTTCAACCAATTGGATAATCTTTTCCTCTAAAACTCCAAGTGGATCAGTTTCTTTGGTCATTTTAATATTTTTTCCCGAAATCTTTTTATTGAAAGCTTACCATAAACATAATGATAAATTTCCATTAAAAAGTCAAGGGATTTCCACAACAATGAAAAAATGGATTCCGGGAGTAAAGGATTCAAGGGTTCAAGGGTTTACAAAATTATTCATTCTGCAACCTGGACATAGGGTCCCTTCAACCCTGATTATTATGGTTTTAGCCGAAGAACCGTTTCCTTATGAGCAGGATACAAAGATGATAGGCGGGAAAAGATTATTCTTTAAGCTCTAATGCTGGTCGAGACCGCATTCGGTGACCATTCCCTCGTCCAATCCTGCGACCGATCGTTAAGATCACTTTCTTGGTTGCCTCCATTTCCAGAGTGGGATGCTCTTTCCCCGGATATACCTGATAATGACACCGGTAAGCGGGTGGGGTCAAATTGGGCATGATCACGTTGGCTCCGGATAGTAAGGCCTTTCGCTGGCCTTCACTCTTTAGAACACTCATGGCAGTTGTTGCTGATAGATTGGTGTCTTTCGTAATGATCCGAGTAATGGCCAATATCTTCAAGGCTTTCTCCAACTCTCCATTGCCCGCCGCGGCTAAGGGCGTTTGCGGGTGAGCAAAACCGGGCAAAATATAAAGTAGGAATTCAAGAAGTTTTACGGATTACTTTTTATTTTTTTTCTAATAATCTCCATTACCGAGTGCATTTCTTCAGCACCCAAGAAGAAACTAACTCCCCCGTAACTCACCATGCCAATTAGAACAGCCCCAAGAAGAAGAACGATCTTTTCCAGCGTTGCCCCGGAGGTATGCCAGGAACCGCCTGCGCATATCAGGTAAGCCACTGCACCCATAACAACCGAGGCACCGAGACTCCTTAAAAATGATTGAAATATTTTTTGGGCCCCAATCCGCCCTAATTTCCTCTTCAAAAAAATCACGAGCAAGACGAAATTTAGCCCGGCCGCCAAAGACGTGGCCAAAGCTAAGCCAGCATGCTTTAGCGGAATCATCAAGACAGCCCCGAACCCGGCGTTAGCCAAAAGCGCTAAAAAAGCTACTTTAACCGGGGTTTTGGTATCCTGGAGGGAATAAAACGCCGGAACAATGATGCGCACCCCGGCGAAGGCAGCCAGGCCCAGGGCATAAAAAAGCAGGGCTTGGGCAGTCATTGCGGACGAGTGGGCATCGAAAGCACCCCTCTGGAATAGAAGGTTGATGATGGGCAAGCGCAGCACTATGAGCCCAACCATGGCAGGTAAGGTAACGAAAAATACAAGGCGCATGGCGAAGGAAAGAGTCTCCTTCATTCCCTGCACGTCGTTTTTCGACGTCTGCTCTGCCATCATGGGGAGAATGGCCGTGGCGATGGCAATAGCAAAAATTCCCATGGGGAATTCCAAAAGTCGGTCGGCATAATAAAGATACGAAATGCTTCCCTCGGGAAGATATGATGCCAAAAAGGTGCTTACCAAAACATTGAGCTGGGTTACGCCCAAACCCAGTACCGACGGAGCCATTAACAAACCAATACGTCTCACTCCGGGGTGGGAAAGGCGGAATAGGAACCGCACCGAGATTTTTTTTCGGCGAATAAAAGGAATCTGGAATAGGAGCTGAACGATTCCCCCCAATAGAACGCCAAAGGCCAAAGATAAAATGGGCTCTTTCAGAATCCCTGAAAATAAAAGGGCAAAAGCAATGATCGCCAGATTGAGGAGTACAGGAGCAAGCGCTGGCGCAGCAAAGTGTTTCCATGAGTTTAACACCCCCATGGCCAGGGCCACCAGCCCGATAAAGAAGATATAAGGAAACATGAGGCGGGTGAGCAAGACGGTCAGTTTGAATTTTTCCGGCTCCAGAGAAAAGCCATAGGCCATGAGTTTGATGATCCAGGGGGAAAAGAGGATACCCAGCCCGGTCAAAAGGATTAAAAATATGGTCAATACAGAGAAAGAAACACTAACCAGTTCATCTCCTTCTTCTTTTGACTTCTGACTGATATATTCCGAATAAACCGGGATGAAAGATGCCGTGAGTGAGCCCTCTCCCACCAAACGCCGAAGGAGGTTGGGGATCCGAAAGGCCACGAAAAAAGCATCTGTGGCCATGCCGGCCCCGAAGAGTTGGGCCACGATCATATCCCGGACAAAACCAAAAATTCTGGAAAGGAGTGTGGCTCCCCCAACGATGCTGGCTGCCTTGGCAATTTTTTTATGCTCGGTCATATTCTGTAATGGGACGCAGATCTACGCAGAAAATACCGATAAAAGGAATTAAAAACCACAAAAAACCAAATTTATTTTAATCCTGTAAATCGGCGTGAATACGTGTCCCAATAATTAAAACTTGACATTCATGACATTCTATTATTTAATAAAAACAAACTTGCGCTATGCTCTTGGCACTTAGCGTTTTTAATTTAAGGAGGTTTCTTGGCTACCCACGTTTCAGCCCTAAAAAGGGCCCGGCAGAGTAAAAAACGCCAGCTGCGCAACACTGCGGTTAAATCGGTCCTTAAAACTTTTTCCAAAAAAGTACTGAAAGCCGTCGAAGGAAAAAACCTTGGCGAGGCGCAAAAAGCCTTGGCCAGCGCCATACCGATTATCCAGAAGGCTTCATCGAAGAAGGTCATCCATAAGAAGACAGCAGCTCGTAAAATATCCCGTTTAGCGAAAAAGGTAAATGCTCTCACCCCTCCGGCTTAAATCCTTACCGATCCAAGAATTTTTTGGGACGCAGCTTGGCGCAGATAAACGCAGCTATTGATGAGAAATTAAAAATGGAATAATTTTTTTAATTTTTGCATCTAATACTATCCTGTAAATCTGCATTCATCCGCGTCCCAAAGGTAATTTTTTACTCCTTCCGAGAAAGAACATATCCCAAAGATATTTTTCTAAAATAAGTCCCTTATTTAAGCGGCTTGATTTGAGTTCCTGATCTGTTTCTCTGGTAAGCGGCCAAATTTGCTCCAGCGCTGAAGGGGGAAATTTATCCGTCTGTATCCAAAAATCATTCGCCCCTTGGGGCAAAATTCTCAGCTTCGTCTCAACCTCTTTCTTAGAGCAGCCCTCTGCCCTTAATTCGCGAGCCCTCCGGATTAAACGAAGCTGGCGGAGAATTAGCGAAAGCAGGAGAAGGGGCGGGTCTCCTTGTTGTAAATTTTTCCGCAAAAGACGCAATGTTTTTTCCCAATCCCAATGACCAACAGCCCGGGGTAGTTCAAAGAGGTTCTCTTCGCGGATATCTTCGGTAAGGGCCAAAACATCTTCTTCCTGAATAGATTTTTTTGTTCCGGGCTTTAAAGTTAATTTTTGCAGCTCAAGTTTGAGTTCATGCAAATTTGACCCGACCCGTTCCAGTAACAGGAATAGGGCTTCATCGGATATGGAATGGCCCAGTTGTTCTGCCTGGAAACGAATCCAACGAATCAACTCCCTTTCATAAGGAGGGTAAAATGAGACGACCGCACCATTTTTCTCCAACGCCTGGAAAAATTTAGTCCGCAGGTCGGCTTTCTCACCGATAAAAACAGCGCAGGTGGAGGGGTTCGGATCGGCGAAATAATCGAAGTAGGGAGCCGGGCTTTTCGTCCATAAGACATCCGCTTGACGGATTACGACCAACCGTCGGGGAGAATTTAATGGAAAAACCTGCAGGCTCTCCAAAATCACTTCCGGAGAATCCTCTTCAGCATCCAGTACCTCCCGATTAAAGTCCAAAGTCGCAGGATTGAGAGCCTTTTTTTTGATCTTGTTCAAAGCCTCTTCGATTGACCATTTTTCCGGTCCAAAAAAATAATAGAGGGGTAATATTTTACCCCCATCAATCTCTTGGAATAATTCCTGTGATTTCATATTATCGGGACGCAGATTGGCGCAGATAAACGCCGATAAAAATGTAAAATTAAAAATGCCTTTTTTGTAAAAAGTCGTCACTCCCGCGGAATGACAACCTTTTTGGCCGCTTTATTTCATAGTTTTTCAAAACGGTAAATGGATACCCTTTTGCATTGGCATTTAATACTATTCCGTAAATCTGCGTTTACCCTGTTAGATAGTGAACATCTAACAGGGTGAATCTTCCTCCCCAAAAATCAAAAATTCTCCAAGATCAACTCATGGATCTTCTCCGCCAGGAGCAACGAGATCTGCCGCATGGCGTCCTTCTTGTTTTTTTCGGTGATGGCCAAGTCGGAAACCACCGGATAATTCCACCATTCACTCAATTCCTCTTTAAAGAGAGTTTTCCCATCCTTTTGCCTCTGGAAAATGATTTCAACGGTCAAGGTCGCGCGGTATCCCGTGGTTATCTGAGTTCCTGCCGTCACAGCCACGGAGGTTGCAATGAAAGACTTCACGGTTCCCTTCAGCAAGGCATCTGCCGAATTTTGCCCTCTTACAGATAGGCGTTTGGCAGAAATAAATTTATCGACCAAAGCACGGGTCACTTCGCTTTCAATTCCTGTTTCCGTGGTGGAGTTGGCAAAAATAGGAACAGCTACGGAACGTATATCCGGGGGAAGGCTGGTTCCTCCGCCTTGAAAATGGTAACCGCACCCCGTAAAGAAAAGGGCCCCGCAAAAGATAAAATACCGTATCAATTTGGCGTTTTGAAAAGACACGCTAAATTTCATTGAAAAGTGATAATGGTCAATTAAAAAATGCAAATTTTTCTGTAAAACCATTCTCATTTTGAAATTTTCAATTTAATTTTTGCCTTTGGCGTTGAAGTTTTGCCAAATTTCTCAAAGGACTAAACGGTTACGAATTTTTTCAATCGATCACGATCATGACCTTGCACTCTTCCAAAAAGGTCCCTTTCTGGGTAAATGGGGAAACTCGTTTGGCTTCTTCCGAAGATAGAATAATATCCGACGGATTGCCCGGATTTACTTTGAATCCCTTAACCGTCAGTGGGTTTTTCCCCACGCGGGGATTTGTCTGAGCTGCGGTCAAATCTTTAGAATAAAGCGCCAGACCACTTTGGGCTGCTTTTCCAGGGGGAACGTACATTCCCTGGTATAATTCCAACCCCTTATCATCCAGGACTTTGGGAATCAACGCGGCCCGCATATTAAGCCCCCGCGTATCGACTACCAGGCCAGTATATGGGGGTAGGTCAGCGAGTAATGGTTTGGATTCCGGCTTGGGGGACTCCGGCTTTATCGCTGGCTTTTCTTCGGCTCTAACTTCCGGTTTTTCCGCGGGAGGAACTTCCACTTTTTTTTCCGGAGGGAAAGTTAAAGTCGATTCACTGGGTTTCTGGGGCGCTAAAGGGAGAGGGGATGCCGGGGGTTTGGTTGTCGGCAATGCTTTCGGTAGGCTGAACATCAAGGCCAAGAAATCCCCGCTCAAATTCATGGCCACGGTCACTTCGATGGCCCCATCCGATAAATATCTCCTCATTTTCTTTATTTCGGTCGAACCTTGAATCAATCCTTCGGCTTGCAATCTGATTTCGTCGCTTTTGGCTATATGATTTTCCACATAGGTGGTGGCATCTACTCGAACTCCCTTGAGTAATTCGAGAAGGTTCCGCCGGGCATCGGTCAAAGCGGCTCGTTCAGCCATCAAGCGGGCTTGGGCAATGTTTTTCGCCTTTTTCGGGGGGGCGCCACTTCCTTTGGCCGTTATGATTCCTTTGGACCAGTTTATTTCGCCACTGCCAATCGTCTCGATTACCTCCGCTTGATCGGCCCAGCTTCCACCTGTCCAAAAAACCAGTATTATGAATGACCCCAAGAGGCCGGCTATCGTTCGTTTCATTGTTTCCTCCCCTGGAAGACTCCTGCTTCCGGAACGTCCAACCAGGACTTATAATTAATTTCTCCCAAAAACAATGTTTCTTGGGGTGGACTTGACCCCCACCAATTTTCTTGGGCATCTAAGTAAATAGAGGAAAAACTTTGAATGGCAAACGGGTTATCGAGGAAATTGTTCCGGTTGATCTTTGGCCTGGATGTTCCCAAGGCCACGATGGCTCCCGTTCCTAAATTTCTGGCAAAGGTACAATGAAAGATTTTTGGTTGGGCATCGTTGGCCACTTTAACACCAGCTTGGGAATGGTTGGCGATAAAGCAATGGTCTATATCGGGTGCCCCGTAAGCGATATCCAGCCCTATTTCCGCGTACTCAAAAATACAGTAACGGAAAAAACTGGCCTGGGGGGATGGCTGATCAAACCTAATAGCTGAAGGATAACTTCCCGGGGAGGGTGAGGAACTGTTGGAAGTAAAAGTAATCACTCGCTCGGCCGTACCCCGGGCATCGATTCCGCCGTCCTTCACGATGATCGAAGTTCCCGTATTGTATTTCACGGTAACACCGGGTTCAACGAACAGGATGGCCCCTTTCTCCACGCTTACGTCCTTTTCCAATACATAAGGGCTGTGCGCCAGGGTCAGGAAAGAATCTCGTTCAACCAATCCACCCAAAGGACTTTTCAGGATGGGAAGCTCCAAAGGTTTGCCCTGCGGGTAGGGAGCATCAAGAACCCTATGGTAATCCACCCTGCCAAAAATTTTACCGATGATTTTCAATCCCTCTTTGGTACCCCACCAATTGTCATTGGCTTCTACCTTAACGTCTTTTTGGGAATCATTATATACGTCATATTTCCCGTTGTCATGAATGTTGTTGTTCAGCAGCTGGGAACCGGAAGAAAAAATTCTCACGCCGGCCTCCTGGTTGTTAAGGATCCGGTTTTTCATTAAAATCGGCTGCGCTTCTTTAATAAAAACACCGTCTTGGCGATTGCCGCGAATTTCGTTCTCTTCCAAATTGGGACTGGCCGCAGCCGATATTTCCACCCCAGAAGAAAAATTGGAGGCAATGACATTCCCAAAGATTTTAGGTTTGGAAAAAGACTCGCTAACCTGAAGGCCTATATGATTGTTGGAAATCTCGTTATGGCTGATCAACGGAGAAGACGAAAGACAGGTAATGCCCGTTAGAGCCCCTTTGATCCGGGTGTACTCAATGGCGCTGTCGTCATTTTTCGTACTGTTAAAAATGACCCCTTTCCACTTCTGCCCGGGCGCGGCGGATTCAAAGCCGATCAGGCTGGTCTGGTCTCCCCTGGCAATCAATTTTCCAAGGACAGAGATTCCTTCACCCTTGGAACGGATGACCGTCCCAGGTTCAATCGTAAGGGTGGCTTTGGAGCCAACCAGAACTTCGCCTTCGATAATATAAGGGCTGGCCCCCGCGTACCAAGTTACATCTCCAGAAATCATCCCTTTTACCGGAGTTGGGCCAGGTGTCACCGGTATGGCCTTCGTTAAATCGGCTAGCTTGCTCTCGTTGCCAGCCAGGTCCAAGGCAGCAACTTTATAGTAATAACTCGTTTCGTTCTCAAGGTTTTTATCCTGAAAGGTGGTTAATTCAGTGCTTCCCACTTCCCGGTATCCGGTGAGAGGGGTGATGCTGCGGTAAATTTTATACTTGCCGATGTCTTTATCCACGTTCTTCGACCACTTCAAGTCCACGATTCTATCCCGTCCAATGACGCTTAACCCCTTGGGCGTGTCCGGCGGTGTGGTATCTATGGTCACCGGCCCTAAAACATCCACCCATTCGGTAGCATTTCCGGTGTCCTTGATCAGCATACCCGTGATCAGGGCTTCCTCAACATTATCTCCGGGCATGACTTTATAGCTTCCGGTATAAGTGCCTGGCTCTTCTTCCTGCAGGGGGAGGTCCTTTTTAAAAACCCCAATGCGGAAAAAGGCCCGCAGGCGTGGGTCTCCTTCCATCGCTACTTTGATGACGTCTCCCAGCTTATGGGCATACTTGTCCGAACGCCTCATTCCATCATGGGCTAAGATCGTAATCGTTGGCGGCTTTAAAGCCTGGGCCAGAGTAGGTTGGGGAATGGTCTTAACCATTTCGCGAAAAAGGTCATCGGAGGAACGCAGGAGCTCGATCTCCCGCATATTTAAAGCCGTTGTTACAGCGATTAAAATTAATCCCACCGGGGAGGTGGTTATCCCCGCTTCATGTTTCCGGGAAACGTCCTTGGCCCACCAAAGTTCTTTTCCCGTTTTTCCGTCCATCATCCGGACTTCTGCTCCCACGGCCACCTGGGAGTAAATCCCCAAATAGAGTCGATCGTAGTGCGTAATGCCACCTCGAATGAGGGCATCCACTCTAAGAATTTCCAGCAGCTTCTGCTCGGATGTCTGGGCAACTTTTTCCGGTGTATCCAACCCGGCCTGGCGGAGGGATTCATCCACTTTGAATAAAGGCATGGTGGTGTAATTTAGCTTGCTAAAATGCCCGTGAAAGGATTTGCGGACGATATCGAAGGCTTCTTTCTTATCAGTCCGGTTCAAGAAAGGAAGAACGGCCACGGTTTGGGGAGGGCGGTCGCTGAGGGAAGGAGCTACCCTTAACTCCCCTTTAAATTGAGTTACGATAGGAGGGGCTATCTTTGTTCGCTCGGTGTAAACACATCCCGTTATCAAAATTATCAGAGTTAAAACCACCGTTCCCCAGAGCGCTCGATTTCGCCTTGTCATAGGTTCCTCCTCCAAAGAACCTCCTTTGGTTCGTTGAGTTCGTTGGGTTCGTTAAACGTTTTTAACGATCGAAACGTTCCTAACGTTCTAACGGTCTTAACGATCTAAACGTTTATACTACCAGGTTGACCAATTTTTTAGGAATCAGAACGAACTTTTTAACCTTCTGCCCTTTCAATAATTCATGAATGCGCTGGTTAGCCAGTACCGCTTCTTTCACCTCATTTTCAGAGGCATGCACACCGACCATGATTCGCCCGCGCAGTTTCCCGTTTACCTGGATGACCAGCAAAACCTCTTTCTCTTTTATGACTTCCTCTGCATACCTTGGCCAGGAAACCTGGGAAACGCCATCCGTATGTCCCAGCATCGCCCAGAGTTCCTCGCAGATGTGGGGAACAATGGGAGAGAGGAGGATGACCACAGATTCCAGCGCTTCCCGCATAACCCCCAAAGTATAAGGGTCTGAATTTTTCCCCCTTTCTTCCTCTTGATATAGAAGGTTCACCAGCTCCATCACGGCACTGACCGCGGTATTGAAATGGAAACGATTTTCAATGTCTTCCGTTACCTTCTTGATCGTCAGATGGATTTTACGCCTCAGCGTTTGCAAGCCCTCCGCAAGTGTCCACTCCGGGCGAGGCCATTCGGCGATCCTGGATATTCCCTGCTGCTCATCTACCAAGCGCCACACTCGATGTAAAAACCGCGCAGCTCCTTCCACGCCTTGCTCGCTCCATTCCAGGTCTTTTTCCGGAGGGGATGCAAAAAGGCAGAATAGGCGGACGGTGTCTGCTCCGTATTGTTGCACCAAATGATCGGGTTCCACTACATTTTTTTTTGACTTACTCATTTTTTCCGTACGTCCAACCTGGACGGCATTGCCGCACTTGCGGCAAATCGCCCCGTCCCCTACTTCCTCGGGGTACAGGAAACCATCTCGAGCGCAGAAATGAGTTTCTTTCACCACCATTCCCTGAGTTAAAAGATTGGTAAAAGGTTCGGCAAAATCTACTAATCCGAAGTCGCGCAGTACCCGGGTATAAAAGCGGGAATAAAGAAGGTGTAAAATGGCATGTTCGATCCCTCCGATGTATTGATCCACAGGCATCCAGTATTTTACCTTCTTCCGGTCAAACATATCCTGGTTTTCGTTCGGGCTGCAGAAGCGTTCAAAGTACCAGGAAGATTCTACGAAGGTGTCCATGGTATCCGTTTCTCGTTTCGCCGGCTTCCCGCAAAGAGGACAGGATGTGTTCACGAACTCGGGAACATAGGCCAAAGGGGATGTTCCCATGCCGGTTAGCTTGATATCGTGGGGAAGGATCACCGGCAAGTCTTTTTCCGGAACGGGAACGGTTCCACAGTCCTGACAATAAACGATTGGAATCGGAGCTCCCCAGTAACGTTGCCGGGAAATTCCCCAATCTCTCAGGCGATAATTCACCGCTTTTTTCCCCAGTTTTTTTTCCTCTAGGTACGCGGCAATCGCCTCTCGCGCCCGTATGCTTGAATTTCCATTGAAAGGTCCAGAGTTGACTAAAGTTCCTTCCCCGCTGTAGGCCTCCAACATGGTCTCAGCCGTTAACCAAGATCCTCCCTCTGGTTGGATGACCACCACTAAGGGGAGGTTAAACTTTTTGGCAAAATAAAAATCCCTCTGATCATGGGTAGGGACGGCCATCACGGCTCCTGTTCCATATTCCATCAATACAAAATTGCCTGCAAATATAGGCATCTTCATGCCCGTAAGGGGATTCCGGCAGTAAGCCCCGATAAAAAGGCCTTCTTTCTCATAATCATCCGCAGTCCGTTTGGCCCGATCTTGCTTTTTAATCCGCTCAACAAATTCGCGCACCTCTTTCTCTTGCGGGGTTCCTTGGGATAGTTCCAGGGTAAGCGGATGCTCGGGGGCCAAGGTCATAAAAGTAGCCCCAAAAACTGTATCCTGACGGGTCGTAAAAACGGGGATAAAACCCTCTCTTGCCCATAATGGAAAATGAATGATGGCTCCCACGGATCGACCGATCCAGTTTTTCTGCATGGTGACTACCCGTTCAGGCCAGCCGGGAAGTTTGTCGCAATATTCCAACAATTCTTCGGTGTAAGCCGTAATCTTAAAAAACCATCCTTCCATCTCCTTCTGAATTACTTCTTCACTGCATCGCCAACACCGTCCAGCTTCCACCTGTTCGTTGGCCAATAC
Organism: Pseudomonadota bacterium; assembly: GCA_018819135.1. Taxonomy (GTDB): domain Bacteria; phylum Desulfobacterota; class SM23-61; order SM23-61; family SM23-61; genus JAHJQK01. The sequence goes on along the minus strand of JAHJQK010000028.1, from coordinate 12,826 downwards.
GGTCTGGCATTTTTCACACCAATTGACCGAAGAGGTTTTTGGGTAGGCTAAACCTTTCTCGAACATTTTTAAAAAGAGCCATTGTTCCCAACGGTAATAAGAAGGATCGCAGGTAGCTAACTCCCGGTCCCAGTCATAGCTAAATCCCATCCGCCGCAGCTGGCTTTTCATGGCAACGATGTTATCGGTCGTCCATTTCGCTGGGTGGACCTTGTGTTGAATCGCTGCATTTTCAGCAGGCATCCCGAAGGCATCCCAACCCATGGGGTGGATAACATTAAAACCACGCATACGTTTATAGCGGGCCACCACGTCGCCGATTGCATAATTCCTCACATGTCCCATATGGATCTTCCCCGATGGATAGGGAAACATTTCTAATACGTAATATTTTTGTTTTTGCGGGTCTTCGAAGGTTTGAAAAAGTCTTTTCTCTGCCCAGATCTTTTGCCATTTTTCCTCCACGATCTGGGGGTCATACCGCTTAGCCATTGCTCCTCCTAAAATAAACAGATGAAAAAAAATACCATAATCATCTTTTGGCTGCAAGACCAAATAAAGCAAAACAGTATCCCCAACAATTTACTGCCCACTGGGGCAAAAAAAAGGCACCCTTACGGGTGCCCTATAAATTTTCATGGAAATATTTTTAAGATGCAGCTTTGGCCTGCATGAGGGTTGGAGTAATAAAGATCAGCAGTTCTTTTTTGGTATTTAGGACTTCCTTATTTTTGAATAACCAGCCCAGGACAGGAATTTTCATCAGCCAGGGAATTCCCTGCTGAGTCTCGGTGTTCTCCGATTCATAGATCCCGCCAATGACTAATGTCTCTCCATCTTTAACCAAAACTTCTGTTTTAGCTTCGCGTTTGTCTATGCTCGGCACTTGATTCACCGGACTGCGAAAAGATCCACGGGCATCTCTGGTGACTTTGACCGTCATTTTGATGCTTCCGTCTGGAGTTACCTGGGGAGTCACTTCCAGTAACAAAACGGCATCGATAAATTGAACCGAAGTCCCGGCCTGGGAAGTCGTTTCATACGGAATTAACTCTCCCTGTTTGATATGGGCGGGTGTATTGGTCAGAGTGGCTAATTTAGGCCGAGCGATTACTTTGGTCTGGCCTTCGGTTTCTCCTAATTGAAGGCGCAAATCCAAATTCACTAGATTTCCGGTCAATTTGCCGAAGGAAATACCCATCCCTCCTACAGGGGTATTGGCGCTGGAGGCTGGGAAGTTTACTACAAAATTAGACGGGGTAATCAAGGCTGTGCTCGCCCCCGTGGCGCTGGGAGTAAATCCCCAGCCTGCTGCTGCACTGGGATTATTTCCAGTTAATCCCCAGGACCATCCGGTACCCGTTTGGTTGTAACTGCCCCCCCATTGAACACCCAACGAGCGCGCGAAAGTCGTAACGGCCTGCACAATACGGGCCTCAATGAGCACCTGAGGGGTGGGAGTGTCTAATTTTTTAATAAGCTCCTGAATTTCTTCAATTTGCGGCTTGGCGTCCTGGATGATTAAGGTATTCGTCCGCTCATCCGCTTTTACGGAACCCCGAGGGCCTAAAAAGCCTTTTCCCTTTTCTTCCTTTTCTCTAATAAGTCTTTGCAGGTCTGCGGCTTTGGCATAATTCACTACAATCGTTTCCGTAGTTAACGCTTCCAGTTTTTCCCGGCTCTCCCTGGATTTGATCAGAAGATCTTCTTCTTTTTGCTTATCTTCCCGCTCCTTACGGACGTTTTCAATCGTGGTGATCCGAAGGACATTTCCTTCTTCAATTTTTATTAAATTCTTTGTGGACAGGATAACGTCTAACGCTTGGTCCCAGGGCACGTTTACCATCCGAATGGTAACCTTTCCTTTAACGTCATCGGTGGTTATGATATTAAGGTTGCTCACTTCCGCAATGAGCCGAAAGATGTTGTGCACATCTGCATCTTTAAAGTCTAAAGAAATTTTTGCTCCCTTGTAAGGGCCCACTTGGCTTTTATCCGTCTCCGGAGCAGCCTTAGCTTCGGCAGAAGTCTCTTTTTCTTGGGCCGGGGCTGGCGGCTTTTCCGCCGGAGGAGGAGCAGCAGCTTCTTTCACTGGGGTAGTTTGCTTCGTCTCCGCTTCCGCAGTAAGGACAGGCTTGGGGACTTCAGCAACCGGAACGATTTCTTTCTTGACTTCTTCTTCTTTTTTAACCTGCCCTAAAAAAACCTTTAGATCTTGGCCTTCTTTGGTCAACTGATACGGGGGTAACTTTTTTCCCGGGAAAGTAAAAACTATCCGTAATTTTTCTGGAGTCTGACCCATGCGGATTTCTTTTAAGAGCTGGCTGCCTACCTCTATGCGTTTCTTAGAGAAGGCATTGGTTATCCTGGGTAAGTCCACGACCAGACGGGAAGGCCTTGACAACTGGAAGCTTCTATAATCCGGCAGCGGTCCATCTCCTTTAACTTCCACTTCAACCCAATCTGTCTTTTCAACAATAACCACATCCATAATCGCTTTGGCTTTCAGTAAAGGTTTTTCTGCCGGAGGCTCTTCTTTTTTCACTTCTGGTTGTTTTATCGCGATCGGAGAAGCGGCAGGTGGTCTGCCCAAAACGATGAAAAGATAATTTCCTTCGGAATCCACGTCATAATCAACGGGCTGATCAAGTCCGATCTCAACTCTGGCCCTGGATTTCTTGGGATCATCAATTTGTTTGTTTTGAATTACATTCACAATCCCATTTTGAACCTTGATGGGGCCAGCCAGCTTGCCAAGTTTCGCCTCGGGTAACTCCACTACGATCCGCAGCGGGTTAGCCAATTTGAACACTGTATATTCAAACGGCTTTGAACCTTCAATGGCAACCCTGGCTCCACCGCTTGACTCGGTCACCTCGATTTTCTGAATGGAAAGGGGGGCGGGGTTTTCCGCCTGCCCCTGGGAGAAGGAGGCGGAAACAAGAAATAGAACAATCAAGGCCCCCAAAAAAATGCGGTGGCAAGACTTCTTAAAAAAATTTCCTTGCATGTTTCCTCCTTCGTTCGTTAATCTGCGTACAACTTGAGGGTAACTTCCCGGGTAGTAAATTTGCCTGCTGAGGTTTCGTGTTTTTCACTAACCACGACTCCCGCAGAAGATATTTGGGTAACTCTCCCTTTTTTCTTCCCGATAGGTGTTCCGTTGACAATAATATATCCTTTGCCCGCTCCGTCCTCTACCATGGCTTTCGGTTCTCGAATATTCCAGACGATAGCCACCAGCTTTAATTGGTTTAATTCCATCCTCTCCAAAGGAGTGCCCGGTTCCGATACTACCTCGGCAACCTTTTGCGGGGGAACCTCCGGCCTCTCAACGATCAATGGCTTAAAGGGATTCGGTTTCCCTTTAGGATTATAAGTATAGAACATCACGGACGGCCGTTCCACTTTTAATTCCGCAGTCAGAGGAGGAGATATTTTGGCTGGGGTCACCGTTGGTTTCCCCACCGGAGGCACGGGAACTTTTGTGGGTTTGGGCGGTTCGCCTCCGCATCCCCCGCAGATCAAAAAAATGCTAAGGATTATTACAGCTCCCAATCCTTTCATGGGATAGCGCTCCTTACTTCTTAGTGGGCGGAACTCCTTTTGCCTCTTGTTTACTCGTTTTATCTTTTGCAGCCTCGCTTGCTTCTTTCTCAATAAATTTGAAAGTGGTGGCTGTACAAAAAGTCGTAATTTCCCATCGTCCCAACGGCTCTTTCGCTCCCTCCATTGTGACTCCGGCGATATTCACAATGCGGGGCATCTTACCCACTTTATCGAAGAAAATTGCCACATCGTTATACGTCCCTTTCACCTTAATTTCTACGGGAATCTCGGCGTAAAATTCTCGGGTCACCTCAGGAACGGGCCGAAAGAGGAGGAAATCTAACCCCGCTTCTTTTCCCAAATTCGAAATATTCGCTAACAGCGAAGGAATTTCTTTGCTCGTGGGAAGTTGGGCTATGGCCAATGTCAACTCTTCCTTTAACTTGGCGGCTTCCGCCTGGAAACGTTTCATGTTGGCGGCGATGATGCGCAGCTCCCGAACCTGCGTTTCCAGCCTACCCACCTCCGTTACTTTCTTCTCCAGCTCTTCCGACTTGGGGAGGTAAATTAAATAAAAATAAAGCCCCAGAATAGCAACTAAAAACAAAGCCAAGATCAGTATTTTCCGGGAGGTGGGCAGTTTGACAATACTATCTAAAGTAATGGTCACGTTGTTTTCCCCTCACGAAGTAGGCCCGCTGGGCGAGCTTCCATACTGTACATTACAGGTAAGGGTGAACTCTTTGAGTTTTACGTCTTTCCGTTCCAGCTGTTGGGAAATGATCAGCTCTACATTTTTGATTACCCCTGATTTTTCCAGATTGATCATAAATTTAGCGATCGTTGGGTTATCCAGGGCGATACCCTTCAGTTCCATTTTCCCGTCTTTCTCTTTTAAGGAGGTTAACCAAAGCCTTCCAGGAAGAGAAGTAGCCATATCATCCAACACGCGTACAGGCCCTGTTTTGGCCCGCTGTAATGTATAAATGATATTCAAGCGTCTCTGGAGATCTTCTTTCTCCGCCTTAAATTTATTTACATCTTTGGTATCAATTTTCAGTTGTTTGATTTCCTCATTATAGACGGTTATCTGGGCTTCAACTTTGTTAAGTCGGCTGGAAAGAGAGATATGAAAGAAAAGGGTGATCAGAACCACACCGCCCACGGACAGAAAAAAGACCGATAGCATCTGCCGGGTAGTTTCCTTCTTCTTTAATGCTCGGACCGGCAGCAGATTGATGCGAATCATTTTAAGCCCTCTCTCCTTAAAGCTAATCCCACTCCGACAGCTGTTAAAGGAGCGATTTGTTTAAGGTACTCTGGGTCAAATGCTTCTGGGTTACAGTCGATTTGTATAAAGGGGTTGAAAACTTCCACCGGTGTTCCGATACGCTCTTCAATCAATTTAGGAAGCATCTGAATTTTGGCGCATCCCCCGCTAAGAAAAACTTTTTTAATCTCCCCCCCCGAAGTGGAGGCTGCATAAAACTCTAAGGATTTTCGAACTTCAGTGGCTAGCTGTTCGGCTGTCCCCTGGACGATCTTTTCTACTTCCACACTTTGAGCCCCGGAATCTCTTTCTTTTACCTTCAGGGCTTCGGCTTCCTCGTAGGTCATCTTCAGCCGTTTTTGAATTTCTTCGGTAATTTGCCTCCCCCCGATGGAAATGTCGCGGGTGAACGCTGAAGTTCCCCCCTTCAGAATATTGATGTTCATAACGCCTGCCCCGATGTTGACCAAGGCCACAACTTCTTCCTCCGGAGATTCATAGTTCAAGTTGTAGGCGTTTTCAATAGTGAAAGAATCTACATCCACAATTACGGGGCGAAGACCCGCTTCCTCGATGACCGCAGTATAGTCGTTAATCATATCTTTTTTGGCCGCCACCAAAAGGACAGCCATCTGATCCTGCCCGGCGGGTTCATCCAAAATCTGGAAGTCTAAGTTTACGTCTTCGATGTCAAAGGGGATATACTGTTCCGCCTCCCATTTAATAGACTCTTCCAGCTGTACTTCGGACATGATAGCGACATTAATTTTTTTAATGATCACCGAATGCCCGGATATCGAAACCGCCACATTTTTTGTTTTGACCTTCAATCCTTCGATTAAGCTCCGAATTGATTCCACAATGCTAGCCGAGTCCATAAAAGCGCCATCCACGATGGCTTCCGGAGGAAGGGGAATCATCCCGAAATGTTTCAGTTTCGGGGTTTTCTTTCCCCATTCTAACTCCACTGCCTTGATGGAACTTGACCCAATGTCTAGGCCGATTAGTTCTTTCTTGTCAAAAATCCCCATGTCTCCCTACTGATCGGGCAAAACTTCCATCCCCTTGCCCCAAAGTTGAAATACATTGATCCGAGGGGTTTGTCTGGTCCGGATTCGCTCTTTCTCGTTAGGAACGTAAACCGACAAAACCACTATGGTGGTCGTCCCCGGTAGGACTTGTACTTCCATGGATTCTGAATAAGAATCATTGTTCCTTAAATCTAAGAAACTCGTTATCAGACGATAACTTTGAGCCGGAAGAATTTCATCAAAATAAATTACGTTGGTAGAACATTTGCCATGCAGGAAAGAAAATTCTAACTGCTTTTTGGAATCATTCCCTACGCTTATAGGTGAAAGAAGAAGTTCTCCCAGGCCGACTTTGACCTGTTCGGGGATGGTTACTTCTTCTTTCCCCGCAACAAAGACAAAGGGAACTTGTGCCCAAGGGAAAGGACGTTCTTTCGTAAATTGTTTGGCGTATTCCGTCTCCCGTAAAGCATTACCCCGGTTATTGGCCAATATTAGAAGGCGACCTTCTTCCAAGGGGCGAATCTCCCCGCATAAAACAATTTCGGTGGCTTCCTGTAAGGCCTGTTCGGTTGGAAGGGGTATTTCAACGGTCAGGGGAAGAACATCCACAATGTTCTTTTCCATCTCCATGGCCCCAATATTAAACTGGAAATTGACCAGGGAGACAGAAATTCGAAGACTTCGGCCAACCCCTTTTTGTACTTCTCCAGTAATCAAAGCGTTAATACCGTTGGCCGGGTCCATGGTGTTAATCCGCCGCTGTAAGCGATGCAGCCCTTGGGCATCCAACTTTCCCATAACACTTAGCCCGTTCCAATTTAAATAGCGGTTCACTTTCTCCTGGCTGATTACATTAAATTGGTTCTGAAGATAAAGCCTCCGGGTGATTTTATCGGCCAACTCCCTCCCGGCCTTCACCACATTTCCTGATCCGTCTGTAAAATCAAAGACAGCTACCTGTATAATTGGCCGATTTCGATAGTCAAAAAATTTCTTGGCCAGAGCCGTTTCCAGGCTGGAAAAAAATTTCTCTGTCGCAATCTCCTGTTCCGTGGCCAAACGACTGGTTCCGGATCTGTCTGCTCCTTGGGTTAGAGGGCAAAAGGCTAAAAATGCTAAAAATGCTAAAAATGATATGACCAACGTTAAAACGAATAGAAAAAATGTTTTCGTATTGGCATCTTTGCGAATAGGGGTGAATGTCGGCAAGTCTCTAAGGAAAGGTTTCATGTTACATCCCCAAAAATTTTTTCTCTTTCGGAAAGCTTTAACCCCAATGCAAGAATGATCTTGCGCTTTGTCTCCAAACGACAAGTTTTCCCTTTTTCCACCCTATCGATCGTTAAATTAGAAATCCCAGCTTTCCGCGCCAATTCCGCTTTGCTTAATAAAAGCTTCTCGCGATACTGTTTAAGGGAATTCATTTTTGCTCTGCTCTTAGAATCTGGGGTAATGGGGAAAAAATATTTGCAACAGAAATTACTTCTGGCAAAATCAATTCCAAAGAGTATGAAATTAGTTAATTTTATTTAAAATTATTTTAATTTAAACTTAATTATATATAATTAAAATTCCCCCCATAAGTCTTATCACATTAAATTCATTCATTTTATCAAAAATAGGAATTATTATATTTCAATTATTCGTTTGACCTCATTTTCCCTGTTTTTTATATTTCCTAAAGTCCATCCAATTTTTCGGGAAAGCCTCTCCGTCCATTTTTGCGCTTTCTGTAACAATTTTTCAACCAGGCCTGAGTTAATTTTAACACAAATTCATAGAAAATCGGAGAAGGGAAAGCAAATTGATCTTGGAACAGATCCTTTACATAATAAGTACATAGTATAGGAAATTCCTTTTTGGACACGGATGTACACAGATTATCAGGATAAACTAAAAAGAAAATAATTATCTGCGGTTATCTGCGTAAATCTGTGTCCTATTAAATTTATGTCTTACTATTCGAATTTATAGACGATTTCGCCTTTTTTAACTAACCCTAACTCCTCACGGGCAATTCTTTCAACCTCTTCTTTTTTATTTTTTTTCATCCTCTCAATTTGCTGGGCAAGTTTTCGATTTTCTTCGCGCAAATGGCCAGTGGTTATCATGGTTTTTTTCCGTTCTTCCTTTAAATGGTAAATTTGCATCAAACCCCTTCCACCGAAGATGGCGAAAACAAGCATAGCGGAAATAAAAATCGCCAGGTATAAAAAATATTGTTTGCGAATGGATCCAAAGAAACGCATATAAAGTAATTAATTTTTCATGTGATTTTTAAAAAATCATAAACTTAATTTTTTAAAATGTAAAGGATTTTTTTACTTGGTTTTTTTCACATAAACCTCACGGACGATGTCCTCATCCAAGGCTAAGGTTGTTTCGCCAACCTCCAGCACAAAAGAGGGGCGCTTTTGGTTCAGTTTTACTACTGATCCCGGAATTAATCCCATAGAACTCAAACGTTCTAAACGGATCCGGGACCGGGGGGTAATAAAAACAATCCGTCCTTCCTCCCCCAATTTCAAGTCGGAAAGAGGCCGGACCAACGGTTCCATTTCACGCTTAAATCGCGCACAACAGGGACCTTTAGGTATAGGTTTGCCATGAGGGCAAATGGGGGGGTGCCCCAGAAAGGTACAAACGCTATCCAGAACTTGGGGGCTAAGGATATGTTCGAATTGACAGGCACTTGGCTCCATATATTTTTCCTCAAGCTCAAAAACTTCGGAGAGTAACCGCTCGGCCAGGCGATGCCTCCGGATGATTTCTTCAGCCCTTCGTTCCCCTTTCTCCATAAAAACAACTTGGCCTTCCTTTAAGGAAATCCATCCGTCGTGTTCCATCTTGCGCAGAAGAAGGTCGGCTTCTGCTTCTTCGGTAATCTTCAAAAATTCTTCCACGCGTACAGGACCTTTCTCTCGCATTGTCCAAAGAAGCTCCAGAATTTCTTCTCGTTGGTGCGATTCGCTCTTTTCGCCGGCTTCATTCCATCCCCGGCCATGCCTTTTCCGACCTGGGACAGGCCCTTCATTAGCCCTGTTCATCGGTTGACCTCCCTTGCCCTTTAAAAATTCTTTTTAATAAATTTACCGTCTTTGAGTCCTCCACAAAATGGTAATGACAGTGCGGGCAACAAACCAGTTGGCAGGTTTTGCCCAGTGGACAACCTTTGGGGCATTTACTCAGATCTTTTTGAAAAATATTCCCACAAAGGGGACACCGGAAGGCATTCTCCCCCTCCCTCTTCACAGATTCACCCCCAGAAAACGGAGTAAAAAATTTAACCCTCCCCCTACAATAAGCGCAAACGGGAATATGAAGCCGGCCATGGCCAAAGCTTGTCCCAGTCCTCGTTCTTTAATAATCATAAAAAAATTAGCCAAGCAGGGGACAAAAAGAGTAATGGTAACCAAACTTACCACGATCTGAATCGAATCCAGTTCACCGGCCTTGGCCATGACAAATAATCCTGCTGCCCCATAATCCCTGCGCAGGAATCCTAAGAGCAAAGTTTGGGTGGCTTTGGCTGGTAAACCCAGAAACCCGACCACAATCGGCGCGGCCGTATTCTGCAGGGCTTTGAGCAGGCCCAGTCGATCGAGAGCAAACAGGAAAAAGGTGCCCAATAGAAACAGCGGAACAGCTTCTTTTAAGAACCACTCCAGGCGTGCCAAAGTCTTGATGAGGATATTACCAAGCGTAGGAATGCGTAAAGGAGGTATTTCCAAAATAAAGTCGGCCTTCTCTCCGGGAATGAGTTTTGAGGCTAAAAGGCCTGCAAATATCATGCTCCCCATAACCACGAAAGCCCAAAGGACGATCGCCTTCACCGGCAACCCTGCGAACATGCCAACCATCACCCCTATTTGAGCCGAACAAGGGACTCCCAAAGCCAGCAGCAACGTGACTAAAATCCGTTCTTTTTTTGTCTCCAGGACGCGGGTAGTGAGGGTGGCCATGGTATCACAGCCCAGGCCTAAAACCATGGGAAGGACTGCCTTGCCACTCAACCCCATTACCCGGAAAATCCGGTTGACCATTACAGCCAGACGCGGGAGGTATCCAGAATCTTCCAATAAGCCAAAAGCAAAGAAAAAGGTTCCTACGATGGGGAGGACGATGGCAATCGCATAAGTAAGTCCCATAGTCACCACCCCAAATGGACCCACAAAAAATTCCTGAATAAATTGCCACGGGAAAAGGTATTCCACGACCCAAGTAACCGCCGGGTTGATGGCCTTGCCAAAAACTACGTTCAATAAAAAATCCACCCCAATGCCCGCGCCGAAATCCCCGACCCATTTATATATGGCGTAAAGCACCAGGAGAAGAATTGGGACTCCTCCAATGGGGTGGGTTGTCACGTTACTGAGGGCACGAGCCGCCATTCCCCCGCTACGCTTTTCTTTATGAAAAACCTCTTCTAAAATTCGATCCACCGCATTCAGCCGCTTCTGGTTGATGAAAAAACCCAGCAATTCTTGATGCTGACTTTGCAGTCTGCGGCTAATCTCTTCAATCTTCAGGATAACCTGCTCATTGAGTCGGCAGTGCAGCCAATCTTGTAAGCTTTCATCCCCGGCCAGCAGCATTAAAGCCAGTGCCCGCTTCCCTTTTTGTTTCTCCGGGAGGAGACCCTCAATGGCGGTGACCCCTTCTTCAATTTCTGGATTATAGAAAGGGCGAACCTGAGGTGTACAACTTTCTTCCAGAACTTTTCCCAGCCCATCCAACCCTTTCCGGCGGGTGGCAATTGTGGATAATACGGGAATTTTGAGTAATTGGGCTAAACCATGATGGTCAATCGTAATACCCCGTTCTTTAGCCTCATCCGCCATATTCAAGACTAATACTACGGGTTTTTCCATCTCAGCAAACTGCAGGGTGATCATTAAACCACGGCGGAGGTTCTTGGCGTCGCAGACTTGGATGACTTGTAGGTCTTCATCATCCAGGAGAATATCACGAGTCACCCGCTCGTCTTCGGACATGGGGATGAGATTATTGATTCCGGGTGTGTCTACAATCACCCGCCTCCGCCCTCCAAGTTTGGAATTTCCCTGGGCAACTTCAACCGTAGTGCCTGGATAATTGGAAACGGTGACATATTGACCCGTCAACCAACCAAAAATCACGCTCTTGCCCACATTCGGATTCCCGACCAGAGCGATCTTGGGGATCAATTCGGGAGTGGCAGATTGTTTTTTACAGCACTTATCCACGTTCCGTTTTTTCCCTTATTTTCTTGCTCGCTCTTTCTTCTTTGGCCAGACAATCAGAACAATGGCCATAGAGTTCCAATTTATGTTCATATATTTGAAAACCTTTTTTATGAGCGATGCGCGATTGTAACGCTTCGATGCGCTCGCTTTCGAATTCCACTATTTTTCCACAAACGAGACAAATCAAGTGGTCGTGGTGCTGGCCCTCGGCCTGGTGCTCAAAACGGGCAATACGATCGCCGAACTGGCGTGAGGAGGCCCACCCACTTTCAGCCATGAGCCTGAGGGTGCGATAGACCGTGGCATATCCAATCTTCGGGTTCCGCTGGCGGACTCGCTGGTAGAGTTCATCAACGCTCCAATGGTCTCCGGCTTCCATAAATACCTGTATGATCACGTCGCGCTGACGGGTAGATTTGAGGCCGCGTTCCTTTAATAGCCGGCGATAGGAGAACTCGGAAAGTTTTTTCATGATGGATATAAATGATTTTGAAATTCATTTTCAAAATATCATAGCGCTAACTGGCTGTCAAGAAAATAATAGGAGAAGTAACTCGAAGCCTATTTTCCCAGAAATCTCAACAGGTGACCCTCAAGTTCTTAAAAAAGCGGGGGCAAGAATCATAGGAGATCCTGGAAATCAGAAGAAGCGAGACTCGAGTTGTCCAGCAATAATGGTTAAGGAATCTGGGATTTAAGGGAAGTCGGAAGAGAGGGGAGGAAAATGACCTGATGACAGTGGCTCATGAGAATTTCCATCTGGGCCCGTTCCCGCCGGCTGAGAAAGCAATCCCCGAAGTAGCTGCCGTAGTAACCATTCATGAGCAAGGTAGAAATCCTCCCGACGAAAGAAAGCAGTTGCTCGGCGCTCCCTCCATGCAGGTAAAGGGAAACGTCGTTGATGATCAAACAATTCAGGACTTTTTCTCTCAGGACTTGCAGGGCGTTTTCAATCCTCTGGTAATTTTCCCGGGCTAAGGTCTGGATTTCTTCTTTGCTCTTGCCAAAAAGTCTGGGGGGAATGATCCGGGGAGATAAATACAAGACCTGTTCCTTTTCCTGGATAGAGATAGGAATCTTTCCCCCGATTCCCTGAACTTTTTCCGGAGCTAAATCGAGGACGGCAACGGGATCGGGCCCACAATCCAACAGGTCCCGTAAGATCTTCAACGTCCGACTTGTTTTTCCGGTTTGGACATCCCCTACGAATAGGGTTTTACGGTTCAGATATTCTTGGCAGCTCAATCACCTTGGCCTTTCTTAAAGTTTTCACGAGAAAATAGCCAATGATGGAACCTGGAATGCTCGAAGCCATGAAAGCCGTAAAGAAGAAAGCAAAAGCAAACTCTTTACCCATCAAAGGGCTAAGAATCAGGACCACCAGCAAAACCCCGATTACCCCTGTGCCCAGGGGCTCCGTCAAAGCAACCCAGTCCTTTCGCACCCATCGGTACATTAAGCCGACCACGATCACTCCTGGAATTCCGCCGGGGAAGGCGAAGATCGTCCCGGTCCCGATGGCATTGCGAATAATTCCGGCGATGAGGGCGGAAAGGGCTCCGTACCAGGGCCCGATTATGACCCCGGCCAAGGCATTGACCATATGCTGAAAAGGGAACACCTTGGTAGGCCCAACGGGAAAATGAATTCCAGAGAGAAGGACAGCCAGAGCGGCAAAAAGGGCGGTAAGTACCAGCCTTTTCATATCGGTAACTTTTCTCATTCTGCCCTATGCCCTTCTGATGTCT
>JAHJQK010000027.1 GCA_018819135.1 Pseudomonadota bacterium | reverse complement strand
GGAGAGGGAACTTTATAAGAGGAAAACCGGAAAGATGCATTCCTTCGCGAACCAAGAAAGCAAGTTTACTGGGTTGATCGATATAGGCTTCATGGCTTAGCTATCCAAAAAAATTGTACTTTTAATTCTTGAATTAGCTCAAATAGTTATAAGTTTTATCGTAACAGTCTCTAATAATATGATTTGGAGGTATCATGAAAAAGGTTCAAACAGAGATACCAGAGCAGCTCTATAAAAAGGCTTTAGCTCTTGTTAAAGAAGGCTGGTTTCGAGATGAAAAGGACGTCTTTTCCGAAGCCATACGCCGATTCCTGGATACCCACCGACCCGGCCTAATGGAGAAGTTTATTCGTGACGATGTGGAATGGGGCCTTCACGGGCATGAGTAGATCGGAGTCGAGGGTAGTATGTGATTCCGGCCCCATCATACATCTTGATGAGCTCAAATGTCTTCACCTGCTAGAAGATTTTCAAGAAATTCTGATATCTGATACCGTATATAATGAAATTAGGCGGCACCGTCCTCTTGAGATAAAAAAATCGAAACTGCCATTTGTTCTTTCCCCTGGAAAGATTCCAGTAAATGAGCTACTTTTTACCTTATGCCAAATCTTTTCGTTAGATGCTGGTGAGACTGAAGCATTGGCGCTTATGGAGCAGAACCCACAAGCCATTTTTCTTACCGATGATGCCTCTGCCCGTATGGTTGCTGAGCAATTAGGATTTAAAGTCCATGGGACAATTGGTATCCTTGTCAGATCCATACGACGAGGCCAGAGGAAAGCTGAAGAAGTATTGCGTATTCTCAAAGAAGTACCATCCCAAACCACTTTGCATATAAGACTTTCCCTGTTAGATGAAATTATACTTAAGGTTAAGAGAGAGTTTAACATTTGAATTATTTGTTCACGTTTTATATGAACAAAAGAAATTCGTCCAAAGACTTTATCGCGGATTGAAATAATTGAATTAGAGTCAGTGGTTTAATTATCTGAATTCTTTTACCATTTCTCATTTTACAATTCACAATTGCCTTAATGATCCAATGGCCTATTGATTTTTCGCTATTCGCTATGAGCCATAAGCTATGCCGCTTTCAGCCCTTTTCGCTATGCGCTTTGCTCTCTGGGCTATGCCATCTGTGATCGCCTCTTGCCTTACACATTGGACCTTGCACCTATGGTTTTGTTATAACCTATGACCTGTAACCCATTACCTGTTTTTCATCGCCTTACGCCTTGCGTTAATCAACGAGAAATGAAAGAATTAAACCCCGTCTCCCAGCCGCCCACGGCAAAAAACATCGAAAACAACGGAGCTACGTCCCCCATAACGCAATTCAGCAATCCGCAATTGAAAATTGACCCAATTACTCAATGACCAAATAACCCAATGACTCCTAAGTCTTCCCTTACACCTTGGACCTTGTCCCTTGCACCTCGCGGTAAGAAATGAGAAGTGAAAGAATTCAACAACGTCTCCCAAGTTCGCAAGTTCAGACGTCCCCCAATTCAAGAAGGGGATGGAAATTCAGCTTGTTATTATTTGAAAGGGGAGGAAGATTGGACTATAATGAAATGCGGAAGGGTGTTATGATTTTCCTAAGTGGAAATTGATTTTTAGGAGGTGGTGAAAGAATGGCATTAGTGTTGACCATACCGGATGAGGTCCTGGAGATGATAAAACTTCCGAAGAGAAAGGCTGAAAAAGAGCTAAAGAAAGAATTAGCCTTTTTACTCTATGAGAGGGAACTTGCGTCGATGGGGATTGCCCGACGATTTTCCGGTTTAACGAAATGGGAGTTCATCGAAGGGCTGGGCGAGAGGGGGATAAGAAGGCACTATGATGAAAAGGAGCTTGAAGAAGATATAAAGTATGCAGAAAGTGGTCAGTAATTCATCACCCATCATTCACCTCGCAAAAATTGGGAAACTCTCTTTGTTAAGAGAGTATTTTAATACAATCATGGTTCCCGAATCAGTTTTCAAAGAATGTGTGGCGGAAGGTAAGGACCGAAAAGAGGTTGAGGCCATCAAGAAAGCGGAATGGATCAGGGTGGCGGAGGTCCAGGACAAGAAACTGGTTAAGTTATTGCAATCTTCCTTGGACAATGGTGAGTCAGAAGCAATTGCTTTGTCTTTGGAAAGTGGGGCCGATTTGATTTTGCTGGATGATTCCGACGCAAGAGAAAAAGCCAGAATATATGGATTAACCGTTGCAGGAACACTTGGAGTTCTTTTACGTGCGAAGAAAGACAGGAAAATTAGTTCGTTAAAAGAGAACATCATCAAATTAAGAGAATCAGGTTTTTGGGTAAGTGATTTTGTAGAGGAAAGGCTGTTGGAAGCATCGGGGGAACCATTTTAATAGTCCAAGTGGCTCGTTCCAATGACGCAAAGGCGTTGCCATCGACGAGATTAAGTCAAGAATAAAGATTCGACCCCCAGCCTCCTATTTATAAATTTATTCGGTTAGACAGAAGTGAAAGAAATAAACGACGTCCCCCACGTCCACGAGCGGCTACGCATTATGAAATGGTGAAGCAATCTTTATTAGAGGGAAAGAATGCGTTTGTCGAAAAATGTCAAGGATAAAGATTTGACCCCCATAGCAAACATTATTATCAAGACCTTCCCCTCGAGATAAGCGGGGGAAAATGAAATTTTCCTGGGATCCGGATAAAGAAAGGATTAACCGGCGCAAGCACAAAGTGACTTTCTTTGATGCATGTCATGTCTTTGCGGATCAATGTGTCTTAACATTATTTGATGACGAGCATTCAATCGATGAAGAGCGCTGGATCAGTATGGGGCAGATTCCTGACGGCAGAATCCTTGTGGTTGTGCATACCTATAAATGAGGCGATTGAAGAATTCCGTTAAATGAGGCGATTGAAGAATTCCGTTTGAAAGGCAAGGGGTTGTCATTTTCAGGGCGAATGGGTTTGAAATAAACGAGTTTAGCCCTGGGTCGTAGGATTCAATTGATAGGTGAGAGAATGAAAGGGGTAGGGTTTGGGGGTCTGGACTGGGGTAAGGGAAAAGATCTCCATTGGGTTTTGGGAGAGATAAAGGAGACAAGACGGTATTGACCCATGGCCGTTTCATTCCCTCTGTACAAGGTTCATGATAAACTTAGGGACCTTGGGTCCTTGGATGATGATAAAGCCGGATGGGTTTTGGATTCGTTCTTTTCTGACGGCCAGGGTGACTTTGATAATAAACTGGGCTACCCGTTTGAGGAGGATGGTCATCAGGGTCAATTGAGACAGGATAGCGGCTC
>JAHJQK010000026.1 GCA_018819135.1 Pseudomonadota bacterium | reverse complement strand
GGTGACCTTCGGCCACCTTGCACGCTCGCATTCTCGGGCGGGGCATTTACCCCGCCCTCGACCAAAGGGCTGCGGCGCCCCTTTGGAAACCCAGCCATTGGTTCCCCGCAGCAAGCTGCGGGGTATTAATTAACGACTTATAAAATCCAATACACTATTTGGCCATTTTTGTACGGGGGGCCCAAACATTCCTGTCGCGGGGAAATCTTTCTTCCAGCCCCCACATCATATCCTGATTTTGGTCCGAGAGGAAAATTTATAATTAATCTTGGAAGGGGTTAAGAATGGATTTATTTTTGGGGTTGATATCCGCAGAGAGGTTCTTCCGCCATATAATCGCCTTCTTTGGCAAAGGCTCTAGCTCGACATCCTCCGCATACCCGCAGGTATTCACAACGGCCGCACCGCCCTTTATAAATAGAAAAATCTCTAAGCCTCTTAAACACAGTTGAAGACTCCCATATTTCTCGCAGGCCTTGTTTTCTTAGGCTTCCGCTAAATACCTCCAGGTATCCGCAGGGTTGCACATCTCCCTGATGGGATATAAAACAGAAGCCAATGCCTCCCAAACATCCCCGGGTCATAGCATCTAAGCCATGAAATTGAGGGGGAATTATTTTGCCTTCCTCCTTCGTTCTTTGCCGGAGTATGCGGTAATAGTGGGGTGCACAAGTGGCTTTCAATTGCAAAGATGATTTTTCTCGTTGCTCATAGAACCAGTGAAGAGTACGTTCGTATTCTTCGGCTTGAATGGTTTCTTGGGCGAGATCCCTCCCTCGGCCGGTGGGAACCAATAAAAAAATATGATGAGCAACAGCCCCTAAACGGACAGCCAAATCTAAAATTGCAGGTAAGTCTCGCTGATTTTTAAGGGTAACCGTAGTGTTAATCTGAAATTCAAGCCCAGCCGCCCTGAGGTATTCAATTCCCTTTAAGGCCCCGTCAAAGGCCCCCTCAACCCGGCGAAAATTGTCATGGCTTTCCCGGGTGGCTCCATCCAGGCTGATGGAAACTCGCTGAATTCCGCAAGTCTTCAATCGCTCCGCTTTTTGGGCATCTAACAAAGTCCCATTGGGAGCCATGACCATGCGGAGGCCACGGCTTGTCCCATAACTGGCAATTTCATAGACATCTTCCCGTAAAAGCGGTTCCCCACCGGTAAGGATAATTACCGGCTGGCTAAAGGCGGCAATGTCATCAATCAGCTTCAAAGATTCATCCGTACTCAGTTCATCCGGGTAAGGGCCGCGTTCAGCAGCGGCCCGGCAATGGCAACAGTTTAGATTACAACTGCGGGTTACTTCCCAGGCGATCATTCGCAAAGTGGGGGCTTTTCCTTCCAAGGAAATTTTTTGTTGGAGAAAAGAATCTTGGTTTTCCACCTGCATTTCACCTGATTCCGATTTCTTTATCGGTAAGGTAACAGGCCGGATCTGGAGCCCAGATGTCTCCGGTGACTGCTTCAGCCCGCACCCGAAAATTCCCCGCGCATACATCCAACCAACGGCAGGAAGCACATCGTCCCTTGACGTGCTTTTTCTTTTCTTTGAGTTTGGCCATCAAGGGTTCATGGGTATCCTGCCATATCTCGCTGAAAGGGTGCTGTCTGACATTGCCCAAAGAATAATGGCGCCAGAATTGATCCGCATGCACCGACCCATCCCAGCTTACGCAGCCGATACCCACCCCCGAGCTATTTCCGCCATTCATTCGTAGCAGGGTAAGTACTTCGTCCGCCCGCGCCGAGTTTTCACCCAACATCCGCAAATAGAGGTACGGACCATCGGCATGATTATCCACCGTGAGAACTTCCAAAGGTTTGTTTCGTTGGTGAAGATCCCGGGTTCGATCGATGATCAGGTTAACAACTTTTCGAGTTTCCTGATTATCCAGGTCTTCTTCCACCAATTGACTTCCCCTGCCGGCATACACGAGGTGATAGAAGCATACCCGGGGTATATTCTCTTGTTCCAGGAGGTTAAAGATTTCAGGGATATCGAGCGCATTCCAGCGGTTAATAGTAAAGCGGAGCCCCACCTTAATTCCAGCTTCTTGACAATTGCGGATACCTTTTAAGGCCGCTACGAACGCTCCTTCCACCCCTCGAAAGCGGTCATTCGTGGCTTGCATCCCATCCAGGCTGACTCCAACATAAGATAATCCAATTCGTTTCAGTTCCCTGGCTATTCTTTTGGTAATAAGGGTACCGTTGGTGGAAATCACTGCCCGCATCCCGAAGTCCGTAGCTAGCTGAGCTAAAGGTAAAAGGTCTTTCCTCAACAAAGGTTCGCCACCTGAGAAAAGAATGACCGGCGACCCGAAGCGGGCAAGATCCTCGATCAGCTTCCTTCCCTCTTCTGTAGTCAGCTCTCCTTTGTACTTTTTATTTCGCGACTGGGAATAACAGTGAACACACTTCAAATTACATCGTTGCCCTACGTTCCATACTACTACAGGTTTTTTGTCAGCGGAAAACTGCAGAAGGTGGGAAGGAAGCTTGGCCGAGTGCCTTTCGTAGCGCAAGGGATCGGAAGCTTCTACCGTCCCGCAGTATAATTTGGAAATTCCAATCATGAAAATCTCTTTCTGCACTTCACCGCCGAGCACGCGGAGGACGCAGAGAAATAAAGGGAATCAAAAATAAAGATAACGCTGGAATTCTTCATTTGGCCGTATTTAGGTTTTTTGAGTTTAATTTTCCTTTCGTCTTTACGCTCTTTTCGTCCTCGGCGGTGAAATACTTTACCAACGATTCAACCAGAGTTGGAATTGTATATTCTGTCGGCATAATGGTTGTCTCCATCCCCAAACTCTTGGCCTTTTCAGCGGTGATCGGGCCAATGGAAGCAATCGGGATTCCGGCTGTTAGCTCCTGGGCGTCTTTTCTTCCAACCATTTCCACAAAATTGCTCACGGTCGAAGAACTGGTAAAAGTGAGGGCCGAGATGGCCCTTTTGGCCAACAACTCATAGACCTTTTCCACTTGGCCCTCAGGGCGAATCGTGCGATAAACTTCTACCACATCTACCAAGGCCCCGGCTCTTCTCAACTCTTCCGGAAGGATATCTCTGGCTACTTTGGCCCTGGGAATTAACACCTTTTTTCCCTTTAGACTTTCCTTGCGCAGCCCTTCGAAAATTGATTCCGCTCGGTATTCGGAGGGTACGAAATCCACTTTTAGTTTTAAAGCTCTCAAGGCTTCGGCTGTCTTGGGTCCAATGGCGCAGATCCGAGGGCCTTTTAAATCCCTTATGTCCAGCCCCAGCGTAAAGACTCTGTCCAGAAAGAATTTTACCCCGTTTACGCTGGTGAATATAATCCAATCGTACTCCATCATTTGGGATGCGCAATGATCCATGTCACCCCAGTTCTCGGGGGGAATCACCTCGATGGTCGGAAATTCGATAGGTATTGCGCCCAATTCCCGCAGTCGATCAGAAAGGTCGCTGGCCTGTTCCCTGGACCGCGTCACCAGGATTTTTTTCCCGAAAAGGGGTAGCCGTTCAAACCAATTCAACTGCTCGCGCAATTTAACCACTTCCCCCACCAGAATTATGACTGGCGGCTTAATCCCTTCCGATTGCGCAATCTTCCCAATGGTCGAAAGTTTTCCGGTAACCGTCTCTTGTCCGGGAAGCGTCCCCCAGCGGATCAAGGCTACAGGCGTTTCCGGATCCCGGCCATTTTTCATCAACTCCGCAGCAATCAACGGAAGATTTCCCACTCCCATGAGGAAAACAAGTGTTCCTGCGCCGGTGGCTATTTTGTCCCAGGATATCCTGGATTCTTCTTTCGTCGGGTCTTCATGGCCGGTAATAAAAGCAACCGTAGAAGTGAAGTCCCGGTGAGTTAAAGGAATGCCCGCATAGGCAGGAACGGCAATAGCGGAGGTAACTCCGGGGACCACCTCAAAAGGAATGCCTTCTCGAGCAAGTTCCTGTGCTTCCTCCCCTCCCCTTCCAAAGATGAAGGGATCCCCCCCCTTCAGGCGGGCAACGATTTTTCCCTTCCTGGCCTTCTCGGCAATCAAAGAATTAATTTCTTCCTGCGAGAGCGTGTGGTCTCCGCCTTTTTTCCCCACATAAATCCGCTCTACCCCGGGGGGAACCGAACTGAGAAATTCTTCATTGGCCAGGTAATCATAAACCACTACATCGGCTTTCCGTAAACAGGACAGCCCTTTTATGGTGATCAATCCAGGATCTCCAGGTCCAGCGCCAATCAGGTAAACCTTTCCTGTTTTCATTATCTTTGCTCAACCTCGTTTAAAATATCCCTGGCCCCTTTCTCCAGCAATTCCTCAGCCAACCGTCTTCCCAAAACTTCCCCCTGCGCTAAAGGACCTTCCAGCTTTCCCCGGATTACTTCCCGCCCATCCGCCGCCGCCACCAGAGCGCTTAAATTTAATCTTCCTGAAGCTAATTGGGCCAAGCCGGCAATAGGAACTTGGCATCCTCCCCCTAACCTCTGCAAAAATGCTCTTTCAGCCATGAAACATAATTGGGTAGGGGGATGGTTCAGACTCGCTACCAAATGCTGCACTCGCTTATCCTTCAACCGGGCTTCAATGGCTAATACTCCCTGCCCAATGGCTGGAAGCATCACCTCTGGCTCGAAAAATTCCGCCACTTGATCTTCCCATCCCATCCTGCGCAATCCTGCGGAGGCTAAAATGATGGCATCTAGATTTAAAGTTGCCAGCTTCTTGATGCGCGTGTCCAAATTACCCCGTAAGGGGACAATTTCTAGGTCGGGCCGGATGTTAAGAAGTTGTGCTTGCCTTCTCAGACTGCTTGTCCCCACTCTCCCTCCCCAAGGAATTTTCGCCCAAGTTCTCCCATCCTTAGATATAAGCGCATCCCGGGGATCTTCTCTCTCTGGGAAAGCGATAAGCGCCAGCCCTTCGGGAATAAGAATGGGAAGGTCTTTGGCACTATGCACGGCTAAATCTACCTCACCACCCAGCAAAGCCTCTTCAATCTCCTTAACGAAAAGACCTTTTCCTCCTACATCGAATAAGGGAACCTCTATCTTATCCCCCTGGGTCTTAATGTGTACCAAAGTAACTTCCACTCCGGGGTTTTGCCCCTCCACTTTGGCCTTAACCCAATTGGCTTGGCGCAAAGCCAGAAGACTCGCCCGCGTTCCGAGCCGGAGTTTATTTTTAGGAATTTGACGGCTCATCCTCTTCTTCGTCCAGGTGAAATATCTTCCGGGTCATATCCACATAAAGTTTTCCCTGTTCTCTGTTCTCTTGATGTTTCAACAGAGAAATGGGGTGGTGGAGGATTTTGTTGATAATTGATTGAGTTAAAAGGTCTAAGGCTTGCTGTTCTTCGCCCGATGCATTTTTCAGCAGGGCAAGAGTTTTGGCCATCTCTCGTTGGCGAATCTTTTCCAGGCGCCGGCGTAGGTCCATTATGGTCGGGACAACTTCGAGGCTGCTCAGCCAGCGCTTAAATACTTCAACCCCCTCTTGGACAATTTCCTCGGCTTTCTCAACTTCTTTCTTCCTCTCTTCTTTGTTTGATTCCACAACTCCTTGAAGGTCATCAATGTCATAAACATAGATATTGTCAATTTCGTTGATTGCCGGATCCACATCCCGTGGAACGGCGATGTCGATGAAAAACATCGGCTTATTTTTCCGAGCGCGGATGACTCCGGTCATCTGTTCTTTATGGATAATATATTGGGTAGATCCAGTGGAGCTCACCACGATGTCCACGTCTTTGATCATTTTGGGAAATTCCTCGAAGGGAACCGCTCGCCCTCTCAGCTCTTGAGCCAATTCCAGAGCCCTGGTTGGAGTTCGATTGGTTACCCAAATTTCACGGACCCCCTGGCTGGTCAAATGCCTAGCGGCCAGCTCAGACATCTCTCCCGCCCCGATGAGCATAGCTCGTTTATCGTCCAAGTTACCCATAATTTTCTTGGCCAGTTCCACGGCTGCAAAGCTTACCGAGACCGCCTGACTGGCCATTTTCGTCTCCGTGCGGACACGCTTGGCCACAAAAAAAGAGCGGTGAAATAGTTTGTTTAAAACCAACCCGGCGACTTTGTGGTCCACAGCTTGCCGGTATGCCTCTTTTACTTGCCCTAAAATTTGGGGTTCCCCTAGAACCATGGAATCCATACTTGCCGTAACCCGAAAAAGGTGTTTTACTGCATCTTCACGTCTTAGGATATAGAGATAAGGAGCCAGGTTGTCATGAGACATTCCAGCGACCCCGGCCAGAAAATCCTTTAGCCGATCCGCCCAATCATCCCTGCCTTCCAAGACAGCTAACACTTCCATCCGGTTACAGGTTGAGAGAATCAGACCTTCCCGTACACCCGGCAAATCTACGATCCGCCCAAGAAAATCTTTCACCTGTTCTTTGGGGATTGAAAATTTTTCCCGTACTTCTACGGGGGCGGTCTTATGACTCAACCCAATTAAAACGATTTCCATTGCATGATTAATTAGCCACAGAGGTCACAACGCGGCATAGCCGCAACCCAAAATTTATTGGACGCAGATTAACGCAGATAAACACAGATAAAATTAAAATATGCGTAATAAAATTTTCAGAAACTGAACGTTAGTAGTTCAGAGAACACAGAGTTATAATTAATTTTTTTCCCTACCAATCCGTTTGTATTTTCTGAGTTAATTTCCTCTGTTCTGGACCATTCTTTATAACCCCGGTTAGCTTGGTGGCAAAATGATCAGAAATAATTTTCGGAATATTTAGTTATACGAATGCAGTCCGGTCAGCAGCAAATTGACCCCCAAAAAACTAAAGACCAGCGCACCGAATCCTACAATGGCGAAAAGGGCCGCCTTGCGCCCGCGCCACCCCACGGTCAACCTCCCGTGCAGTAGGGCCGCATAAAGGAACCAGGTAATTAGTGACCAGGTTTCCTTGGGGTCCCAGCTCCAATAAGATCCCCAAGCGCTATCTGCCCAAACCGACCCGCTGATAATCCCTAAGGTTAAAAGGGGGAATCCGAAAGTCAGGCAGCGGTAGTTTAAATCATCTAAAACCTTGAGGGCTGGGAGGCGGTAGTAGAAAGGTCCGATCTTTTTGGATTTAATCTGCCGTTCCTGAATCAAGTACATAACCCCGACGGCGAAGGCGAGGGTAAACATGGCGTTCCCGATGAAGGCGAATATAACATGAATGGGCAGCCAATAACTTTCCAAAGCCGGAGCCAAGGGTAAAATCTCTTTGGGAAAAAGGGATGACAGGATGATCAGCATCGTTGCCACGGGGGAGACGAATGCGGCTAGAACTTCCATCTGATATTTAACTTGAAGGAGAAGGTAAACGCCTACGATTGACCAGGCAAAAAAGGACAGGGATTCATGCAGATTGGTAATGGGCGTGTGTCCGGCTTCAAGGTACCTTAAGACCAGGGCTAAGGAATGAACGGCGAACCCTCCCTTTAAAGCCAGTTTCCCTATGGAGGAAAATATTTTCCGCAGGAAAATCAAAAAACCCAACGAAGATGCGGTGCCTAAAAGGTAAAGGAATAGAGCAGTCTGAAAAAAAATTATATTCATCGCCTGAGCCCTAACTCCCTCAATGAGAACCCGGAACCCAATAAGGTATGCAAGCGGTTTTCCAACCCTGTATAGTCATTTTTCCGCACCAAAGGGAGAAGGTCTTTTCCAGCCAATTTTCGGAAGATCACCTGATTACGCTTCTGGCCCAACCCCAAAGAGATTATTTTTTTACGCACAGCGCCCAGAAGTTTCAACAAATAAATGTATTCAGCGCCGATTTCTTTTTGGAGTTTTTGACGCAAAGCTCTGGCCAAAGCCGGGCTTTGTCCAGAGGTGGATATGGCGATTAACAAGTCTCCCTTTTGCACCAAGGATGGGACGATAAAACTGCTATGAGCTGGATCGTCCACCACATTGACCGGAATTTTCCGGTTGAGAGCCTGGCCAAATACACGTTCATTCGCCCGGCGGTCATCTGTGGCGGCTATGGCTAAAAATGCCTTGTGTAAGTCGCCAGACCGGAAAGAGCGTTGACAATGGATAATTTTTCCTTTCTCCTTTAAGCAGGAAAGAGAATGGGTCAATTGGGGGCTGATCACTTTGACCAGAGCACCTACTTGGAGGAGGCTGCGGACTTTGCGCTCCGCCACGCGCCCTCCTCCCACTACCACGCAAAGCTTACCGTTCAAGTCCAGCAAGATAGGGTAATATTTCATCGGCATACTAATTGGCCAAAGTTTCTAAGTAGCTGCAAACCAGCGCTCTGGCTCTTTTCCGGATGAAATTGGCAGGCAAATAAATTTCCTCGCTTAACGCTGGAGACGAATTCCCCCCCATAATTCGTGGTGGTGGCGACAATTTCCTGGTCTTCGGGAATCGGGTAGTAAGAATGGACGAAATAAAAGTAGGCTCCCTCGGCAATGCCTTCGAGAACCGATGGGCGATTATGAATATGGACGGTATTCCAGCCCATATGCGGAATTTTCAATGAATCTTTGGATGGCGATGTAGCAGGATGAGAGAATGGAAACCGTACCACCCGTCCTTTGAAAAGGGATAGGCCTTTTTGAAAACCAAACTCCTCGCTTCCGCAAAAAAGAAGCTGCAGGCCCAGACAGATCCCTAAGAACGGTTTACCGCTTTCAACAAATTCAATGATGGGGTTCACCAACCTGAGTTCCTGCAAATTTTCCATGGCTTTCTTGAAAG
>JAHJQK010000025.1 GCA_018819135.1 Pseudomonadota bacterium | reverse complement strand
CCGATTCCGAACTTGGTGACCAAGAGCAAAGCAGGGTGAAGGTTCTGACTGACTAATTTAACGGCAAAAGTATTAAAACCGATCAGCACCATAGAAAGCAATGTCATGGTCAGATAATCCATTTACTCAGCTCCTTATTCCTCTTGCCAATCATTCATCACTCTTTTCGCCGGAAATTTTCACCCGGAACGAGCCGACTCTTTTTTACGCTGAGAAAAAAATAGAGCCAAATTCATGCTCTGTAAAAATTAAAAGCCCGTCACCGCGGGCTAGCTCTTCTCCAAGGAAAGATACTTTATAACTATTGGCAATTAGCTTTTAGCTAAGTTAAGCGCAATAGTTTAAATTTTCCAATGCCTGGCGTCATGTACCACGTAGGGTGCATGACTGCCACGAACCTTACATGGTTCGTGGCGGAGAGAGCGGGATTCGAACCCGCGGTACACCTTTCGGCATACACTCGCTTAGCAGGCGAGCACCTTCGGCCAGCTCGGTCATCTCTCCGTTTTTTATAAATTTAATAGGACGCGGATTTGCGCAGATAACAACGGATAATTATTTTCTTTTTATTTTATCCTGATAATCTGTGTGCATCCGTGTCCAAAAAGGAATTTTTTATATGATTAAATTATTCGGGACGCCGATTTGCGCAGATACACGCAGAAAATAATTTTAAGCTTTTAATCCTGAAAATCCGCGTTCATCTGCGTCCAATTATTCTATGGTTCGTGGCGGAGGGAGTAGGATTCGAACCCACGTCCCCTTTCGGGGAAACGGTTTTCAAGACCGCCGCCATCGACCACTCGGCCATCCCTCCGGGAAAAGCTGCTATGGGACGCAGATTGCCGCAGATTCACAGGATAAAAAATAACTAAGAAACCAAAAATAGAATTTAGATCAAATCCATTTCTATACATGACGACATAAGGAACGCACTATTTATTTGAAATCGATAGCTTGTCATGCCCGTGTAGACGGGCATCCAGACTGGACTCCCGCCTTCGCGGGAGTGACGGTGTATTGGAGTTTTTCCGCATTCTGCTAAATTTTATCTGCGGAAATCTGCGTTTATCTGCGTTCTATTTCGCGTTTGGTAATTTTTCCCGCGCCGCCCATATACGACCGCAGGACTTCGGGGATTGTAACGGAGCCATCTTCATTCTGGTAGTTTTCCAGAATCGCCACCAGGGTTCGACCGATTGCCAGGCCGGAACCGTTGAGGGTGTGCACGAACTCTGTTCCTTTTTTCCCTTTGGGTCGATAACGAATGTTCGCCCGCCGCGCCTGAAAATCCTCAAAGTTGCTGCAAGAAGATATTTCCTTGTAAGCCCCCTGGCCGGGCAACCAGGCTTCCAGGTCATAGGTTTTCGCGGCCGAAAAACCCAAGTCGCCTGTGCAAAGCATCACCACCCGGTAGGGAATCCCTAAGCGCTGCAACACCTCCTCCGCATTGGCGGTGAGGCTTTCCAGTTCAGCGTAGGAGGCCTCCGGGGTGGTAAATTTCACCAGCTCCACCTTGTTGAACTGATGCTGCCGGATCAACCCCCGGGTGTCCTTCCCGTAAGAACCTGCTTCTTTGCGAAAACAGGGGGTGTAGGCCGTATAATAAATGGGGAGTTCTTCTTCCGTCAGAATCTCATCCTGGTGGATGTTGGTGACCGGAACTTCAGCCGTGGGAATTAAAAAATAATCCGGCTCGTCCAGCTTGAATAAATCCTCCTCGAACTTGGGAAGCTGGCCGGTTCCCGTCATGGTCTTGCGATTTACCAGAAAGGGGGGCAGAACCTCGCGGTAGCCGTGCGAACCCGTGTGCAAATCCAGCATGAAATTCATCAGGGCCCTTTCCATCCTCGCTCCCCCGTCTTTGTACAGGGTGAACCTCGCTCCGGTGATCTTCGCCCCCCGGTCGAAATCCAGAATATTTAGAATTTCCCCGATTTCCCAGTGCGGTCGGGGGGGGAATGAAAATTCCGGAATCGTTCCCCACCGGCGCACTTCGATGTTGTCGGCCTCCTCCCGGCCGATGACCACACTCTCGTGGGGAATGTTGGGGACCACCATCAGGAGTCCGTGGAGGTTTTCTTCTACCGCGTTCAAATTGACTTCCAGTTCCTTGATCCGGGAAGATACCTCTTTCATCTGGGCGATCTCCGGGGAAGCATCTTCTTTTTTTTTCTTTTTTCCCGCGATCAGGTCGGAAACCTGGTTACGCTGCGCGCGCAGCGATTCTGTTTCCTGCAAAATCTCCCGGCGTTTGGAATCCAAACGGGCAAAAGAATCCCAGCCAATGGCCTGACCTCGACGGCCGACCTTTTCTTTCACCTCCTCCCAATGTTCGCAAACAAACTTCAAGTCCAGCATAATAATGTTCCCTTTCGCTGAACCTTATCCTAAGAACCCTTTTCTGTATGGTGTTTACGGCTTACGCAACACGTAACCCGCAACATATAACATATTTTTTACAATTAAGTTATCATTTCATTGGCTGGGAGTCAACTCTGAAAGGGCGAGAACACCGGGGCTTCATCTATGGGCGGTGGATTTTTTCCTCTTCAAAAGAAAATACACCAGCGCGGCCACCCCGCCCAGGACAGCTCCTACCTTGAGGAGAAAATCGATACGGGTAAAGAGTTCGGTTAACCAGCCGATATTCGCTCCGAAGAAATACCCCAAAAGGAGAAGAAGGGGAACCATGATGAGAGCGGCCAGGGTATCGAGGATTAAGAACTTCCCAGGCTTCATTCCCATCGTTCCGGCTGCCAGGAATGCGGCCACTCGGAAACCAGATAGAAATCGGGCGATGAAGATGGTTTTACTCCCATGATCGCCAAAAAATTGCTTCGCCCGCTCCAAGCGGCTTTCAGAAAAAATTTTCCGCATTTGACGGTGGGTGATGATGCCCTGGCCCCATTTCCGCCCAATGGAGTACAGGGCCATATCTCCGATTAAAACGCCAACGAATACAGTGGCCAGCGTGGGGTAGAAACGGATAATCCCCAAATGAACGAAAAACCCGCCGGCGAGCAAGGTAAGTTCTTCCGGGATGGGCAAACCCAATCCGCATAAGAAGAGGATCAGGAAAAGCCCAGCGTAAATAAACTGCTCAGAGTAGTTGGTAAGGAAGATGACTAAATCAGGCAAGGTTCATCTTGCTCCTGCAGGAGTCAGCCTCAGACAAGGGGAGGCTTTGGGGCTTCCGGGGATATCGTTGAAGATTCAAGGTTTTCCTCCTTCGAGGGCGGGGGTTCAACCTCTTCTTGCAATGCTTTGACTTGTTCCCCCAAGTCGCGGGCCTTCGCGCGGAGTTTCCGCCTTTCTCCCCAACCTATTGAAAATCCCACTAACATCCCGGCGATAAGAGAACCCAGAATTAATAGAAAAAAGGGAAAGGAACCCGTCCGCCACCCGAAGAAATAACCAAGTGAAATTTCCTGCCGGTTTAAAGTACAGAAAATCGCCCCAAGGATAATAAAGAGAATGATAAAAATTATTTTCGTCACTCTCAACCCGCCGCTAAGATTTTTTTGACCCGGAGGTCCCGGGATTTTCCTGCGGTAAGTAAACTCGCGGCAAGGTGACCTTCGGCCACCTTGCACGCTCGCATTCTCGGGCGGGGCATTTACCCCGCCCTCGACCAAAGGGCTGCGGCGCCCCTTTGGAAACCCAGCCATTGGTTCCCCGCAGCAAGCTGCGGGG
>JAHJQK010000222.1 GCA_018819135.1 Pseudomonadota bacterium | reverse complement strand
GATTCCTTCTTGGGGTCCCACCGCAGGTCGGACAAGATGGCATCGTGCAATTGCGGCAGAGAGCGGGCAAACCTGGCTCCATCCATCTTGGAAAAATCCTTGGGGAAGATCAACCCTCGGTGAGCATTTTCCTAGCCTAAAATGCCATTCTAAGCCCTAAAATCACCCTGCTTTTTATTGCTTTATTCTATATTTTCAATCGGTTAGCTTGGTCCGACCCCAGCTTAGAGCAAAACTGCATGCACGGTTTGATGAGGGAGAGCTGGAGATAGAGCGACTTCGCCACTACGCCAGCTCTCTACTCTACCCCCATACTTTATTCCATTATTTTATTTTCCCCTTTCGCCCTTGCGACTTGCGCTTTACGGCTTTATTCATTGAACTGTCCCGTATCAATCCACTCTTTTTTCAGCACGGACCAGAAATCCTCAGCCAAGCCCTTCAGAATATAATCATACGGCAGCCATCCATAACCTTCTTCGCCCCATCCCTTACTCCACGAATTCCTGATGAACAAAGCGCCAGTGGTTTCGACTTTCCCATAGCGGTTCTTGAGCTTCATGCCGTCGTCATAGCCAACAGCCACTATGGCATGACCTCCCTCTATCTTTTCTTTGGGTGAGGGAAATGGGATCTTCCCTGACTTATCCGCTTGTTCAATCGAATTGTACACTGTAAAGCCAAACATTGCCGGATGACCTTTAGAAAGGTATGTTTTCACCTTGTTTAAAACCTCTTGGGATTTTGTCCCCGGGAGATCATGGCGGAAGTATTTGACCGTTTGATAGTTTTGGGCAAAGGAATAGCAGAAGGCCGGCGGTTCCCTGTCAAAACTCTTATCGTTATCAGTGTATGGCCAGTATTCCTCGGGTGGAACTCCAAAGAGAACCATTGCGCCCATGGTAGACCGGAGAAATGCTCCCGTATCCCCACTCATTTTCATCAGGTTGCGGGTTACTTTGTACAAAAAAAGGCGGGAAGCATCCGTATGCCTTTCGAAAGCTTTTCTTTCGTAGTACTCAATGACACCGGCTCCGGCATGGGCCGTGCAGGATCCAATATTCCCCTGGTCCTCGATGGGAGAACACCACTCTCGCAGATCAACTTTGACAGGCAGTTTTCCCGCCCTTAAGACCCCTGTTGGTTCAAGGACCTGCTTTACACCTTCTGTTTTCTCCGTATAATCCCTGAAATCAGGGTAATCCGGAATCCACCCCATGCCGTATCTTCCTTTCCCTATAATCATAAACCCCCTTTTTTTGCCGGATAGTATTGTCAAAACTTAACCACAGAGGACATAGAATTTTTATACATTACATTTTTTCTCTACGTTCTCTGTGGAAAAATTCCTGTGGTTCTATATCTTCTCCAATAAAGGCGCCGCATGTTGGCGAAGTTTACCCGCATTCCCTTTTTCTGTCAATGGGATACCGTACCTAGTCCTTCCCCATTTTTCATAAGGGTGCTGGGACCAGCGATACTCTCTGTCCACTTGGATTATTCTGCCTGGACGATTCACAAGACAGTGCATTTTTTCTTATTTTATGATATCTTTTATTAATGATACGTTTTGAGCCTCTTCCGAAGAACATTCACGAAAAAATCGATTCTCTCACCGGTCTTTTGATGAAGGACCAGAATATTATATTTGCCTACCTTTTCGGCAGCCTATCAAGAGATGGGGTCCATCATTTGAGTGATATTGACCTGGCTCTCTATATAAAAAGGATCGAGGAATTGGACTATCTGAAGTTGTTTGGCGAAATTTCT
The DNA here is from genome assembly GCA_018819135.1 of Pseudomonadota bacterium. Taxonomy (GTDB): domain Bacteria; phylum Desulfobacterota; class SM23-61; order SM23-61; family SM23-61; genus JAHJQK01. The sequence continues at coordinate 955 of JAHJQK010000222.1, read as the reverse complement.
GAAACTCTGGGCACAGATGAGATTGACCTGGTGATCTTGAATAATGCGCCTCTTTCCTTGACCGGAAGGATCCTGCAAACCAGAAAAATTCTGGCTGACAAGAACTCCTTAATCAGGCACAAATACGAATCTATGACCCTGCGAAAGTTTTTTGACTTTAAAGTAAAAGAGAAAAATATCCTGCAAGGGAGATACGGCCTTGGTTGATCAGCTTCTTATAGGAAGAAAACTTGCTCAGGTCGATTCGTACTTGGGCCAGATGCGGGAATTTTCCAAAATTTCGCTCACGGCCTATAAAAATGACTGGAAGACCCAGCGGATTGTTGAGAGGACTTTACAGATCCTTATTGAGGTCTGTGTGGATATTGCCAATCATATTATTTCTGATCAGGGAATGAGACTGCCAACAGGATATGCTGATACTTTTGAGGTTTTGCAGGAAGTCAAGGTCATCAGCAAAAGGCTGGGTGTCACTATGGCAAAGATGGCTAAATTCAGGAATATCGTTGTTCACCAATATGAAAAAATAGATCCGGTCATAGTGGTTTCAATACTCCGCAAGAATCTAATCGATTTTGAAAAATACAAAAAAGCAATTATCAATTATCTCTCAAGGTAAAATCAGGATAGGAGGAATATAGGAGGTTCCTCTTTCCAACATCCTTCTTTCATTGCCAACTTATAAACTTATGTACGTCCCCCATTTCCTATAATTATTCAACCCCGTCAACAACATCCCCTCCGTCTACCTCAATTGAATTATTTAAGGGCGTCCCCCTTTCCTCTCCTTAATTGAAGAAGGTTCCCCGCGGAATAGGAAAGGTGATCAAGCGCTAATCAACGCTTTTAAACGGGAAGGATATGATTGGGTGGCGACGGATGATACCAAGTTGATCCGTATACTCAGGGCAAGCACCATTCCCTTTATCTTGCCTGCTCTTATGATTTATTCCCT
>JAHJQK010000221.1 GCA_018819135.1 Pseudomonadota bacterium | reverse complement strand
TGAGTTTGGTGGAACATACTCTTATCTCTAACAGGAGGTTTCTTTTTTGAAAATATCTGGTAACATACAAAAGTATTTTTTTCTATGTCACCCTTTGGAGTGTGTCCTCTCCTTGTTTCTATATATAACGTTCGTGCAGAAATTGCTTTAAATCATTCAAGGCTTGGCACCTTACACGCTCATCCCGAGGGGAAGCATATTACGAGGGGGGATTGGAGGAGATGGCGGCGAAGGAAAGATGGGCGGTTAAAATTGGATTTTTGAGGACAGGGTGGTGGATCATTCATTTTGTTGTAATCCGGGACGTAGTTTAAAATCAACACTTTGTCTGACCCATATTTTGTAGCGGGAAAGGAGGCAGCCAGAAATAATGCTTTCCCCCTTTTTTTACTTGACGAAGCATAATTCTCCTTTCTTCTTTGGCTGCTTTATTATTGATTAATTTCAAAACCGTATCCCCTGCCCTTCGCGCCCTTCGTATTTAGGAAACTTGACCTTTCGTAGAAGTTGCAATAGTATGGCCCTAAAAAAAATCAAGGAGGCAGGCCATGTTTTTTACATACCCTGAAGATTTCAAAGAACGGGAACTTTCACCGCGAGTAACAACCCAGTTGGTTTGGGGAGATAAACTCATGTTGTCTTACGTCACCATCCAGCCGAATAATCCGATCCCTCCGCTCCACAGCCATCCTAATGAACAAATGGGCATGGTATTGGAAGGGGAAGTTGGCTTAACCATCGGCAGCGAAACCCGCAAGCTGGAAAAGGGAGATGCCTTTTTGGTCCCGCCCAATGTTCCCCACGGCCTGGCTTATCCTTCGGCAAAGCCGGCAATCGTTCTTGACATTTTCAGCCCACCCCGGGAAGAATTTAAAAAATAAACTCCAAATTTCAATTGCTAATGATATTCTCGGCAGCCTCTAAGACTTATCTTTATTTAAGGAAAATGTTTAAGCTCTGGCGGGCGGATGCGACCATCAACCATTTCCTTCAGGGGACCGCAAAGGGGACGTTCGGAAAGGTTTCGGGGACGTTGAGGTTTCGGGGACGTTGTTGACGAGGTTGACTAACTCACCTAAATAGTGCGGAAGATCCCGGAAATGGTGCAAATCGAAACCCAAGGAGAGCTGAGGTCATTCCGGGAATTCAGGAATACTCTTGGATGCCTGGCTAAGAAGGGTAGCTTTGGAATGTGCTCCATTTCCACTGTTTAGCTCTTCTATTCTCTCCCCTTTCGCCTTTCCAAGAGAGTCTGCCGCAGAACGGGAAGGATGGCCTTATCCTTCTCAAAACCCGTTTCTTCCTTTACCTCGATCAGTTTTTCAAGCGACAGAGCCCTGAGCCGCAAGTTGCCAATTTCGATTTCATCGGAATGTTGCAGTAGGTCCCCGTAACTGTGCCCGGCTCCAATCGTTCCAAGCAGGTCGAACGGGCCGAAACGGGTCATAAGAAGCTGATGACCGGGAGAAGACAGGTGAGCCGTGTCCGGCTTCAGCCGTTGGTCTTGTCGGCCTCGATAGTAGGCTTCCAGTTCTTGCAGGGCTGACAATAGGCGAAAAAGGTTTTCTTGGGTCCGGGAATGGACAATATCAAGGTCAAAGGTGGTTACAGGAGCCCCGTGAAGGACGCCACAAACCCCACCCACGATAATAAAATCCACTTTGTATTTGGAAAGGGTCTCGAGAATCGAAAAAAAATCAGGTGTTGGAGATGTCACCCTTCAGCCTCACAATAGAGCGAATGGTTTGCTGCAACATCTGCAAACGTTCGGCAGGCGTCAAAGAGAGCATCCAGCGGATGAGGGTTAGATCAACGCCGCTTTCGCTGTAAAGCGGCCCATCTTCCGACGAAGAATGGTCAAGGGAATTTAGCAATTTGATCTTGTTGAGGCTCATGAATCCATTTCCTTCATATCGGAAAATCCAAAATATCACAATTTCATTGTTTGGGCAATGGGACACCACCCGGGCGGCCGGCTTCAGTAGGAGAAAAGGATTGGCATCATTTTTGATATTTGGTAACATGAAATTATGGGAAAAATAATCTGGGCAAGGGGGATGTTCGTGCAGAAATTGCTTTATAATTCGGAACGTATTTGCAAATCAACACTTTGTCTGGGCCATATCTTTAGTGGAAAAGGAGGCAGTCAAAAAATTATACTCAGGTAAAAACTTCAAACGTTAATAATTTAAGAGGGCATTGATTTAAGGCTGTCCAGGACATCCTTGGCCCGGATATTTCCTTTTATTCCCAATTCATTCAGGAGGTCTATAGTTTCGGAAAGGGATAGGTTCAAAAGACATGCTGCCTCCCTAAGGGTCAATTTGCCTTTCTCGTAAGATTTAGCAATATAGTATTCGAATCCCATTCTGGTCAGTTTCCGAAGGGAGCT
>JAHJQK010000220.1 GCA_018819135.1 Pseudomonadota bacterium | reverse complement strand
TCTTCCTTTCTTTTTCCACGGTGCCCAGTTCTCCTTAATTTCAGAAATAAGAAGCTCAGATCAGAAAACTGTAGGCTGCTCAAAAATTCCAAATTCTTCCTTGAAGACCTGGCAGACCTCCCCTAAACTGACGTAGTCTTTAAAGGCTTCCATGAGATACGGCATTAGATTCTCATTATTCCTTCCGGCGGTTCTTAGTTGTTCTATATGCCTTTTTACTTTCTCTTTATCTCTAATCTTCCGTAATTGATTCAACAATTCGATCTGCTCCCTGGCGACCTGGGGATTGTACTCATGAAGCCTTAGTTCCTTCTCCTCCTCCTCGATGGTAAATCGATTGACTCCCACGACCACCATCTCCCCGGTGCTTATCCGTTTCTCTTTCTTATAAGCCTCTTCAAGGATTTCCTTTTGGATAAAGCCCTCTTTAATCGATTGGGTCATGCCCCCCCTCGCTTCGATCCTATCCATCAGCTCTTCAATCTTGTCGGCCATCTCTTTGGTTAAAGATTCGACGAAGTAGGAACCTCCCAGGGGGTCAGCTGTGTCCACCACGCCGGTCTCGTAACCAAGAACTTGCTGAATACGCAGGGCCAATCTTGCTGTTTCTTCGGTGGGAATGGAAAAAGGTTCGTCCATGGCACAAGTAAACATGGATTGAACCCCGCCCAACACACTGGCCAGCGCTTGATAAGAAACGCGGATGGTATTGATCTCATGTTGTTGGGGCATTAAAGTACTTCCTCCACAGACAACTCCAAACCGAAACAGCCATGACCTTGGATTTTTGGCTTTAAACTTTTCCTTCATGTACACGGCCCAGAGTTTCCTCATCGCTCTGTATTTGGCCACTTCTTCAAAAAAATTATTATGGGTGTAAAAATAGAAACTTAATTGCGGGGCAAAATCATCGATATCCATACCCCGATCCAAAACCGCTTTAACGTATTCCATCGCATCGGCTAAAGTGAACGCTGCCTCTTGAACCGCTGTACACCCGGCATCTCTAAAGTGAGCCCCCGAAACGCTAATGGGGTTGAATCTCGGTACATGTTGGGCACAATATTCTATCGTGTCCACAATCAATCGTAGGGAGAATTCAGGAGGATAAATCCAGGCTCCTCTAGCTACATACTCCTTGAGGATATCATTCTGAATGGTTCCTCCAACTTTATCGAATGGCACTCCCTGTTTCTCGGCCACGCATAAATACATGGCTAATAGCATGGCCGCGGTAGCGTTGATCGTAAATGAGGTAGTAATTTTGTCCAAAGAAAGGCCATCAAACAAAGTCTTCATATCCTTCAAATTACTTAGGCAAACACCGACTCGCCCAACTTCACCGAGAGACATGGGATCATCCGGATCTAAACCCATCTGGGTGGGTAGATCCAAGGCCACACTTAACCCGGTTTGTCCCTGCTCAATCAGGTATTTGTACCTTTGGTTTGAATCCCGGGGAGTTCCAAATCCCGAGTATTGTCTCATCGTCCATAATCGATCCCGGTACATCGCCTTATGGATTCCTCTCGTATAAGGGTACTCACCGGCCCCCCCGATATTCCGTGAAGGATCTAAGTTCTTGATGTCCTCTTGGGAATATAAAGACTTTACTTCAATGCCAGATTCATTGAATCTCTTTGTCTCTTCCTTTTTCTTTTCCATGCCTTGCCCCGTAGTTTTTTAAGGCCGCTGCGCGGGCCATTAAATGATCCCTTTTTCTTGAAGCTTCTTCAATTCTTCCCGAGAGAATCCCAGCCGGCCACATAAAATTTCTTCATTATGTTCGCCAAGCAATGGCGGAGGGGTTACGGGGTCTTTTCCGGTCATCCCGCAGACCCGCAGAGGCATTCCGGGGATCCTGACTTGGCCCAACTTCCGATTCTCCACCTCGATGATCATATCCCGGTGGAGAACCTGAGGTTCCCTGACCGTCATGGATACATCGTTAATGGGGCCACAGGGAATCCCTTTGGCTTTGAGCAGGGCAATCCACTCCTCACCGGGTTTGTTTTGCAGGGCCTGTTCCAATAGAAGGATTAACTGCTTCCGATGTTGAATGCGGACTTCTATATTTTTGAACCTCTCATCGTCGATGAATCCTGAAAGTCCCAGGGTGTGGCACAGGTCAGCCCAATGTCCGGGTGTATTGGCCGCAATGTTAATAGGAAAAGTCTGGGTGGCCAAGGTTTCATAAGGGGTCAAGATGGGATGCGATGTCCCCAAAGGCTTGGCAATGTTGCCGCTGATGAGATAGTTCACAATCTGATGACCCATGGCCATCACCTGAATATCAAGCAAGGAAACATCGATATAACAGCCTTGACCTGTCTGGGTGCGTCCCATCAGAGCCGCCAATATGGCGATGGTGGCTCCTAAGGCTCCCATGATGTCCCCCTGGGCGATCCCAGGCTTCAACGGTCTGCCGCCTTCTTCTCCGGTGACGCTCATGGCCCCGCCCATTCCCTGGACAATCAAATCATAGGCGGCGTCATTGCGGGATGGACCGGTCTGGCCGAATCCAGAAACGGAGCAATAGATCACTCGAGGATTCAGGGGTCGGATGGCTTCATAATGAAGGCCGAACTTTTCCATGACGCCGGGCCGGAAGTTTTCCATGATGACATCCATGTCTCTGGCCAGTTGCAGAAAAATCTCCTTCCCCTCCGGGGTCTTTAGGTTGAGGGTCAGGCTCTTCTTGTTCCGATTGGCTGCCAGAAAATGGGGACTCTCTCCCCCGCAGCCTGGAGGATTCCAAGCTCGGACGTGGTCTCCGATTTCTGGTGGTTCGACTTTGATGATTTCAGCACCAAAATCTGATAGAAGCATTGACCCGATGGGACCCGCCCAAGCCTGGGTTAGGTCGAGTACCTTCACCTTCTCTAATGGTTTACTCATTTACTTAATCACCTCATTTATACGCTCATGGTCTTGGATATTCCTCAACCTGATGAACAAAACCCCCAGTCTATCGGATCACCATTTTAACTATTTTAACCAAAACCCCACCCGGGGAAATAAAAATACGCCTTCTTAGGATATGATCCTCCCCTGGGCGCTTTTCTAAGTTGAAACCCGTAAGGAAGAACTTGTACTGGTGAGAAGATTGGCGACCCATCATGGCGAGAACCCCCGTGCCGGAGCGCGCGGCGGCGGGCGGTTCCCGCGGCCGCTCCCGCGTTCACTTGAATACGGACGTCACGAGCTGATTGGGCAGCCAGGTTGCCAGCCCCGGGAAGTAGATCACCGAGAGCAACACGATCGCGTCGGTGCAGAAGAACGGGATGGCGCCTTTCATGACCACGGTAATGGGGATGCGCGAGGTGCCGCTCACGGCGTAGAGATTCAGGCCGACCGGGGGAGTGACGGCGCTCATTTCAACGGCGATCGTGAGCATGATGCCGAGGTGGATCGGGTCGATCTGCAGCGCCCAAGCGACGGGGAAAACGACCGGCACGGTCAGCAGCACCATGGCGATGCCGTCGACGAACATGCCGAGCATCATCTCGACGAGAATGAACGCAAAGATGAAGTGAAGCGGCGACAATCCCCATCCGACCACGATCTCCGTCACTGTCTGCGGCCAGTAAAGGTTCGCGGCCAAGAACTGGAAGACGCCCACGCTGCCGACCAGGAACAGGACCACCGCAATCAGGTTGAGCGCCCGGCAGGTGGTGGGCACCAGCTTCCTGATGAATTCGCCCCGGCCGGTGATCAGCCCGTACAGCAGGGCGTAACCGCAGGCCGCGGCAGCGGCCTCGGTCGGGGTAAACAGCCCGCCGTACAGTCCGCCGAGAATGACCACCGGGATGCCGAGCGCCGGCGCCGCGCCCTTGCCCTCGTGGATGACCCGGCGCAGCTCGAAGGTGCCGCGCGGTAGCTTCAGGAAAGGGCCGACGCCCAACAGGACGACGATGTTGCTCACCCCGAGCAGCAGACCCGGCATGATGCCGGCAAGGAACAGGCTCAAGATCGACGTCTCGGTCACGATGCCGTACAGAACCAGGATGATGCTGGGCGGGATGAGCAAGGCGATGCCGCCGCTGCAGGCGACGCATCCGGCCGCCAGCCAGGACGGATAGCCGCGCTTAGTCATCTCCGGGAGCGCGATCACGCTCATGGCCGCCGCCATCGCGACGCTCGAGCCCGAGACCGCCGCGAACATGACGCAGGCGAGCACGGTCGCGACGCCAAAACCGCCGGGCATCCAGCCGACCAGCGCGTCGGCGAAACGAAAGAGCTTCCCGATCAGACCCGTTTCCTCCATGAGGAAACCCGCGTAGATAAAAAGCGGGATGGCCATCAGCGAGTAGCGCCCGAGGAAGCTGAAAAAGGCACGGAAGATGGTGGAAGGTTCGAGCAGCGGGTCGAGGAGGATATAGACCGCGCTGCTCCCGCTGAGCGCGATCCCGATTGGAACGCCCATCACCAGGAGCGGAAGGACGACGAGCCCGACGATCAGCATAAATATCTCCTCTTATCCAGCCGCGACCTGTGGCGTGGAAGCTTTGTATTCCTTTTTAGCGTCGCGGTCGCAGCAACCTGCGCGCGACGCTCATGGATTCAGCTTTTCAGTGTAGTGCCCCGCGTGTGCCTTCCGGTTCCTCTAGGCCGTCCCGGCCGACCAGCTTCTGGATCCCGCTGTACACCTGGAAAACGAGCGACACCGCCATAAGCGCGAACCCGGCGAGCAGGACCCACAAGAACGGCCACAGGGGGAGGAGCAAGCTCTCGGTGCGGGTGTCGAAGCGCTGGCTGTCGTGCGCCTCCGGGATGCCCCACCACACGACGGCGACGAGAAAGACAAGCGAGATCAAGGTGGCCAAGAAATTGATGACCTCGCCCGCCCGCCTGGCGCCCGGCCCGCGGTGCTCGAGCAACCCCAGGAACGCAGTCACGTTGAGGTGCACGCCGTGGCGCTGCGAGATGCCGAACACGAGATAGACCGCGCTCAGGATGAAGAAGGTGACCGCGTCCTGCTGCCAGTAAAAGGACACGCCGAACACATAGCGCCGGATGATCTCGACGACGGCCAGCAGCGTACATGCCAGCAGCACCAAAGCAGCCACATACGCTAAGACCTTATCCTGGAACGCGCACCAGATTACGTATGCCCTTTGCACGCGTCCTCCCTTCAGCGGATCACGATCTTCTGGGCGTGCTTCGAGCAGTCCACCTTCTCGATCCAGGACGTTCCCGGCGGGTTCTTCTTCGAGAGCTCACGGCCTTCTTTGATGAAGAGATCGACCCAGCGGGCAACCGCCTTGGGAGTCTTGCTCTTTATGAACTTGGCCGGGGCGCCGCCCGTCGCCTCCGTCAGGACGGACACCTCGTCCGGGCTCATCCAGTAGACGCCGGGCTTGGACGGGTCCTTGGTGCTGTATTTTTCGTAGGTGAGCTTGTCGACGCACCAGTTGAGCTCCTTCTGCACCTTGATCGTCTCCATGATCAGCTTTTCCAGCGCATCCTGGGTGGCCGGGCTCAGCTTCTCCCACCAGCGCCGGCTGGCGCTGACCATATAGTAGTCGCCGACGAACGCGCCGGCGCCGCCCATCGTGTAGAAGGGCGCCTGCTCGCGTACGCTGAGCCAGCCGCCGATACTCGTCATCAGCCCGTCGATGACCCCGGACTGCAGCGCGCTCGGCACTTCGCCGAAGGCCATGACCACGGGCGAGGCTTTCCAGGCCTCGAGCGAAGCATTCTCAACTGGCGTCATGCTGCGCATTTTGCGGCCGGCGAAGTCAGCGGGCTTTAGGTAGCGCTTCTTGCCGCCGACGCCCATGCCGAAGCTCATGTGCCCGGCGCCGAACACCTTGATGCCCTGTATGGTCTCGAGCCGGTCGACCAGCATCTGGAAGGTCTGGGTCTTCTCGATGCTTTCAACCGCCCCCACCGTCGTCAGCACGCCCGGCCCCACTGCCGCCATCATCCACGGGTCGACCGGCGCCGCCTTGCCGATCTGCATCCAGGACATCTCTAAGTTGCCCGCGCGCATCGCCTCGAACGCTTCGGGAATGGTGTACAGGGCGCCGGCATAGTAGACCCGCGCCTGGCTGCCCGGGATGACCTGCGGCAGCCGCTCGGCAAAGTACTTCAACGCAATGGCGGCCGGGTGCGGCGGCGGCGGGAAGTCGGCGTTGAAGCGCAGCACGACGCGCTGAGGCTTGTCTTGGGCATATGCGATGCGATCGGTCGCTCCCCAAATTGTGGCCAGCGCCACCGCCAACATCGCGACGGCGATCCTCATGCGCAGAGGTCGTTTGTGTTTCGGGTCCATAGTTGCCTCCTTCCTTCATGGTTTGAAATTAATTGATAAAAACGCCTTTTAGGCTGGTTCATAATACAAAAAAGGGAATTTTGTGTCAAGAGAATAAATCCGGCGGTAAGGTATCATTTCTTGTGTCATGAAAAAGAAATGGGGTACGCTATCGAGTCACTTCGCCAAAAATAACTGATAGGAAGAACCCCACCAGGTACGGATAAGGTTACCGCCAGCTTTCCTTTGGTCAATGGAGGGAGGACGGGAGCCGGGTCGTTGTCTGGCCTAAAAGTTTTGCCACCGGCGAGTATAAATCACCGCCTTGGTTGAAAAAATAGTCTCCCCCATGGCTCGACGGGGCCGGAGAGAAATTTATCTCGCGGCCCCCCTTTTTCTTCTCAGGCATGCTTTCCGGAGATCGATTGCAGACCGATCCCTTATTGTTTTAAATAGGCTAACTTATCCCATCGAATCGGGTAACCTCTGGTTACGCCCGGGCAGAAATACGTCGGGCTGTTGCGGTCGGTTACGACTTCGATCAAATAGGGCTCATTGGTTTTGACGGCTTCCTGGACGGTCTTTTTAATTTCTCCCGAACTACGGATCTTTTTGGCTTTTACCCCGTAGGCTTCGGCGATCTTCACGAAATCGGGGTTATAGAGTTTTCCATCCCGCTCAAAAAGACTGGATCTGTCCAGATAGTGAGTCGGAGGGCCTGTGGGAATGACCAGGACTCCCGATGAATCCAACGTGGCGTTCCCCCCCTGAGTTTTCAATTCTTGCCGATTCTCCCGGTAAAAATCTTCTCTTTTTGATTGTCGCTCTTTCGTGGTATATATATTGTCCATCTTGCTTTCATTTGAGTCTTTAGGTAGAAAATTAGTTTTACCAGTGCGACTTGAAAAGGTTTGACCCTTGAGGCATAACATCCTCCTATGGCTTGATGAGAAAGGGGAAACACTCAGGAGGATGCTATGGCAGAGGTTAATCAAGGCTATCAGAGTTTATCCCATTCCAGATGGGATTACAAATACCATGTTGTGTTTATCTCCAAAAAGGGGCGAAAGGTTTTGTTTCGGATTTTTCAATAGACCTTATTGATTCCGACTACGCCGGGTTAGGAGAAAGAAAAATGGGAAAACAGTATGGGCGTCAGGAAGTCTGCGATAGGCTGCGGGCGGAAACGAAAAAAGGAAAACCCATCGTGGCTGCTGGGGCAGGGATCGGGCTTTCTGCGAAATTAGCCGAGGCTGGAGGAGCGGACCTCATTATCATCTATAACTCGGGGCTGTATCGCATGGACGGCCTTCCCTCGATCGCGGGTTACATGCCCTTCGGAGACGCCAACGCGGTCGTTAAAGAGATGGGCCTGCGCCACGTCTTTCCCATAGTCCGCAACGCTCCGGTAATTGCCGGGATCTGCGCTTATGACCTAACCAGGGATATGGAAACCTTCCTCAAGGAGTTGCTCACCGTAGGTTTTTCGGGAGTCATCAATTTCCCCACGGTGGGAAGGATCGACGGTGATTTCCGGCGGTCCATGGAAGACCTGGGAATGAGCTACAAGAGGGAAGCCGAGGTCATGGGCATAGCCGGATCGCTTGGATTCTTCACCATGGCTTATGTGTTCAACCCGGAAGAATCGAAGATGATGGCCGAAAAGGGAATCGACGCCGTCGTAGCCCACATGAAGACGACCAGCGGCGGATCGGTAGGCTCCCAACGGCCGATGACGCTCGAAGAAGCGGGGAAAAGATGCAGGGAGATTTTCCAAGCGGCTTTGGCCGTCAATCCCGACGTGCTTTGTCTGGCTCACGGGGGACCCATCGAGGGGCCGGAAGGAACCGCATACATCTACCGGCACACCCAGGCAGTCGGTTTCGTCGGTGCTTCTTCCATCGAACGCCTTCCGACAGAGGAAGCCATCCAGAAGATAACAAAAAAGTTCAAAGCTCAAAAAATTCAAAAGTAGTTCAACGCGCCTAGATCTAGCAGCCACGAAATCTCCCCTCGCCCCCCTTTTATAAACGAGGGACGGGGGGATTTAATAAATTTTCCTGATTTATCTGGGGTTTTTGATGGAACGGTATATTCTCATCATCGGCACTTTCGACACCAAGGTCGAGGAATTAAACTTTATTCGGGATCAGATCTTCTCCCGGAGCCAGAAGGTCCGGACCCTCGATACCGGAATTCTCCAACCATCTCCTCCCTTCGTTGATATATCCAATGAAACAGTAGCCGCTGCCGGAGGGAAGTCCCTTCAGGAGTTAGTACATCAGAGAGATCGGGGGCAGGCCGTGGCGGTCATGGCCAGAGGGGCAGCAAAAGTTACCCGGGAGCTCTTCGACCAAGGAGAGATCCTCGGCATTATTTCTTTAGGTGGCGGCTCAGGAACGGTCATCGGCACAAGCGCCATGAGAACGGTACCTGTGGGAATACCCAAAGTCATGGTCTCTTCAATGGCTTCGGGAAATATCCGCCCCTACGTGGGGACTTCGGATATTACCATGATGTATTCGGTAGTGGACATCTCCGGGCTTAATCGGATCAGCAAACGAATCCTCCGCAACGCGGCCGCAGCCGTCTGTGGCATGGTAGAAGGAAGAGAAGAGAGTGTTTCCCCAGACCGTCCCCTTATCGCAACCACCATGTTCGGAGTGACCACGCCCTGCGTCACCGAGGCCAAAAAAATCCTGGAGGAGAAGGGGTTTGAAGTCCTGGTATTCCACGCCAACGGCCCGGGGGGCATGGCCATGGAGCAGCTGATCGGAGAAGGGCAGATCCAGGCCGTCCTGGATATTACCACCACCGAGCTGCCCGATGAACTCCTGGGAGGTAAAGGAAGCGCCGGCCCGCACCGTCTGGAAAAAGCCGGGGAAATGGGAATTCCCCAGGTGGTAGTTCCCGGAGCCATGGATATGGTCAATTATTTCCCCGACGCCGTCCCTCCCCAATTCCGGGATCGTCTGCTTTACCAGCACAACCCGGCTACCTACCTGATGCGCACCAGCGTAAAGGAGAATAGACAGCTGGGAGAAATCATGGCCCAGAAGCTATCCCGGGCGAAAGGTCCCACAGTGATTTACATTCCCTTGGGAGGGGTCTCCGCCATCGATGCTCCCGGGCAACCCTTTTTTGATCCTGAAGCGAACCGGGCCTTCGTTGAAGCTTTAAAAAGAAACCTACCTTCCCGTATCCTTGTTATGGAGAAGGCCCTTCATATCAATGATCCATCCTTTGCCAGAGAGCTGGCTCAAGCCTTGCTTAAACTGCTGAAGGGATGACCATTCGGTTCAAGGTCCTACATGGGAGCATGCCTGTTCACCTGTTAAACCAAATTGGGAAGGTCAGTTAGGATTGGTTTCAGGATGTCCAGAATTTTATCCATCTGTTCCTTATTGATGATCAACGGCGGGCTTAGGGTTACCCGGTTTCCAAAGACCCGCAGGAAGAGTCCCTCTTGCAAAGCCCGGTCCTGAATCTTCTGAGAGATCGCCAAGACTTTCTTAGAAATGGCTTTGGTCTTTTTGTCCTCCACGTATTCAATTCCGATCATCAGGCCTAAGCCATTGACGGCTCCCACCCAAGGAAGGGGTAGGAATTCTTCCTGCAAACGGTGGAGAGCGTATTGCCCCATCCGGGCCGCGTTGTCCGCTAACTTTTCCTTGACGATGATCTCCATGTCTTTTATGGCCGCCGCCGACCCCACGGGATGACCGCTGTAGGTGAATCCATGGAAGAAGGGGGTTGGCCGATTTTGCAGCTCCTGGTAAATTTCCTCCCGAATGGCCACGGCCCCGAAGGGAATGTAGCCGCTGGTGATCCCCTTGGCCATGGTCATGATGTCCGGAATCACCTCCCAATTTTCCACGCCGAAGAGCTTGCCCGTGCGCCCAAAGCCGGACATCACCTCATCAGCGATCAAAAGAATTCCCATTTCCGAACAGATCTTCCGTACCTTCGGCCAGTACTCCGGCGGCGGGCTGATCATCCCGACAGATCCCTGTACCGGCTCAGCGATGAAGGCGGCCACACTGTCTTGACCCTCATTGGCAATCGTCTCGGCCAGAAAGTCGGCACACTTAATCTGGCATCTCGGATATTCCAAACCGAAGGCGCAACGGTAGCAGTAGTACGAGGGGATGTGCAAAAACCCGGGTACCAGAGGACCGAAGCTCTTCCCTAACCGGCCCATTCCCAGGCTCGTGGCGCTGAGCGTTCCGAAGGAGACCCCGTGGAAAGAATGGTAGAGGCTGAGGATCTTATGTTTCTCAGGCTTCTGCGCATGCCAATAATTGCGGGCGATTTTGAAAGCGGTCTCCACTGACTCCGATCCGCCCGAAGTGAAGAAAAAATGTTTCAGGCCTGGAGGAGTGATCTCGGCCAGCTTCTTGGCGCAGAGGATGGTGGCCGTATTTGTAAACCCCCAGTAGGTTGTTGTATACTGGAGCTTACCCAATTGCTCCACAATGGCCTCAATCACCTCTTTCCGGCCATGGCCAATATTTACATTGACCAACTGAGAACTGGAATCAATGTATTCCTTTCCCTCTGTGTCCCGCAGGATGATCCCTTCCGCCGTATCGAACACGATCCCCCGGGTCGATCCTATTGGCGACATAGGGTGGATGAGATGGTCACGATCCCACTGTAAAAGTTCGTCGGTCTTCGCTCTCTTCATCTTTCACCTCGCCGATCCTATAATGATTTTTACCTGGCAGGCCGAAAAACGTTTCCGGCTATCTGCCGAACACATTACCAAACCAGTTTCTCCGAAGCAAGGATATTCTTCCCCTGCCTGTTTTATGTATCTACAGGGTTCGGGCATAAGTAATTGAGTATTATGCCGAAAAAAAAGGAAAAAAAAGGAATGTTGACAAGTAACCCTTGTTGATTTATATATTTTTGAGAATTTGGAATTTTTTCAGGAAAGGATCAGAGGGAGTGCGCGAGAGGGAATTTGAACCCCTACGGGTTACCCCTATTTTTTCCGTTTCTCCTCATGGCTGAGCCGGTTGGGTATCCGTGTCTGAAAAAGTCGCTAAAAAGCAAGTCAAAGGGCTAAATTTTTAATAAGAAAGTTTTGAGATGAAAAAATCAGAGGAATCTCCAGGGAGGTAGCAACAAATGGAAAAGAAGCTTTGCCAGCCTATTATGATCGGCCAGATGCGGCTCAAGAACCGTATGGTAATGCCCCCAATGGTCGTCCGCTACGCCAGTGATGATGGCTATGTTACTGACCGCAGTCGGAGATACTACGAGGCGCGAGCCAAGGGAGGGGTAGCCCTTGTCATCCTAGAGGCCAGCTATATTCACCCGGCGGGGCAGATCCTGCCCAACGAACATGGCATCAGCGACGACAAGTTCATCCCCGGCCTGAGCCAGCTGGTCGAAGCGATTCACCGCCATGATGCCAAAGCGGCAGTTCAACTGGTCCATGCCGGAAGAGTAGTCAACCCCCAAACCACCGGTGTTCAGCCGGTGGCACCTTCAGCAATCCCGGCACCAGGGGGTGAGACGCCCCGGGAACTGACTCCTGGCGAAATAACCGCAATCATCAACTTATTTGTCCAGGCTGCCCTGAGGGCGAAGCGCGCCGGCTTTGACGGGGTGGAAATCCATGGTGCCCACGGTTATCTCATCGACCAGTTTATCTCCCCTGCTTCCAACCACCGTCAAGATGCTTATGGCGGTAGCACTGAGAACCGCGCCCGTCTGTTGATTAATGTTATCAAGGCCGTGAAAGAAGCAGTGGGGCCGAATTATCCTGTCTGGTGCCGTATCAACGGCCAGGAATATGGCGTCGATGGGGGCGAGACCCTGGATCAGGCAAAAGAAGTAGCCTGCTTGGCTGAAGCAGCCGGTGCGGTAGCCATACATGTCACGGCTACTGGTCCAGCCTCCCCGGTCAACCCGACCTCAGCCGTATTCACCCCGGCACCAATCGCCCATCTGGCTGCTGGGATCAAGCAAGTAGTCAGGGTGCCGGTGATTGCCGTAGGCAAAATGACCGCAGCAGCCGGTGAGGAAATAGTGGCCACCGGTAAAGCAGACCTGATTGCTTTCGGGAGAGAACTAATCGCCGACCCGGAGCTTCCGAATAAAATATCCAGTGGAAAGATAGAGGACATCCGTCCATGTATTCTCTGCATGCTCTGCCGCGACGATTTACGTTATAACCCGGTGGTGGGCCTCCGCTGCAGCGTTAATGCTACCATGGGAAAGGAGGGAGTTCATCCGATTACCCCGGCAGAGAAACCCAAGAAAGTCCTGGTGGTTGGTGGTGGCCCGGCGGGCATGGAGGCAGCCCGGGTCGCTGCCCTAAGAGGTCACCGGGTGACCCTATGGGAGAAAGAAACCAAGCTGGGTGGCCAGTTAATTGCAGCAGCAGTTGCCCCGCACAAGGATAGAATTCAGGCACTGAAGGCGTATCTATCCAGCCAACTTAAGAACCTCGGCGTTAGCGTCGAGCTCGGCCGAGAAGCGACTGCTGCATCCATCGCCAGGCTGGCACCGGATGCCACGGTGATCGCCAGCGGCTCAAGCAAGCTTACCCCCGAGATCCCAGGGCTGGCCAAGGTCAGGACCGCCGCAGCCACGGCCGTACTGGAAGGTAAAGCCAAAGTGGGGAAACGGGTGGTGATCATCGGGGCAGAACTGGTCGCCTGTGAGGTCGCGGAATTCCTTGCCCAGCAAAAAAGGCGGGTTACCATGGTAAGGCGTGGCCCCGAGGTAGCACTCAAAATAGGCCCCAGTGTTAGAGCCCCCCTGCTGAAAAGGCTCAAAGATCAGGGGGTCACCATGCTCACCGGCGTGACCTACCATGAAGCCACCGAGCAGGGCTTAACCATCACCACCAAAGAGGGGCAAAGGAAGACCCTTGAGGCAGATACGATTGTTCTTGCCGCAGGAGCGGTGCCCAACCAGGGGCTCTACCAAGAGATTAAAAACAAGATAACTGCCACGTACGCCATCGGTGATTGTGTTGCGCCGCGCAACATCCACGAAGCTATCAGTGAGGGCTATCACACCGCCCTGATAATATAGGCTGTTAAAAACCGAGCTCACCAAGCTTCGCGCATTTGAAGCGGCCCTACCTGTTTTTTGCCGTACATATATATAGGTTAAAACATGAGTGAGGAGAACCATTCAATCTACTCATTCACCCTCCCCTTGTTCCCCCCTTCCCAATATAAATCCCAGATATTTCTAAAGAACAGACAGGGTGAATAGTTCTGCAAACAATCCATTGGTAGGCGGGATGGTGTTGACAAGTAACACTTGTTGATTTATATATTTTTGAGAATTTGGAATTTTTTCAGGAAAAGATCAGAGGTAGTGCGAGAGAGGGGATTTGAACCCCTACGGATTTCTCCACTGGATCCTAAGAGCAAAAACCGTAGTTTTTCTAACCCCTTGATATTGGTCCGGTTTTCCCGTAACCTGACTAAAATTCAATGGAATTTGATTTCTATCTATTTCAGTCTGTTCTATCTTTTCCGGTCTTTTTGATTCTCTTCTATCACAATTTTAGCACACTACCGCACTGGATTTTTGGTCCAGTAGGGATGCCTCCCCAAAAGACTTACCCTAAGACTCCACTTCCTCCTTCCTTCCTCAACCTCCCCAAGCCACTTTCACTCCCTTCATCTCGCCCAATGTCTTAGCCGGTATCTGGATCTCCGCCCCCGATTGTTGAATTGCGGTTTGTATGCGAGTTAGGATTCAATGGAAGGAGTTTTCGGGTAACAGCAATAAAGGGGGGATTCTTGTTTTGGGGGGTGGGCAGTAGCTTCGGTGTAGCAAGAACCTTTGATGCCGTCTTGTGGGAAAACTCGGATTTATTTCATGAGCCCAAGTAGCTTTAGGAAGAGTTTTAGGAACAGGGAGGTTCGGAGCTTCCCTTTATAGTAGATTCGGAGATCGATAGCTGGTGTTTTCTTGTCAGGTCCCGGATGGTTTCATTTATGGCTTTTGCTCGCCTATCCAGTTCATCCAGTTTTCCGTCCTTCTCCTTAATTTCTGAATCTCCTTGGCAGGGTTGGCGGCGGAGGACAGCTTGATCCTTTTGTATCGCGGCCAGTTCCTTTTGCAGATCCCGTATTTGGTTTTCAAGTTGCTTGATCATTTTTCTTAACCCTTGACCTTAGGCCGAAGGCAGTGGTCTGGAACCTTTCTGCTTGGGAGTGAATGGTATCGACTTTATAACATTGTCCAGAGCCAAACAAGATCAAAATTCTCTTGCCACCAACCGCGAGAGCAGGAACCCAGTTCTTTCAACCAGTCCTGGCCTCCGGTTTTCATCGGAGCGTTGGAAGGTTTTTAAAAGACAGTAAAGGACATCTCAAAAAACTGAGACGTCCTTTTGATTAAGCTTGATCCCGAATAACCTAAATGATCTGGACGTCCTTGGCTTTCGGACCTTTGGATGTCTCTTCGACCTCAAAGCGCACCTTCTGGCCTTCCGATAGGGTCTTGAAACCTTCACCGGTTATGGCGGTGTGATGAACAAAAAGGTCTTGCCCGCCGTCCTGCTCGATAAAACCAAAGCCCTTCTTCTCGTTGAACCACTTCACTTTTCCCTCTGGCACAAAAATACCCTCCTTTTGTTTCATGCTTCCAGCATAAGTCTGGATTTGATGTTTCAGTCCAATTAAAAAGTCGATTTCACTTCTTATGATAAACGTTCAACCCGACCTTAGCCCCCTCATGTCCCGGAATGGTCACATTACCCTCAGTTGAGGCAATAATGATTGTCTTGCCAGAAGCAGATGGACCAAATTCCTTCGATAGATCGACCTTAATTGTAAGGATGTTCCCTTCAAGAGACATTTCTACGTTTTTCATAGTTTATCTCCTTACTTCTTCCCCGGTACGATAGCCTCTTTAGCCGCTTTAGCTATCCTCATTTTTACCACAGTCTTGGCAGGAATCTTAATGACCTCACCTGTTCCCGGATTGCGCCCCATACGAGCCTTACGCTTCACCAGGACCAGTTTCCCGATACCAGGAAGGGTAAAGGAGCCGGTCTTCTTGGTTTCGGAGACTGCCAGCGCTGCAACCTCCTCAATAATTGCTGAAGCCATCTTCTTGGAAATTTCGAATTGTTTTGCAAAATGGGACACGATCTGAGCTTTGGTCATAGGTTTCTTAGCCATTGTTTCCTCCTGTTGGATGGAATTTAAAGCTGGATAGTGGGAGTATATTGGAAAGGGAGTTAGGAATCAAGCGGAATAAATGGTTGTTCAGCAACCACCTTGACTTTCCACCCCCATTTTCATACAATCCTGCCAGAATAGAAGGATTCCCGGCGAGATCCTTATCCATCAACCCTTAATCGTTACCCGAGTGAGGTAGCCGGGAGGTTGTATGGTTCGGAAATTTGGATAGACCCCATATGGGCAACGTCATCGAGCAGGAAGCATTGATCAACCTGTTGGGAAGAAAGGAGTCATAACGAAGGTCGAATTACTCCAGGAGATAAAAGAGTCAAGCAAAAAGCAAGTCTGATCAGGTTTGCGCAGGGGCAAATTGCAAAAGTGCAATCAAGCTTAGGTGTTGTACCTAATATGATCGGTTTCATTCAGTGCTTCTTCTTAGCCGTATCGCCAGATTGAGGAAGTTCTATGAATACAGAAGGTGGCAAAGTAAGGTGGTATTTGAAACCGATAAGCGTTATTCTACTCTTGTTTTTTGTATTGGGGCCTTTTGCTCTGCCCTTGCTGTATAGAAGTCCGAGATTTACTAAGGGATGGAAAATCATCCTGACGATCGCGACTATTAGTTTCACAGCATATCTTGTGTTTGTATCGTTAAGAATTAGTAGAGAACTCTTTTCTAAGCTGGGCTAAGGCTGTTTGGCGTGATCTTCGAGAGTGACTAGCAATAACTGACATTGTTCAAAAATCTCACTGAAGGGAGCCTCTCATGGGTAAAATCGAATCCATCATCAAATCCGAAATTCAACGTCTGGCCAAAAGGGAAGTCCGTTCAACCTTTCGTCCTCTTCGAAAGGAAGTCTGGGGAATGAAACTCAAGCTGTCAAATCTCATCAAGAACTTCACCATTCTGGATCGATTGGCCAAGGAAGCATCCAAGAGTAAAAGCACAGAGCGCAAATTGGAGGCCAGCCCGGAAGAAGTAAAGGCATCTCGCCTTACGCCGGAGAGGATTGCGGGTCTAAGAAAAAAGCTGGGAATATCCCAGAGGGAATTGGGAATTCTCACGGGAGCAAGTTTGGGTGCTGTGGCCATGTGGGAAAAAGGGAAATTCAAACCGCAAGGAGAGAAGAAAGCTGCTCTAGTGGCCCTGAGGAAGTTGAGGAAGCGGGAAGTGAAGAGGATTTTGGGGGAGAAAGAAGGATCGAGTGTCAAAGCTAAAGAGAAGAGACCTGAGGTAGATACCAGAAGGAAGAAACCAGGTAAGAGAGTGATTCGAAGAAGGAAGTAAAGAGAAAATACGGCAGAAAAGAATTGAAGTTTTCACCTTCAAGCGGCAAAAATTCCCTTTAGAGCTTGTTCTCCGCCCCTGTCGCCGGATTGCGTATGAGAAGCGAGCTGGGCTTAGGTGGGATCTAGTCTTTTTATCCAAGAAGGGCAAAGGAGCCGGTCTTTTTGGTATCAGTAGTGGCCAGCGGGGCGACCTTCCTTAATGATCTTTCAAACGTTGGAATAAATCCGAAAAATGTGCTATCTTTCCTAAAAAAGAATCCGCCTCTTAGAGGAATAGAAGGTTATGGACGAAGCCGCAAGAAAGATTTCCAATCTCGTTGACCGCTTCCAGAATAACCTCGACGCCTATCGAAGTCCCGCCTACAATGAAACGCAGCTCCGGATAGAATTCATCGATCCTTTTTTTGAGGCTCTGGGTTGGGACGTAGCCAACAAATCAGGGTACGCGGAACAGTATAAAGATGTTATTCATGAGGATGCTATTAAAGTTTCTGGGGCCACCAAAGCTCCTGATTATTGTTTCCGCATCGGGGGCGGCAGGAAGTTTTTCCTTGAAACAAAAAAACCCTCTGTTGATATAAAAGACCAAGCTGGTCCATCTTACCAACTTCGTCGATACGCATGGAGCGCCAAACTTCCCATCTCAATCCTAACCAATTTTGCAGAACTCGCTATCTACGACTGTCGAATCCGGCCCAAACCAGGCGACAAAACCAGCATCGGGAGGGTCCGCTTTTATCCTTATACCGAATATATCAAATTTTTCGAAGAGATTTATAATCTCCTTTCAAAAGAATCAGTCCTGAAAGGATCTTTTGATAAATTTGCGGAAACCGACAGACAAAAACGCGGGACGACAGAGGTAGATTCCGAATTCTTAAAAGAGATAGAAAATTGGCGTGAAATTCTCGCTAAAGACATAGCCAGGAGAAACCCAAAGCTCACGGTTCGCGAGCTCAATTATGCAGTGCAGCTCACAATTGATCGTATTATTTTCCTAAGAATGTGTGAGGACAGGGGAATTGAATCTTACGGACAAATTCAGTCGCTCCTTAATGGGACCAATACCTACCACCGTCTAAGAGAATACTTTTATCATGCGGACGGGAAATACAATTCCGGCCTTTTCGATTTTAAAACTGACCAGCTTACCCCCGAACTAAAAATTGATGATCATCCGCTGAAAGATATTTTTAAAAATCTTTATTATCCAGACTCCCCTTATGAATTCTCAGTGCTGGGAGTGGATATATTGGGACACGTTTATGAACAATTTTTGGGAAAGGTGATCCGGCTTACAGGAGGTCATCAAGCAAAGGTTGAAGAAAAACCTGAAGTGAGGAAAGCCGGTGGTGTTTATTACACCCCAACATATATTGTCGACTATATCGTCAAGAATACAGTTGGTAAACTTTGTGAGGGTAAGAGGCCGAGACAGATTAGTTCGCTTCGAATTTTGGATCCAGCTTGCGGCTCAGGGTCTTTCCTTCTGGGTGCATATCAGTATCTCTTAGATTACCATCGTGATTGGTATCAAAAGGATGGCAGTAAAAAGCACATCAAGGAAATTTATCAAGGGCGCGGTGGTCAGTGGTATCTCACCATTCAGGAGAAAAAGCGAATACTTTTGAATAATATTTATGGGGTGGATATTGACCCGCAAGCTGTGGAGGTTACCAAATTAAGTTTGCTTCTAAAGGTTCTTGAGGGAGAATATCAGGATTCCCTTGAACGCCAAATGAAGTTGTTTAAAGAACGAGCCTTACCCGACTTGGTAAATAACATCAAATGTGGAAATTCACTTATCGGCTCGGAATATTTTACTGAAAAACTCTTCGCTGATAAGGAAGAAAGGGACAAAATCGGAATTTTTGACTGGGAAAGTGAATTTCCAGAAGAAATAAAAATGGGCGGTTTTGATTGTGTGATAGGAAATCCTCCTTGGGGTGCTGATTTTTCAGATCATGAGTTAGAGTATCTTCGAAATAACAACCAAGAGATTATAGTTAGAATGATTGATTCATTTATGTATTTTGTTTATCAAGGATGTAAAAAAGTTAAACCAGGGGGTCGTTTTGGTATGATCCTACCGGATGTTATTTTATATCAAAATGATAATGAAAAATTGCGGGAATTCATAATGAAAAATTTCAAGATTGATAAATTGTTGAATATGGGGAATGTATTTGAAAAAGTGACTCGGCCAGCTTCGATAATAATTCTTGAAAAGGGCCATTATCTGAAACATAAAATTGAAGTTGCTGATATTTCTGATATAAGCAAAACTGATAAACCAGCCGCAATCATAGACAGATCTCATTTTGAAAGTATTTTGCAAGAAGATATATTCAAAATACCGGGTCAATTATTTATTACAGCAAATCCAACACGGTATGCTATTTGGAGAAAGATAGAGAATATTCCTTATAAATTGCTTCAAGATTTAGTTGATAAAGACGGAATACAGAGGGGGGTTAGCCCCGATTTAAAGAAAGCTTTTATTGTCGATAGCAAAACAATTAGGGAATGGGGTTTAGAGAAAAATAAATTACGACGAGTGTTAACGGGAGGCAAACAAGTCAAGCGATATTTTATTGATCACCAAGAACTTTGGTTAATTTATACGACTTCCGATGACAACTTTCGGGAACTACCAAATATTCGCACATATATTGATCAATTTAAAATTGATATTACTTGTAGGGAAGTGAGAGAAAAAAAGCATCCAATATATTCATTACACCGTCCACGAAAAGAAGAGATATTCTTAAAGAAAAAGAAGATTCTAGGCGTTATCACTGAAGATGAAATTATAGTGGCTCTTGATGAAGCCCAGACTTTTGTGACTGATGGATTGTACTTATTTGGAGTGCGGGAATTCGTCAACATTAATTACTTGATGGCGGTTCTTAATTCCAAATTATTTGTCTTTATTTATCGCCTTCTTGCACTCGAAGAAGGGAGAGTATTAGCTCAGGTGAAACCAACTATTTTGAATCAACTACCAATCCGCACTATTAATCCTTCAAATCTAATAGAGAAAGGTAAGCATGATCGGATTGTAGCTTTGGTGGACGTCATGGCTGAATTGCAAGAGAATTATTACTCAGCAAAAACAGGTGATAAAAAAATAGCCATAGAGCGACAGATCGGGGCTACGGACCACCAAATCAATCAACTTATCTATGAATTATATGATTTATCAGAAGAGGAGATTAAAATTGTTGAGGACAAACCAAAATAAGGGGCGTTATAAGAAGCCCCTTCTCCCTTCCCATCTCAAACATACATCCACCCAAAATCCGGCGAATACAACCTCTTCCCTTCCCGGATCGGATTGGCCAGTTCCTCAAACGACGTGCACCACTTGTTCTGCCTTTCCCAGGTTTTCAGGAAACTCAGCATGGCGTTGTGGGCCACCCAGAAGCTCGCATAATTCTCGCTGTACTTACCGTTGGCCATCTCTTTTGTCTTTCCCGATAATTCGAACAGTCTCGTGACAGCTTCCTGGATCATGTCGTCATAGATGGACTGAGCTAAAGGGTTCCATTTGAAATTCTTTCCAAAGACCTTTTTGGCGAGCGGATAGCAAACTGCGGAATTGAAATTCTCCCTGTCGATGACGATTTGCTTCTTCGAGTAGTTCTTGACGAAGAACCCCTTCACTTTTGCTTTGTAAGCTTGGTCGGAAGAAAGCCCGTAGGTTTTCATGATTTCATGGCTGGTCATACCTGGTTGAAGAAACACTTTTTCCCTTCGGATTTCTGGAACTGGGTCCATGCGTCCTCCTATGCTGTTTAAATTTGGTTAGGGGAGGTGGTTCGGAAAAGTGGTTACCTTGGGGGTGCTGTGGGAGAGAAAACCCCCGTTAAACGTCCCACATCCCTTTGAGGAAGGATGTTAATGGATATTTGGTAAAAACATATATGGACCGGAGAGGATATACCTGAAAAATGAAGCCGATTTTGGATTTGATCAGGGTTGGAATTTGCTCTTGTCGTGGGAATGGATTTAAGAACAGGAAATTTTGGAGATGAACTTTTAAACTTTTAGGAATTTTGGCGGGGAGAGGACAGAAATCGGTAAAAACCTTAAAAGTTTAAATCTTGGGTTGGACCGGAGTAGATCAAAAAACGAACTGTGGTTCGCTTTTCTCCGTCATGGAAACGGTGTTTATGGGGTGGAATCTAATTTGACATGGGAAGAATGGAGGGGTAAGTGGAGTGTTGTAGCTTCCTAAAACTATTGATTGACAGTTTAATTCCAAAAATGTAGAGTACTTCCTCCTACTGAAAGAGTGATTGTTAAACTTTCTTTCAGGATTCAACATTTCAAACGAAAATCAGCAAAATGGGATAATTATAAAGGGGCAAATATTTCCCTAAAAATTCTTTGGTCTGATTTGGACACGCGAACCGAAAAAACTACTTCTTGAGCCATTTGATAACTTTCCTGGCAATCCCCCAGATCTTGCCGACCTTATAAGCCGGGATAGTTTTAGCCACAGGCCCCGGTAGATTGTTTTACGGTTGACACCGAATTAATCTGTCAGTTCGTTGACGGTGAAGAAGTCGGCCATTACATTACTCCTTTCCTTACCCAGGGGAAAGTGATGTTGACGGAGGAGAAGAAATATTTTTATTGACAGAAATGTTTTTATTGCTTGACTTAATTACCTGTTTTAATTAGAATGAAAATATAATTGCAACCGTAAAGAACCTTTCGATTTATCCATTAATTTCAATTAGTTACATAAAATACGATCAATTTCCGAGACACTTAGACATGCCTACCATCACTGACTTTGAGATCACATCAATCCAAACAACTATATTTACACCTAGCCTGTCCTTCGCCACCTCAAAATTATTGGGTTCCGTTTTGCAAAAATGGAGTGAAGTATTCGATTCTTCTCCGATAAGTTTGCCACTTCCATTGGATGCCCCCTCAGAAATTCCAAGGATCATCTTACAAAATTCGAGCAAGCATAAAAAACTTGAACTTGCTCCCAAAAGAGCTAATTTGTTCTGGTTAAGACAAACCGAGACGGACACAATAATTTTGGAAGATTATCTTGGCTTCGCAGCCAATGTTTTAATTGATTATGTAAACATCGTTAACGGGAAAGTAGGCAGAATAGCAACGGTGTTAAATAGATCTCTAAAAAATCCAAATCCGGGGCTATTTTTGGCACAGCATTTTTGTAAAGAAAAATGGTTAACCGCACCGTTTAATCGTCCAGAAAATTTTGAAATTCATGCTCACAAGAGATATTCCTTCGCTGATCGGTTTAATGTGAACAGTTGGGTACGCTGTAAGACTGGAATTCTTGTCAAGCCAGAACGCGAATCCATTGTACTGGTTGAGCAGGATATAAATACAGTCGCAGAAGAAATGGAAAAGAGAGAGTTTTCCGATCAAGAGATTAGAGATTTTTTCCGGCTAGTAAAAGAAGAATTTGATTCAATCCTTTCTTTGTATTTTCCAGGAGAAGAATAGTATGGAGCAAATTCTTCTTGAATCCGAAAGATTATCATCGGCCGCACAGAAATGGCCAGAAGACTTTGTTGAAGACGTAGCTTTGCGTACCGCATTTTTTTCTGGAAATACAGCTAAACGACATTTATCGATTTTCAAAAATTTAGAAGTGGGAACTTTTTCCAGCAAAGCCAGCGCCCACTCTTTCAAATTAGAGAATTTTGGACTGCAGGTAATAAATGCAGCTAATTATACCTATGCCTATATTATTCAACATGATGCATTGACCCACCTGGGTTCTGCTCCGGTTCATTCTACAGGAGAAAACAACTGGATCGTCCCTACATGGGAGTCGTCGAAAATTCCTGCGCTTCAAAAATATATAAATCAGTTATGGACAAAGATTGAAAGAATAATGAAACTCCCGAGCAATTGGGATTCATATGGGGCGGTTAAAATTTCAACTGGAACGATCGCCAATGCCCTCGAAGTATTGATTGAGGCCTATGAGGCACAGAAGCAGATAGGTTATGAACCACTCATTCCATTTATTGCTCCTTGTGCAGACGGAAGCATCCAATTGGAATGGGAGAATAACAATAAAGAACTTGAGGCAAGAGTGGTTCCCCCGCCATTAGAGGAAAAAATATTTTTGCTCCGAGTTTTGAAGAAAGAAAAAGATTATCAAGAAGACACGATTGAATCACCCACAGAAATAGTGCATTATATATCATGGCTTCGGAAGAATGAATAGGTGCTATGCTGTCTCAGACAAAAGGAAACGAAGAGATTAAGGATGAAAATGAACTTTACAGAAGAATCCATCCTGAGCAAATAAAACATGGGAAAATAAGCTCAGCGGCTTTCAAACAAAAAACTCCAGACTTGTCGGTAAGCATTGCAAAACTGACGACCCCTGAAAAGGTTTTGCAGAAATATCCAAGACATGGGCTCGGAAGTTTGGTCGCGAGCATCTTCCGAAAAGAGAATTTAGAAGTTTATCACGCTCCGGTCCCCTGCAATTATGCGCATGCAATCGTATATGGTAAAATTACGGAGTCGGTGGCAAAAAGGATAGCCGACTCCGCAAGGCTAATCTGCGAAAATCTGGCATCTCTTCAAAGTGCCAAATTGCACAATTGATTATGAAAATACCTTATTTTCAATTGTCAAAGAGCAAAAAATCTAAGACCCCGATTTCCCCCAAATATTCCCTAATGATTTCAAAGGCCTTGTAACCAGGCATTCTCTGCCTTGCCTATCAAAAAAAAACAATTGATGTCCCCACCAAAACTTAATACATTTCTACTCCGGGAACATCATTGTGTTGGAAAATGCCTCAGCAATATAAGGATTAATGTTATCCGTACAAACCGAGCTAATGGAAGGAGGACACCATGCCTGACAAGACTGTATACATTCGGTTTTTTGCAGAGGTGAATCCAAATACAGCCAAAGCCTTGATGACGATGGTCGAACAAAAGCTGAAGGAGGGTGCAACAAAATTCGTGCTGCTCATTTCAAGCGGCGGTGGTAATACCTATGCTGGTATCTCAGCCTACAATTTTATGAAGGGAATCCCTGCACAGGTTGAGACACACAATTTCGGAATGGCGAACTCGGTTGCATTGGTTCTTTTCTGCGCTGGGGCCAAACGTCTGTCGGCTCCCCACGCAACTTTTTTGCTCCACGGTGTCCAAGCAAACTTCCCGCAAGGCGCTGCGCTTGAGGAAGACCAGCTAGCTGAACGCCTCAAAGGTCTACAGCTCGACACGGAAAATATAGCCGGTATTGTAGCCACAACAACCCGCAAGCCGGAGGCTGATGTTCTGAAAGATATGCGGGGCAGAACAGCACTCAATCCAGAACAAGCTATGGAATATGGACTCGTACATGAGATTAAGGAACCGCTGTTTGAAAAAGGAGCCGAATTGTTGTCAATTCAGTAATCATTAGGTGGGTAACATAGACCGCCTAAGCACTCCCCGCAGCGGATGCCATAAACCCCGCTGTTGAGCACCATCGTTCTCCACTCTTTCAATCAGTAATCATCAGCTTCGCGAGAAATATCGAGGTGAACAGTTGGTGAAGTCCACATTCCCCCAAAAGAAGTTTCATCGAAGGGGTCCA
This sequence comes from Pseudomonadota bacterium, assembly GCA_018819135.1. Classification (GTDB taxonomy): domain Bacteria; phylum Desulfobacterota; class SM23-61; order SM23-61; family SM23-61; genus JAHJQK01. The sequence goes on along the minus strand of JAHJQK010000220.1, from coordinate 242 downwards.
GATGCGGGGAAATCTTCCTCTTGACATCTTCCTTTATTTTGCTATCATGCCCTCAGAAATACGCTCTCCAATCCCCTTGCTCGGGAGATTGTTCGAGGAGATGTTACCGCCGACTCCACCTTCCTCCTCTATCACCGATTTGAATGGACCCTCCATGGTGGAAAAAGTGGAGGGAGGGCATACATGTAGGAAGAAGCTGCCGAGGAGACGAGACGGAAGAATGCGTCCCGTTGCCGGAGCAG
>JAHJQK010000024.1 GCA_018819135.1 Pseudomonadota bacterium | reverse complement strand
TTCGGCCACCTTGCACGCTCGCATTCTCGGGCGGGGCATTTACCCCGCCCTCGACCAAAGGGCTGCGGCGCCCCTTTGGAAACCCAGCCATTGGTTCCCCGCAGCAAGCTGCGGGGTATTAATTAACGACTTAATAAAAAATAAGTGCCTAAAGTGAGCTAAAGTGCCTAAAGTTATGAACCTGCGGTTTAGGCCTTGTGCCTTACACCTTGCGCCTCACGGTTTTTACGGTATTTATAACTCTGTGTTCTCTGTACTACTAACGTTCAATTTCTGAAAAAATTTTTAAGAATTTTTTAATTTTATCTATGTTTATCTGTGTCCTAAATTGTCTTTTTTAAGATCTTTCTTTAGATCTCTGTGATCTCTGTGCCCTCTGTGGCTAATGTTTTTTTGGTTGCGGCTATGCCGCGCTGTGACCTCTATGGCAAATTGAAAAAAGGGGTTGATATGAAAATCATCCAGATCGAGGCGATTCCTTTTAAAATTCCTTACCTTACTCCTTTGAAGTGGGGTCTGGCGGGCTATCTTGAGGCCGCGGAACATGTTCTCGTCAGAGTTCATACGGATGACGGAATCATCGGCATAGCCGAGGCCACCCCCCGACCCACGATTTATGGGGAGTCCCAGGCCTCCATTCTCTATGCCATCAAAAACTGGTTTGGACCAATGATCATTGGCCTTGATCCAAACCATACTGAAAAAATCTGGTCCAAATTCGATACCCTTCACTGGAATCCCACAGCCAAAGGAGCAATCGATCTGGCTTTATGGGATGCGACAGCCAAAGCCCGGGGACTTCCGCTTTGGGAAATCCTGGGAGGCTCTTCTGACCGCCTTCCCGTGAGCTGGATGCTCGGCATGCGCTCCACTTCCGAAATGATCCAGGAAGCGATGGACATGCGCGCCAAAGGATTTAAATCCTTCAAGGTCAAGGTGGGAATTGATCCCGGGAAGGATATCCAGGTCATTAAATCACTGCGAGAGAGTATCGGGCCGGATGTATTGATTTATGCCGACGCCAATATGGCCTATGATGTTTCCACGGCCATTCGTACGATTAAGAAGATGGAAGAGTACGGGCTCGCTTTTGTGGAAGAGCCGATTCCGGTGTGGAACTGGAGAGGAAGGGAAAAGGTTGCCCAAGCCATATCCATCCCCATCATGGGAGATGAGAGTGTCTTTACCCCCCAGGATGTAGCCCGGGAGATCGATCTCGGGGCCATCGGGATCATAAGCATCAAGACTCCGCGCACAGGTTACACGCTCTCGCTGAAAATTATTCACCAGGCTGAAATGGCCGGAATTCCCTGTTTGATGGGCACCCAGGCCGAGACCGGGGTTGGAACTTTAGCCAGTGCTCATTTTGGCGCTGCCCGCCGAAATGTTTCCTACCCCAGCGAGATCTCCTTTTTCTTAGGCTTGAAGGATGATTTACTCGCCGAGCCGATTTCTCTAAAGGACGGGATCATTGAACTGCCTAAGCGCCATGGAAATGGAGCAATTCTTAACGAGGAGAAGATCAAAAAATACCGAATGGATTAATTAGCTCATTGCTTATAGCTCATAGTTCATAGCTAATGTTTTTTTGCTATGAGCTATCAGCTAAGAGCTATTCGCCAAATGGAAAGGATCATTGGATATGGATTTTGAACTTTCCCTTGAAGAAAAAAAATTACAGGAAGAGACCCGACAGTTCGTGGACCGGGAAATCCGGCCTCTTGTTGCGGAAATCGAGAAAAAGAAAAGTTATCCAATTGAAATCGTTAAACGCATGGGCCGGCAAGGCATATACCGCCTTCTTGTCCCGCAGGAATACGGCGGGGTGTATGAAACTGTCCGGTCCCTTCCTATCTGCGTGGCTCGGGAGGAATTGGGGCGAGGTCACAACTTTGCAGGTGCGAGCATTGCTACCCAAGGGCTGGGGAGTTACCCCTTGGTTCTGGCTGGATCATCTGAAATTCGGAAGCGTTATTTACCGCGGGTGGCCAGTGGAGAAATTATTCCTGCCTTTGCCTTGACTGAGCCAGAAGCGGGTTCAGATGCTGGAAGCCTGCAGACGAAAGCTTTGAGAGAGGGTGATCATTACCGCATCAATGGGATCAAATGTTTTATCTCCAACGCCGGAATCGCTCAATATATCGTCTTGTTTGCCAAGACCAACCCCTCCCTGAGAACGAAGGGGATTTCGGCCATTCTGGTGGAAACCGGCACTCCGGGGTATGAAGTCACCCGGCAGATGGAGATCCTGGCCATTGACGTGGTCAATGAGTTGCAATTCAAGGACTGCCTCGTTCCCCGGGCGAATTTGCTGGGAGAAGAAGGGAAAGGATTCACTGTGGCCATGCAGACTCTGGACCTCTTGCGCTGTTCGGTGGGGGCCCATGCGGTGGGCATCGCCCAGGAGGCCTTCGATCTGGCGTTGGCCTATGCCAAGAAGCGGGTTCAATTCGGGAAGCCCATTGCCCAGCACCAGGCGATCCAGCTCAAGCTGGCCAGCATGATCGTGGAGATCAACTGCGCCCGGCTTTTGGTCTATCAAGCGGCTTTGGCCAAGGATACAGGCCAGCCTGATGTAACTTTCAAATCTTCCATGGCCAAGTATTATGCCACGGAGATGGCCCAGCGAGTGGTGGATCAAGCGGTTCAGATCCACGGAGGGTATGGAGTGCTGGTGGATGACTTTCCTTTGGAGCGTCTCTACCGGGAGGTACGCGCTCCCCGTATTTACGAGGGAACCTCGGAGATTCAACAACTCATCATTGCTAATCATTTTGTGAGGGAGAAGAAGAATTAGTGCATGTCCTCCTTCAAAACCAGAGGGGAATCCAGCTCATGGAAATGCTCAATCTGGAGGAGATTGCCCGGGATAGGGTTTACGAATTCCTGTTTGTGGCCTTGCCCATCAGGATCATCGGTGGGACTGCCTCCCCGGTCCGTCCCGTTGCTATCTGCTAAATTTTAGCCACAGAGGACACAGAGAATAACCAAAAGAAAGGCTTAGGCTAGAAACTGACCGAATTTTGAGGTGAACGGGTTCCTTTTTCTAAACTCGTGTGTTCTTTTTTTGAATATCAGCCAATAGTTTTTTTACCTCTGTGATCTCTGTGCCCTCTGTGGCAAAATAAAACGAACCATGAATCTTAATGTCGGATATATGCTCCTGCGCAATGCCCACGAGCAGCCGGATAAGCTCGCGGTCATCTTTGGAAATAAGCGGTACACCTATAAAGTTTTTAATGAGCGGGTTAATCGCCTGAGCAATGCTCTTTTAGGAAAAGGGGTAGGCAAAGGAGATAAAGTTGCCTACCTTCTCAACAATTGCAGTGAATTTGCCGAGATCTCTTTTGCTTTGAGCAAAATAGGTGCCCTCTCCGTACCCCTCAATTTTCGGCTGAAGGAAGAGGAGATCGGTTATATTATCGAAAATTCCGATTCCTCTTTCCTTTTTTTCGGACCTGAATTTAAAGAAAATATCGCGAAGCTCCTTCCCCGGTGCAGAAAAGTCAAAAAAGCCGTCCAGGTTGGAGGAATTTCAGAGTACCAAGATCTTTTGCAGGCTTCCTCACCTCAGGAGCCCTCAGTTTTGGTGACGGAAGATGATGAACATTCCATCATGTACACTTCCGGCACCACTGGATTCCCCAAGGGAGCCGTGCATAGCCACAAAAGTAGAATTTGGAACAGCCTGAACATGCTGGTGGATACCGGCCTCCGAGGGACAGATATTTTTGCCATCACCACCCCCCTTTTTCACATCGCCGCCGGACACACCATGCTGCTCTCCACAATTTTTAGCGGGGGCAAGGTGGTAATATTGGCGGGATTTTCTTTGCCGGAGTTCTTCGAAAAAATCCAGGAGGAAAAAATAACCGCTTTCTTTGCCGTACCTACGGTGTTCGTACGGATCCTGGAGCATCCCCGACGTAAGGATTATGACCTTGCTTCCCTGCGGTTGCTTTTTACGGGAGGCGCGGTCACCTCCGTAGAGTTGAAGGAAAAATTGATGCAAGCCTTTCCCCTGGCGACGTTGGATGACTTAATGGGTTTGACGGAGGGAGGGCCGTTGACGACTTTCTTGCCCCACCGTGATGCCTTCCGCAAACCAGACTCGGTAGGCCGGGCTCATTTCAGCCAGATGGTGCGGGTAGTGAATGAAAAAGGGGAGGATGTTAAGGGAGAAGAAGTTGGCGAGATCATCGTCAAGGGGCCAGCGGTGATGAAGGAATATTACAAAAATCCCGAGGCAACAGCCAAGGCTTTGCGGGATGGATGGCTTTACACAGGTGATTTGGCGCGGGTTGACGAAGAAGGGTATCAATATTTAACGGTGCGGCGGACCGACCTGATTATCAGCGGTGGAGAAAATGTTTATCCAGCCGAAGTGGAAAAAGTGCTCCTTCTCCATCCGGCAGTGCAAGAGGCGGCTGTAATTGGAATCAAAGACAAGGAATGGGGAGAGCGGGTGATGGCTGTTGTGGTCCTCCGGGAAGGGGAGAGGCCAACCGCGGAAAACCTCCTTTCCTTTTGCCAAGACAAGCTCGCCGGCTATAAACGCCCCCGCAGCATTGCCTTTATTGATGAACTGCCCAAAAATCAATTAGGAAAAATTCTTTACAAAGAATTGAGGAACCGCTTCGAAAAAGGGGATGCGGGTAAGAGATGAAGGTTTATTTTAAAGAACATCCCCATTGGATACCTTGAGATGGGTTTATAAACTCACCTTCAGGCCTTTGGCCCGCAGATATTCTTTTACTTCCTTGATACGAATGGTGCGAAAATGGAAGACCGAGGCCGCCAGCAGAATCTGGGCGCCACCCTTGACCACGCCTTCATAAAAATGTTCCAGCGTTCCAGCGCCACCGGAAGCCACCACCGGCACCTTCACGACCTCTGACACCGCTTTGGTAAACTCCAGGTCATAGCCGGCCAAGGTTCCGTCCCCATCCATGCTCGTCGGCAAAATGCTGCCTGCTCCCAACTCCTGGCACTGCTTGGCCCAGATGATGGCATCCCTTCCTACCGGCTTGGTTCCTCCCGCCACCACCAGTTCAAAGCCGGAGGGCATCTCCTTGTTTCTTCTGGCGTCAATGGCCACAGTGATCTTGGCGAAACCAAATTTTTGAGCGGCATTCCTCACCAACTCGGAATCCTTTACGGCGGCACTGTTCATGGAAATCTTGTCGGCTCCGGCTTCCAAAACCAATTTAATATCCTCCAGGCTGTTAATCCCCCCACCGACGGTCAGAGGAATTTCAATAATAGAAGAAACTTGCCGTACCCACTCCAGACGGGTTTTACGGTTTTCCAGCGTAGCCGCAATGTCCAGCATGGCCAGCTCATCGGCCCCTTCGTTTTGGTAGAATCGGGCGTGTTCCACCGGGTCGCCGGCATCCCGCAAATCGACAAAATGAACTCCCTTGGTAACCCGTCCGTTTTTCATATCCAGGCAAGGCATGATTTTTATTGCCTCCATCTCTTATCCTTTCTTTAAAGCGTGGTATAAGGCTCATATCTTGCGTAAAAAATAACTTTCCCATCCCCCCAACCCCTCTTTAAAAAAGGGGGGCAAGGGGGGATTTTCGCAGCATGCGGGCTCCAGCCTCTCATGCCATACTACTAAAAAAATCCCTACAAAGAAAGAGCCTATTTTGTTCATCATGAAGTATGCAGAAAAAGCAAAAACCATGTGGAGACTATCTTTCTTGATGACTTTTTGTGAGATCATCAAAAGTGGGTCCCATGCAAATAATTCCCCTTGAAATCAGGCTCAGTGGTGATAAATTAAAAGTATATAACTAGGGATAGGGTTAAAAATCTGCGTCCCTATCTCTAAATCTCGGGAGATCGAATGAAGCTCGGTACCTTTGAAATCAGCGGCAGAAAACGGTTGGGAGCATTTGAGGGGCATTGGGCCGTAGACCTTTCCGCGTCTTATCGTGCTTTCCTGGCGGCGAAGGGAGTACTCGATCCGGAGGCAAAGGCAGATGCCGAACTGCCGCCAGAAGCAGGACAGTTTATTTCCCAGAATGAAATTTCTTTGCCCGCGGCCAAAAAGGCGATCGATTTTGTGCGGAAGAAAAACTTCCAGGTTCCTGATTGCGTCTACCCTGTTTCCCAGATTACCTTTTGAAGGATGTAGTATAGTAAAGTAGGCAAGTCAGCCTGGGGCAATTGCAATCTAACGGAAAGGAGAAGGACAATGTATCAGAAGATCATGGTTCCATTAGATGGCTCCGAATTGGCGGAGTGCGTGCTTCCGCACGTGGCAACCCTGGCTCAGGGGAGTCAGGTTAAAGACGTTGTTTTTGTACGGGTGGTGGAGCCTTTCCATCAGCCCACCGGCGATTATGTTATCGATGAGAAGCAGATTGCGAAAATTGAAGCCGAACATAAGCTCGCTGCGGAAGAGTACCTAAAGCAGCTGGTCAAGCGGGTGAAATATGAAGGGGTCAGCGTCCAGAACAAGGTTTTGTTCGGGAGAGTCGCGGAAGGGCTGGCAGATTTTGCCGGGAAGAATCAGATTGATCTGATCGTCATCGCCACCCATGGCCGATCGGGAGTAAGCCGCTGGGTGTGGGGGAGCGTAGCGGATCGGATTCTGCGCTCTTCCTGCGTTCCGGTTCTCATGGTACGGGCCCCCGGGTGCGTACCTGGGATTTGATGGGCAACAAAATTTTAAAAAGAGATCACCCTGGCCACCTGTCCGGCATAGACGACCACGTACCTCAGCAAGAATCCACCCAAAAGAACGGAGGCCGTGCCTGTCTTCAGGGCCGATACGAGAAAAAGCATGGGGAGCATGGGATTGTTCCAGAAGGGGCGCGGGACATTATCGCCGAGTGGATCAGCGAAGACCAGTCGGCCCGGGATGCGCCGCGGGGAAAAAGAAGGTTTCCTAAACCTTACCGTATTGCCGCCGGAACCCGAAGCCCTGGCCATCCTCGAGCGCCTCTTCGTCAAGGGGGGGAACGCCTGCTCCGCCCAGGTTCAACTGGCCATGCGGGACAGCTACACCCGGCTCCTCTCCCCTTCCCTGGAAACGGAAATCCGCCTGGATACGAAGAAGCGCGCCGATGAGGAAGCCGTCCGGATTTTCGCGGGTAATCTCCGCCAGCTTTTAATGGCTCCCCCGCTTGGTCAGAAAAACGTCCTGGCCATCGACCCCGGCCTGCGAACGGGGTGCAAAACCGTCTGTCTTGACCGGCAGGGAAAGCTTCTGCACAACGAAACGATCTTCCCTCTGCTCAGCGATAAAGGAAGAGAGGAATCTGCCCGAAGGGTCATGGAACTCTGCGCGGAGTTTCAGATCGAGGCTGTCGCCGTAGGCAACGGCACGGGAGGAAGGGAGACTGAAGCGTTCATCCGTAGCCTGCCGCTCCCCGGCGGGATCCCGGTGATCTTGGTCAACGAGAGCGGCGCCTCGGTCTATTCCGCTTCCAAAGCTGCCCGGGAAGAGTTTCCGGATCACGATGTAACCGTGCGCGGCGCCGTCTCCATCGGACGGCGGCTCATGGACCCGCTGGCTGAACTCGTGAAGATCGACCCCAAATCGATCGGGGTGGGCCAGTACCAGCACGACGTAGATCAGCCGGCTCTCAAGCGCAGCCTGGACGACGTAGTCGTGAGCTGCGTCAACGCCGTAGGGGTGGAGGTGAACACGGCCAGCGCCCAGCTCCTAACCTACGTCTCCGGCCTGGGCCCGCAGCTCGCCGCTTTGCCAAGGTCTTTCGGCGGGAAGAATAAACGGAGAACACTGCGGCTTTTTACATAATTATCGAGTCCAGGCATGGTATGAGGAACTCATCGATCGCACCTTGCTTGATTTTGCCTGATAGTGTAAGTAAAGAGGGCAGCCCAGCAATTTTACCGCGTTTTTACGAATTCCTATACTCATCAAGGGAGAATTCTTGCTGCTTCATTGCTGCTTCATTGATTGACGAATAATGTTTTTAGTAGTAAAATATGATTATCATATTTTGCAAAAGGAGAAGACATGGGAAAAGTTGTTAGCGCGACGGAGGCGGTGAGAAAATTCTCTGAGATTTTGAACTCCGTTAGATATCGGGGGGAATCTTATACCATTGTGCGAGGGGGGAAACCGGTAGCTTCGATTTCTCCTGTAGAAACATCTCCCCGAAGAAAATTACTCGGCGAACTCGAGGAAGCGCTGAAGAACATCCCCCATCTTGGCGCAGAAGCGGATCGTTTTGGACATGACTTGAGAGAAATCCGGGAACATCAACCATCTATGCCGAAGGAAAACAAATGGGCGTAATCTTTGATACCAGCGTCCTGGTTTACCTGGAGCGGAATCTCAACCAAATTGAGAAAATCATTGCCGGAAGGGAAAATGAACCGTTCGGTATCAGCGTAATTACCGTCTCCGAACTTCTCCATGGCGTCCATCGAGCGGACTCGGAAAAGAGGCGTCTAAAAAGAGAAGCCTTTGTCGAAAAGGTGATCGAGCTTTTCCCGATCTTTCCGTTCGATCTAAGCGCTGCCAGAATATACGCACGCGTTTGGGCCAATTTGGCCAAAAAAGGGATTCCTATTGGCTCGCATGACCTAATGATTGGGGCCACCTGCATCTCCTTAGGATTTTCAGTTGTCACTTTTGATTTCAGGGATTTTGAAAAAATCCCGGGCGTGAAAATTGAAAAATTTATCCTTTAAAGGCGTATCCTGTCCCCCCTGCCCCCCCTTTCCAAAAGGGGGGGCAGGGGGGATTTCCATCGGCCGGGTGGGACTGGCAGAAGTCGAAACCGTTATGAAAATTTACCTGGCACTTTGGCAAGATTCTCAGAGTGTTTTAAACTATTCAGGAAAATATTTCAGGTGGCGGGCAAAATTTTTGTGGCGGGGGAAGAACCAAAAGTTGTTCAGTCCCTTGGAGTGACAGCTTCGGGTGTATCCTGATAGACTTCGAAAGGGACGAGACCTGAAGTTTAAGGGACTCATTATGAGCTTGACAATGCCCGCTCAGCATGTCCCCCATTATGCCCCCGTAGTTTTTTGACATATTCGCTGGTTTTTGTTATTATGCGGTAAATTCCGGATTTCCCCTACAACCCTTTCCCTGGATTTTAAACCCAGGCCTACCAAAAAGCGGGGAATAAGAATGAACGGTGATCAGTTAGCCCGCCCATGGCGGATCAACCAGCCCCACAAATCGAAGTCCAATTGGTTGCCTCTTTCCAAAATCGCCATCCTCTTTTTCCGCACCCTCCAATCCGAATCGTCTTTTTTGAGGAGAAATACATAGATGCCCCGTATTTTCGACAATATCGATCAATCCCTTCTCCCCGCCCTTCGTCAAACGCTGGCATTATCAAATCGGGCCGACTTCTGCGTAGGATACTTTAATCTTCGCGGATGGAAGGCGATTGATGAGTTTATTGAAAAATGGGCAGGAGGGCCGGACCAATGTTGTCGCCTGCTCGTCGGGATGCAGCGGCTTCCCCAGGAAGATCTTTATTCAGCCCTCAGTTTATTAAAGTCAGAAGCAGGGATGGACAACCAGGCTGTCAATCGGCTGAAAAAGAAGCTTGCCGAGGATTTTCGCCAGCAACTCATGTTTGGTGCCCCTACAAATGAAGATGAAATCGGTCTTCGCCGCCTCGCCTCACAGATACGCGCCAATAAAGTTATCGTAAAACTGTTCCTAAGACACCCACTTCATGCAAAACTTTATCTCCTTTTCCGTCCTGATCCCATTAGCCCGACGATCGGCTACCTCGGCAGCAGCAATCTTACTTTTGCTGGTTTGTCGCAGCAAGGGGAGTTGAATATCGACGTTCTCGACCAGGATGCTTGCAATAAGCTATCTCACTGGTTTGAAGACCGCTGGACCGATCGCTGGTGCATCGATATCTCGAAAGAACTCATTGAGATTATCGAAGAGAGCTGGGCGCGAGAGAGCATGGTGCCCCCCTATCATATTTATCTTAAAATCGCCTACCATCTCTCTCAGGAAGCGAGGACCGGGCTTACTGAATTTCGCATCCCGGCCGATTTCGGAAGTAAACTCGCGGCAAGGTGACCTTCGGCCACCTTGCACGCTCGCATTCTCGGGCGGGGCATTTACCCCGCCCTCGACCAAAGGGCTGCGGCGCCCCTTTGGAAACCCAGCCATTGGTTCCCCGCAGCAAGCTGCGGGG
>JAHJQK010000219.1 GCA_018819135.1 Pseudomonadota bacterium | reverse complement strand
TTCGGCCACCTTGCACGCTCGCATTCTCGGGCGGGGCATTTACCCCGCCCTCGACCAAAGGGCTGCGGCGCCCCTTTGGAAACCCAGCCATTGGTTCCCCGCAGCAAGCTGCGGGGTATTAATTAACGACTTAATAAAAAAGATTCATTCCCCGGTGATTGCCTGCAACCTTAAACCAGATTTACCCGCCCATGAAAAGTTCCCTTGTTTTGGCTTTCTCTCGGAGGAGCACATCATCACCCTGACCGTAGCGCTGGAAAAACGGCTGCAGGTAAACCTGACGGCTTGCGCGGATTGCCGCAATGGACTTATCGTGCCAATCCTTCAAAATCGGCTCACGAACCTCGCCGCCAAAACTTCTTTGGAAATACTGGAAAGAATTAAACTGGTGGAAGACAAGTCTGACCTGAGCTATGAAGAGGTTTCTTATGACCGCAGAAATTTTTTCAAGATTCTGAAAAATCTTTCTTTTCAAGGAGCGAGGGATTTTTACGATCAAATATCTCCAACCGTAGAAAAGGGAAAACTTTACGTTGCCAAAAATCTTCCGGAAAAAAGAAAGATGTTGAATCGCTCCCTCCGTATCATGCCGGATCGAGTAAGCAAGGAAGTCTTAAAAAACTATTATTACCATGCGACCCTCCATGAAAGCTGCAATTCCTGCTGGGCCTGTGTGGCTATGTGCCCCACGGGAGCTTTAAAACGAAGCCAGAAAGATGGGGCAGGAAGGTTGCTCTTCAATAGTTCCCTCTGCACCGGCTGTGGCCTTTGTGAGAATTTTTGCAGCCTAAACGCCCTTCGTCTCCACCCTGGCTTTTCTGGCGCTCATCCCTTTGAATTTACCCCAAGGTAATACATCATACGTCGGCCCAAAAAAATCTTGACAATAAATTCCCTTTTGTCTATTATCCTTTTACTTTGAAGATTTTGGTCATCCAGGGAAAAGTCTAATAATTTTTAACCCCAAAGGAGGAGAGCGATGAAAAAGATCATGGTAGCCGTCTTAATCGTTTCTTTGGTATTCGTCCTTCAATCCCCAGCCTGGGCCAAAGAAAAACTGCGGGTCGGGGTCCTTTATTCTCTTACAGGATCCTTTGCCCTCGCCGGCGCCGAAGCGGGTTATCGCGGCAGCCTGATGGCCATGGATATGTGGAACGAAAAAGGGGGAATTCAAAACAAATATGAACTGGTTCCGGTAACCTCGGATGCCCAGTCGAACCCGGATGTGGCCATCCGGGAAACGGAGCGGCTCATCCACGTGGAAAAGGTCCCCATTATCACCGGAGTCTATTCCAGCGGCATTGGTGTGCCCCTCGCTCCCATCTGCGACAAGAACAAAACCATCCTCTGGATCCAGATTGCCATCTCCGACAAAGTGGTGGAGGGAAGGAATCTCCAGTATGTCTTCCGCCCGCAACCTATGGGCTCGCAATGGGGGCAGAGCTCGGTGGAGTTTTTGAAAGAAAACATCTCCCTTTTGAAATATAAAGAGCCAAGCCAGGTCAAAGTAGCGGTCCTATATGAGGACGGCCCTTATGGCATGAGTGTTTCGGCAGCGAATCTGGAACATTCCGGAAAGTATGGCATGAAAGTTGTTATGAAAGAAGGTTATGACCATAAAGCCAAAGATCTCTCCTCCATGGTCTTGAAGCTCAAAGCGGCCGCCCCGGATGCTATTTTGCACACCGGCTATTATCCGGACATTGTTCTCTTCCTCCGCCAGGCTCGCGAGCTGGGATTCAAGACCAAAGCCATAATCGGCCATGGCGCTGGTTACGCCAACTTTCCTAACCTGGAAAAATCCCTCGGGCGGGAGATCATGAATTATGTTTACAACGTGGACAATTCCCCGGCCCAAAACCTGGATCAGAAAAAACTGCGCAAAGACATGGGACCGGTGATCAATGAATTTCTCAAACGGTATAGTGAAAAATACAAAGAACCTTCTCCCCCGGCCCATGCCACCATGGGATTTGGGCATACCTGGATGTTAATGGAGACCCTGGACTTCGCCGTAAAGAAATATGGGACCCCAACCCCTGACAATATCCGCAAAGCGGCCCTGGAGATTGATATTCCCGAAGGGGCCTCGCCCAGCGGCTACGGAATGAAGTTCCACCCCCCCGAGCATAAATTTGCCGGGCAGAATTTCCGGTCTTACCCGGTGGTCATGCAATGGATTGACGGAAATGTCCAGGTGGTCTGGCCGGGCACCCTGAAATCAGTTGAACCCAGGCTTCCCTTCCCTGCCGCCTCCCCGTTTGCGGTCAAGTGATCACGAGGCTCTTGACGCCTACATCCGATAGAAGGGCAGAGAATCCTCTGCCCTTCAGAAAATGGGTTTTTGTCCATGCTTGAAGTGAGCGCAGTTGATAAATTCTTCGGCGGTTTCCAGGCTTTGAAGCAGATCAACTTCCAAGTGAAGGAAGGAGAATTTCGCGGCCTGATCGGGCCAAACGGTTCAGGCAAGACCACCATCTTCAATGTCATCTCCCGAGTCTATAAGCCATCCGCCGGAAAGATCCAATTTCTCGGGAAAGATATTACCAAGCTTACTCCCGATAAGATCTGTCATAGCGGTATTACCCGTTCCTTCCAGATCCCCCGTCCCTTTAAAGAGATGACCGTTGTGGAAAATGTAACGCTGGGAGCTCTCTTCGGGAAAGGAACCGCCGCCCCTGTCAAAGAGGATCCTTCTTCTGAAGCCCGCAGGTGGCTGGAATTTGTGGGGCTACGCGTGGATGAAAATACCATGCCTGGAGAACTCACCGCAGGCAACTTGCGGCGACTGGAGCTGGCCCGGGCTCTGGCCACCCATCCCCGGCTTCTATTAGCGGACGAGGTGATGAGCGGCCTCAATCAGGAAGAAATAACCCAGGCCTCCCAGGTATTGAAGAAGATCCGGGAAGAGCTGAAGATCACCATCATCTGGGTGGAACATATCATGCGCGCCCTGATGAACCTGGTGGACCGGGTTACGGTCCTGGATTACGGCCAGATCATTGCTGAAGGCACCCCCGAGGAAGTCTCCAGAAATCCAAAAGTCATTGAAGCGTATCTGGGAGAAGAAGAAACATCGAGCCATGCTTGAAATCAAGAGTCTAAATGTTTACTACGGAGAGTTCCAGACCCTGTTCGAGGTTTCCCTGCGGGTATTAGAAGGGGAGACCGTGATCACGGTTGGTCCCAACGGCGCGGGAAAATCGACCCTGCTTAAAACCATCTCCGGCCTTTTCCGGCCACGGTCCGGAACAATCACCTTCCTGGGAAAACGGATCGATGGCCTTCCTGCCCATCGGATCGTGGAAATGGGAATTACCCAGGTCCCCGAGGGAGGATGGCTCTTCCCTCAATTGACTGTCCTGGAAAATCTTAAAGTGGGTTCCTACCTCAAAGGAGCCCGAAGGGAATATGCCCCAACGCTTAAAGAAATTTACCGCCTTTTTCCCATCCTGGACGAACGTAAAAAGCAAGTAGCCGACACCTTAAGCGGGGGAGAACGACAGATGCTGGCCATTGCCCGGAGTCTCATGTCCCGGCCCAAGTTGATTCTCCTTGATGAGCCATCCTCGGGCCTCGCTCCCCGGGTTGTCTCCCGGGTTTTTGAGTTTGTGAAACAGATCAAAGCTACGGGATATGCAATTTTGATGGTGGAGCAAAACGTCCGCAAAGCCCTTCACCTCTCTGATAGGGCCTATCTAATGGAATCGGGAAGAGTGCATAAGGAAGGGGTAAGACAGTCTTTTCTGGATGATCCCTACATCAAAAAGGCCTATATTGGTTTATAAATTATGGTAGAACTTCTCCTCAACTCCATCATCAACGGAATCCTGCTGGGAGGGGTCCTGGCCCTCCTGGCCTTCGGCCTCAACCTCATCTTCGGGGTGGTCAAGATCATTCACCTGGCCTATGGCCAGTGTGTGATGCTCGGGATGTACCTGATTTATACCTTTGTGGATCTGCTGGGAATTCCACTGATCCCGGCCTGTCTTCTCACCCTGCCGCTTACCGGAGCCCTGGGGATCGTCCTTCAGTGGCTGGTCATCAATCCCCTTTTAAGAGCCAAGGCCAACCCCTTGACTCAGCTCCTGGCCCTGGCCGGTTTGATGATTGTCTTCGAAAACCTAGCCCAGGTAATCTGGGGGGCCGACCTGAGGGGGGTGAAAGTGCAACTACCCCTGATTAATTTCGGACCCATTTTTCTTAGGGCATCCAACCTCATCGCCTTCTTCGGGGCGCTGCTCACGCTGTTGGGCCTTTATCTATTCTTGCACAGAACTTACCTCGGTCTGGCGATTCGCTCCACAGCCCAGAATGTGGACAGTGCCCGGCTGATGGGCATAAATCCAGGGCTTATTTATTATACGACCATGGCCGCCGGGGGAATTTTAACCGGCATCATTGCTGCTTTCTTCTCCCCTATATATGCAGTCCATCCTCATTTCGGCGGAAGCTTTACCATGATGGCTTTTATCATTGTTGTTCTGGGGGGAATGGGTAACATGCTGGGCGGGTTCATCGGCGCCTTTATCATCGGCATCGTTACTTCAGTTACCGCCTTTCTCACTTCCACTGAAATCGGGGAAATAGTTGCTCTGGTTATTTTTATCTCCGTGATTCTTGTCCGGCCGCAGGGCCTTTTGGGCATCAAGATATCCAGGTAGGAGGAATCCTTTGTTCAGCAAGCTTCCTTTAATCATCCTTTTGGCAATCATTGCCCTTTTCCCCCACCTCTTCCCCTCCCCCTATCTCATCCACATCGCGACCCTGATCTTTATCTGGTCTTTTATCACCACGGCCTGGTCCTACATGGGCCGATTCGGGCTGGTTTCCCTGGGTCATGGGGCCTTTTTGGGTTTGGGAGCATACACTTCCTCCCTTCTCTTTAATCATTATGGGCTCTCCCCGTGGATTGGCCTGCTCCTGGGAGGGTTGGTAGCGGTCCTTTTTTCCATGGTGATCGGTTATGCCTGTTTCCGCTTCGGGGTCATCGGAGATTATTTTGCCCTTTTAACTTTGGCCCTGGGACAAGTATGTGCCCTGACTATCATTGCCTTCCGCGATATTACCGGTGGATCTCTTGGTTTTACAATAAAATCCAAGGGAACTTCCCTGCTCTATTTGCAATCAGAAGAAAAGATCCATTTTTATTACCTCTCCCTCGGTTTTTTGATCCTAGCCATGCTGATCTGGAAATGGATCGATCGCAGCAAGATGCAGAAAGCCCTCCGGGCCATCGGAGAAGACGAGATCGCCGCCTCGACCTTAGGCATCGGCATCATCCGCTATAAGATGATCATCACCATGATCAGCGCTTTTATGACCGCGGTAGGGGGGGTCCTCTACGCCCAGTATGTCACCTACCTGAATCCTTTCACCCTATCCGGAGTCATGGTTTCCCTGGAAATAGCCTTCAAGGCCATCCTGGGAGGAATGTTTACTTTGTGGGGACCGACCGTGGGCACGCTTTTGATCGTTTCCTTAGAGGAATATTTCCGGGTCGTCTACGGGGGAACATTCGTGGGATTTTCGCAGATCATTTACGGGCTGGCTCTCGTTCTTCTGATCATCTTCCTTCCCAAAGGCATTCACGGCAGCCTCCAGGCGTTGTTCCAGCGGAAAAAATAATAAATTTGATAGGACGCAGATTTGCGCAGATAACAACGGATAATTAAATCGCCTGCAATGACCTCAATTCTGTAATCTTCTCCTGGCTGAGGCCTAAAAGGTTTTGCAGGACCTCTTCGGTATGCTCGCCCAATTCAGGGCAGGCCCTTTCGATCTTAACCGGGGTCCTCGACAGCTTCAGAGGACTGTTGATTACCTTCAGCCTCCCCGCCTTTGAATGCTCCACCTCGGTGATCATCTCTCGCGCAGCAGTATGCGGATCATTAGCCACCTGGTCGATGGAGTTTACGGGTCCGCAAGGGATATCGTTCTTATCCATCAGGGCTACCCACTCGGCAGTCTTCTTGGTCCGAGTGATCTCCTTCAGAATCGGTTCCAACTGATCATGATTTCGGGTCCTGGAAGGATTATCTTTGAAACGTTCATCCCTCGGCAAGTCCGGGCGATTGATGACCTGGCACAACCTCTGCCAAAAGCGCTCCTCGCTCGCGGCCAAAACGATATGGCCGTCCTGCGTGGGAAAGGCTTGGAAAGGGGTACGTAACGGATGGCGGGTACCGATACGCTGGGGAACTTCGCCGGTAGCGAAAAAGCGGGCAAAGGCATTTTCTAAGAGGGCCATTTGGCCGTCCAGCATGGAGATGTCAACCATTTGCCCTTCTCCGCTCGATTCGCGTTCGTGTAAGGCGGCCAGAACGCCCAGAGCGGTAAAAATTCCCCCGCCGATATCCCCGATGGAAAAGCCTACACGGGTCGGAGGGCCTCCGGCTTCACCCGTAATGGAAAGCGTTCCCCCCATGCCCTGCACAACTACGTCGTAAGCTGGGCGATGAGCGTATGGCCCTTTTTGCCCAAAGCCCGAGCAGGCCGCATAAATAATTTTCGGGTTGGTTGACCGTAGCGCGCCATAACCCAATCCCAGGCGATCCATAACCCCCGGCCGGAAATTTTCCACCAAGACATCCGCTTTATTCGCCAGAGCTAAAACGATCTCCTTGCCTTGGGGGTGCCGCAGGTTGACGGCGACGCTCTTCTTACCGCGGTTGACGCTGAGGAAATAAGCGCTCACCCCCTCAATAAACGGAATGCTCTTCCGCGAGGGGTCCCCCCCCTCCGGGTTTTCCACCTTGATGACCTCCGCCCCTAAATCACAAAGAACCATGGTGCAATAAGGCCCGGCCAAAGCCCAGGTCATATCCAGAACTCTTATTCCCTTCAACGGACCTGCCATAAACAATCCTTCCCCCGGGAAATTACCTTCCGTTCGTTCCCTCGCCAGGTAACATGATAAAAAGCGCGTGGGTCCTCAATTCGCCCAGGCCTTCCCAGGATTTGAGATTATCAAAAATAATTATTCCTGTCAATTGTGTCGACCTGGTATCCATCTTTTCCCAAGTGAAATAAATCGGGGCCTGTGATTCTCACCCCTCTAAGGCCTTACCCCTGTTTTCTTACAATCTTCAGGGTCCCCCATCAGACTATTGATTTATGCTCAATCATGCTGTAGGCTTTTTTATAAATTTGATCCAGGAAAAGGTTTCTTATGGAGACGAATCATAAACATCGCTGGGCCATTTTGCTGATGTTCATGCTGGCCCATGCTGCCAACGATGGGTTTGGTTGGGTCATCCCTCCTCTCTTGCCGGCTATCCGGGAGCACTTTCACCTTTCTTACACCGAAATGGGAGTTTTTTACACCCTTTTCCGGGTTTTCGGAAGTTTTCTGCAAGCTCCTGCCTCTTATCTCGTTCACCTGGCGCCCGTTTCCACCATTCTGGTGGGGGGGATGATTTGGTCGTCGGCTGGGATGCTTCTGGCCAGTTTCAGCGCAAGCTATGCGGCTTTGGTATGGATTTCTGCTTGCAGCGGAATCGGACGTGCCACTTATCATCCTCTGGCAGTGGCCATGCTTTCCAGAATCTTTAAAAGAGACTTTCTGGGACGGGCCATGGGATTCCACCTAAGCGCCAGTGCCATGGGTCAGGTAATAGCCCCTTTTTTAGTCGTGTTTCTTCTTGAGACGTACGGCTGGCGGGTTCCCTTACAGGTATGGTCTTCCCTGGGCTTGGTGGCGGGAGTGAGCTTATTTTTCTTTCTGAAACATCAGAGGGTCGATTTCCAGAACAAGGGAAAGACCTTGAGCTGGCCATTTTTTTCCCGCCCCCTGGGAATCTACCTTCTGGCCCTGGCCGTTTGGGGGATCGTCCAAAGCGGCATTATGACCTTTTTGCCCCTCTTCCTGGTGGATCAGCGCGGCTACAGCACCGAAAAAGCCGCCGCAGTCTATGGGTTGATGTCTCTGTCAGGAGCGATTTGCCGCCCTTTCCTCGGAGCCTTGATGGATTGGATGGGAAGGAGGAAGCCTGTGATCATCGGTGGGTTCATCATCGCCGGTCTGGCCATCTTGGGATTAACCTTTTTGAGCGCTCCCTGGTTTATGTATCTTACTTTTGTATTGATGGGGGTTTTCGTCTCGGGCCATTCCGGCCTGGCTGACACTTTCATGATCGAGTTGATCCCTTCCCACCGGCGGGAAGAAACCCTCGGGTTTATGTACACTTTGCGCATGGGAACTGCTTCTACCGCTCCCTTAATCGTTGGTTTTCTCTCCGAGCACATCGGCTTGATCCAGGTCTTCTCGATCATGGGAGTGATTTCCATATTGAGCGCCTTCATTCTTTCCATGGCCGAGGAAAAACCTTGGACAGAAGGAGCAGCCTAATTGCAGGCTACGGAGGGAAGGGAAGCATGCCTCTGCGTGACTCAACCCGGGAAACCCTAAGGCCTGGAAAAATCAATCCCCACCAAGGAGCCCAAATAATTGGACATGGCGCTGATATCCTTGCTGGCATATCCGGCACTCGCCCCCGCTCGATAAAGCTCCGTGCCCAAGGCCGTGAACATCCTGGCAACTTTTTGTTCCTTGGCGATCTGCAGGGCAATTTCCAGGTCTTTGATCATCATCTCGATGCGGTGGCCGCCGTCGAATTTTCCGGGGATGATAAATTGCGGAAGCTTGGTTTGCAGATGATAAGAATTCGCGGCACATTGGCTCAGCACTTCAAAAAGCGTCTCGGGAGAGATTCCCAGTTTTTTGCCCAAGACCACGGTTTCGCAAAGCGTCAGGGTGTTCAGCGCGGCGATGATCTGGTTTAAGGCCTTGACCGCCCTTCCCGCCCCCACGGGCCCCACCCGATATGCATGGCTACCCAGCCTTGCCATAAGGGGCTTTGCTTTCTCGACATCCTTTTCTTCCCCGCCAACGATGAAGGTGAGCTGGGCATCGATGGCCCCTTTGTACCCTCCCGATACCGGGGCATCCAGGTACCCTATGCCTCTTTGCTTTGCTGCCCCTGCCATTTCCTCAGCCGCTTGGGAACTTCCGGTAGTCGTATCCAAGACCACCATCCCCGGGGAAGCTGCCGCAAGAATTCCCTTCTCCCCCACCATTACCTCTTCTACATCCGGATCGAAGGGTAGGGAAAGAACGATGCATTCACTCTCCCGTCCAACGTCCGCGGCCGAAGGAACGATTCGCGCCCCCTCTTTTTCCAAATCTCTCACCTTTTCCGGGTGCCGGGCGTACAAATAAAGAGGATAGCCGGCTTTGAGCAGATTGCGAGCCATGGGTTTCCCCATCGTCCCTGTTCCGATAACACCAACCTTCATCGTAATCTACCTCCTGATGGATTCTTTCCTTCTCCCCTCCAGCCACCTTGCCGGCTCCCGGGTATTCATCCGCCTGGGATCCCGGTCTATCTCCGGCAGGAATTCTAATCCCGAATTTTGGCGTTTCGGGATTTCAGGTTTCTGCGCATGGTCAACCCGATGGAGAAGGCCGTCAGAACTAAGAAACTAACGGCAATGGGCTGGGTGAAAAAAATGCCCAGATGCCCTTCCGAACCCACCAGGGCCTGCCGTAACGCTTCCTCAAACGGCTGCGCCAGGATGAAGGCGATCAGCATCGGGGCGACCGGGATCATCCCCCGGCGCATGAAATAGCCGATGACTCCGAAGGCCATCATTACGAAAACATCAAAAACCATGTTGCGAATAGAATAGGAACCTATGACACAAAAAACGAAGATAATCGGAAAAAGAATTCTGCGGGGAATTTCCGTCACCTGCTTGAACAAAGGCATGAAAGAATACCCCACGTTGTATTTCGATTTGGATGATGCGGTCTCGACGGCTCTAATCCTCGTGCCCATCCGGTCTTCCGCCTGCTGGAACATTTCCGATACGGCAAAAAGGCCGATCAGCAGTGGAATGTAACTGAACCCGTCCTCCAATTCCAGGAGGCCGAAAGTAAAGCGGGGAACGGCTAGCATGGGGTCCGCTCCCACGGTGGCAACGATCAGGCCCAGACTCCCGGCCAGCAAACCTTTGATCATGGACTTTCCGGATAGCACCCCGACGATCGTGAGGGCAAATAAAAGGAGGGTCGTTCGCTCGGCTGGGCCGAATTTCAAGGCAATGGCGGCCAGGTTTTGGGCAACGACGACCAGGATGAAGATGCTGATCATTCCTCAAACAAGCAGCCAGGCAGAGCGGGGTTGCGATCATAACGCCCAGAAAGGGCAAGATGGTTGACTGGCGCCAGTTCCGCGGCAATGAAGATCATTCGCCCAGTGTCTTTACAACTTCTCCAATCTGATTGGACATGTCCTGCAGCGCCTTGCGGAAATCCTCCGGTCCCATATAACTCAATTCCAATTTCAATTGCTCTGCCATTTTCTTAAATGCCGGATGATCGTACACTTTCTTCAGGGCGTCATGCAGGACCGTAATGCGTTCACTGGGAGTTTTCGCCGGGGTTACAAATCCTTTCTGGTTTTCCAGATACACATCGTACCCCAGCTCCTTCAGGGTAGGCACATCCTTCAGAATGGGAGAACGATCGAGCGAAGTCAGCGTCATCGCCCGGATTTTCCCGCCTTGCACCATGGGCCAGATTTCCGCATCGGAACCGATCGTAACATCCACGTGTCCTCCCCTGAGCGCCGCCAGGCCCGGAGCCCCGCCTTTGTAAGGAACATGTTTCATTTTGATCCCGGTTCGGTAGCACATAGCCAGGAGAGCGGCATGGTAGGTCCCGCCATGGCCGCTCGATGCATACTATATTTTCATCTCGATTTCAAGTCGGGCCGCTTCCTCGTTTCTTCCGGATCATCTTGCCGATCAACTTCTTCATTTCCTTTTCATCCATGCGGAAATAATGTTCTTCGGCGGGAAACCTTCCTTCCTCCACATCTTTTTTATATTCCCCCAATACCCTGGGGACCTCTTCAACGAGGTTAAGATATTTTTTGGCAAAGCGGGGAACCACCCCCAGGGAGAGACCCAGGATATCGTAAAGGTTAAGTGACTGCCCGTCCAAATAAGGTCCCGAACCGGCGCCGAGGGTAGGAATTTTCAATCTCGCCGTAATCATTTTGGCCGCCTCGGCCGTCACACTTTCCAGCACGATGCAGAAAGCTCCGGCTTCTTCCAGCGCCAAAGCATCCTCGAGGATCAATCTTGCCGCTGCCGCATCTTTCCCCTGCACCCGGTATTTGCCGACAAGGGAAACTCTTTGGGGAAGGAGGCCGATGTGTCCCATGACCGGAATTCCAGCTCCCACCATGGCTTTTACTTTATCTTTTATATCCGCGCCTCCCTCCAGCTTGACTGCATCCACCCCCGTTTCTTTCAAAATCCGACCGGCATTCCTCACTGCCTCATCCACGCTCGTCTGGTAGGACATGAAGGGCATATCGCACACAACGAGACAGTGTTTGGCTCCTCGAACCACAGCTTTGGCATGATGGATCATCTCGGCCATGGTAACCGGGATCGTGTTCTCGTAGCCCAGGACTACCATCCCAATGGAATCCCCGGTCATGACGATATCGATCCCGGCCCGGTCGGCCAGCACCGCTGTAGGATAGTCATGGAGGTTAATTTTGGTGATTTTCTTCCCTTCTCTCTTCATCTGCCAAAGATGAGGCACAGTGACCTTCTTCCTCTCCATTGCCAACCCTCCTGGTTTTTTTAAAAGTTTGGTCGTTTGTCCTTAGCTATCAGGTAGCACAAGAGTTGACTCATTGCAAGAAGGGTTTTTGCCCACCTTCACTTTCTATATGAGGCATCCTCCTGCCTTCATCGACATGTAAGTATTAAATAAATCTAAAAGTGAAGGTGGGCACTGGGTTTTTGTTTGACAGCCCATGCCTTACTTTCTTATAATCCCTTCACTCTTGATGAATTCGTAAAAAGTCGTCATTCCCGCGCAGGCGGGAATCCAGGAGGCATGAAAAGCGTTGAAAAAACTGGATTCCTGTTTTCCCGAGAATGACGGCAAAGCCAATGGAAGGACTTTTTACGAATCCATCACCCTTGGTTGATTCAATAAATCCGGAGGGCTCATGAATCTTCTGAATGATAAAAATCTGACCATTGCCAGGATCGCCCCTCTTCTTCGCCGGCGGGAAATCTCCCCTGTAGAGTTGACCGAATATTTCTTGGAGAGGATTGATCGTCTTCAACCCAGCCTGAATGCCTTCATTACCCTGACCAAAGACCGAGCTCGAAATCAGGCCCGCCAGATGGAAAAGGAAATTTTAAAAGGCCGTTACCGGGGTGCTCTCCACGGAATTCCCATCACCCTTAAAGACCTCTTCCACACAGCGGGGGTCCGGACTACGGGAGGTTCCAAGATCCTCCGCAACTTCATTCCCAAAGAAAACGCCGTCGTAGTCGACCGGCTCTTCGCCGCGGGATCTATTCTTTTAGGAAAGACCAACCTGCACGAGTTCGCCTACGGGGTAACCAACGTCAACCCCCATTACGGGCCGGCTCACAACCCGTGGAACCTGAGCCGAGTTACCGGAGGATCCAGCGGCGGGAGTGCTGCGGCCGTAAGCGCTGGTTTATGTCTTGGTTCCCTGGGAACGGACACGGGGGGATCCATTCGGATTCCCTCCGCAGCCTGCGGGGTGGTGGGGCTGAAGCCCACTCGCGGTCTGGTTCCTCTTCAGGGCGTCATTCCGCTGGCCTTCAGCCTCGACCACGTTGGCCCCATCTGCCGGTGCGCGGAAGACGCGGCCCTGTTGCTGGGGGTGATTGCCGGACCTGAAGCCCCCCCGCCAAACCGCGCGGCTAAAAACGGAATTTCCTATACCCATTCTTTACGCCAAGGGGTTCGCGGCGTTCGGGTCGGAATTCCGCAACAATATTTTTTTGACCATCTCCAGAAAGAGGTTCGGGAACTCGCCCTCAAAGCCTGCGCCGCCTTAGAACGACTGGGCGCCAAGCTTCGGGAGGTTGAATTGAAAGGAATGAAGGAAATGAATCAACTCGTAGCCGCGATCACTTTGGGCGAAGCCGTGGCCTACCACTGGAAATGGCTGCGCACGAGGGCTGAGGATTACGGGTTGGATTGGCGCCCCCGGCTGGCGCTGGGAAAACGGCAGAAAACGATTGAATACCTCCAAGCCCAGGAAAGAAGGCGGCTGTTGACCCAGTCTTTTATCCGAGTTTTTGAATCGGTGGATGTGCTGGCTACGCCGACCCTCCCCATTGTAGCCCCGGTCATCGGTGAGGAAGAAGTCAAAGTGGGGAGAAGGACGGAGAGCGTCCGCGCCGCCCTTTTACGTTTTACTCGCGCCGGGAATCTAACTGGATTGCCCGTCATTGCGATCCCCTGCGGCTATTCTTCGGAAAACCTGCCCGTCGGACTGCAGCTATTCGGTCGCCGGATGGATGAAGCCACCCTGTTACGCGTTGCCTATGCCTACGAACAGGCAACCCCCTGGCATACAATATTCCCGCCGGAGTCTCCGCCGAGTTGCCGTTAAGAAACTTCTTTTCAATCTCTCCCTTCCCTCCCCTTCGAAGGGGGAAAGAAAGGGAGGAGATCGGATTTATTGAGTAGTCCCCGCCCCATCCAATGAAAGAATCCCACCTTTGGCGGGACCTCATGCTGATGAGCATAACGCCATTTCCGCCTGGGCCGGGAACAGACTGGAAGATCTGACTTTTTTTTCTTTGAATAAAATGAGGATGGGCACCCATTAAAAGGCAAATGAATCTAAGGGAAAAATTATCTTGAGTTGTAAACAGCCTTATCGTAAACTCCATTTATTTTAAAAGCCATAAATTGGCGACTTACAGATTGGCTTTTTCCTATTCATCTTTTTGGAGAAGCTAAGATGTACTACATTAGGTAGACCCCATTTCTCGCGGGAAGAGGAATGGGGGGGTTTTGTTGGGAGGGTGAGGGCGGGGGTGAGGGGGGAAAATAGATTATTCCCTATTGGAGGATATTGCCGGGAAACAATAAGATCCTCCCGTATTAAAATTACAGAACCTGCTAAAAAGCAGAAGGAAAGGAAACCCATGGATCAATGCCTGAGTCCCTATAATTTGTTGGGGCTGGAGATCGGTTTGCCGCCAGAGGTCATCTTGTGTGACGTAACCATGCGCGATGGAGAACAGACCCCGGGCGTGGCTTTTACCTTAGCGGAAAAAATTGAACTTGCGAAAGAATTGGAGGCCATCGGAGTTCCTCAGATTCAAGTGGGTGTACCCGGAAGTTCGAAAAATGCGCGCCAGGAAGTGGAGGCGACTTGCCAATTGGGCCTGGCGAGCAAAACCGAAGCCATGACCCGAGGAACGTATGCCTGAGCCACCAGCGCACTCTCTGAACGCCTGGCAAAAACTGAAAAAGATACGGCAGCCCGGGCAGTTCAGGTAATTATTTCCATCGAGTGACCGCAAGGATAACCCACCCGCCTGAAATACCACCGGCCCATAATGATTTCTCCAAGAGTGCAGAGTAATCCCGCCTTTTCTCCCAGGAAACCCTTTTCTTGACATTGGGGGCACCGCTTGTTCAGCCAATCATTATCAGATCCAGGATCTTTTGGAGGTGGTTTGGTCGTTGGTTTGATTTTGAACTTATTTTTTTTCAGCCACTTCTTTACATCTGGAACATTGAAGTTCCACTGGGATAGAAATTTTTCAGCTGGGCATCCCCAAAGGAGCCAATCATCAACATCCCAAGGGAAAACGTTTAATTCTTCCGCCAGTTCATTGCGATCCATTTTTCAATTCCATCAGGTTGGAGCTCGGGGTTATTACGAGTCCTGAGTTGTGATCCCAAATTTCATTCGACCTCCTCCCTGAGGGCCCGGTTAAAGTTATGGGTCGATGGCTAAGGGTTCTATCGATGATCCCTCTTCTCCAGCAGGATTGTATGAAATTGGGGATAATAAGTCAAGGACGTCGCTGTAATGGAGAACCTGAGTTAAGGGGTCATTAAGGGGTGACCAGAATAAACGATGTTTTGGCATTTGCAATATAATGGATAAGGGAATAATTTGATATTCAGTAAATAAATTCCAGCCGATTAACATTTTTTTCTTGACAATAATTTTGATTATTTATATAAGCATGGACAAAGTGAAAAGCTCGCAAATCGTTATTTTTTCATAGTTCCTGACTGGAATATTGATTTAAACGAGAAATAATCACCGGTTTTGAAATTTGAACACTCTTCAATTAAGGGATAAAGTGGAATGGATTTTTTGGAAAGCCCGGCATTCGATAAATCGAAGCCGCGCATTTTTTGTTTATGTTTTGATACCCAGCAGCTTGGTGGAGGGTGATTCTTTCTTAAAACAGCTTCAAACTGTTGAGAAAGGAGGTGAAAGCAGGCGGAAGGGGATTACAAATTGCACAGCGAGAAAAATTCATAAAAGGAGGGAACTAAAATGAAAAAGCGAATCGTCATGTTGTTGTTGGTTGGGGTATTCGTTGGAGGTCTGGTTTTCGTTGACTCGGCTCCCCAGGCCGCGGAAAAAAAGCAAAAGGTTATCACCTGGACAGGACAAAGCTCCCTCCCGGCGGGAATGCCGGTGTCGGTTGCGCTGCAGGATCTGTCCGAGAGGGTTAAAAAAGTCAGCGGAGGGCGCCTGATTTTGCATCCCAAGCCGGCCGGCTCGGTTTGCCCGGCAACCCAGGAATGGAAGGCGATCGATAAGGGGGTCCTGGACTTTGCCGCCGGCGGGGGTTCGTACATGGTGCCCATAGTTCCCTTTGGCAGTATTCTCTCTCAACGGGTGGGCGCCAAGCTATCCCCCCTGGGACACATGATGTGGTTTGAGACCGGAGGCCGCGATCTGGTGAACAGCTGGTACAAAAAAATGGGCCATAAATTTATAAACATCGGCGGACTTCATGGCCTGCCCGAAGGGTGGATCCACCTGAACAAACCGCTGAAAGGACCGGAAGACCTCAAGGGGCTCAAGATGCGGTGTTCCGGCGACGGCGGGATCGTCCTGTCCCGGATGGGTGTGGGCGCGGTGTTCATGCCTCTGGGGGAAATCTTTGAGAACATGAAACGCGGGATCATCGATGCCTATGAATGCAGCTGCCCCGCCTTTGATTATAAAATGTCCTTGTATGAGGCGGGCAAGTACTACTACCTGAGCCCGACCCGGGCTCCCTGGGAGATGTACGAGATCCTGGTTTCGAGGAGCAAGTGGGAGGCTCTGCCCGAGGAATTCAAAGCAATCTTTCTGAACTGCCTTAAAGGAACGGAAATCACTTACCACGCCCTCCTGGTGGCGGACAATGCGAAAGCGGTAGAGGGCTTCAAAGCCAAGGGAGTCATCGTGGAAAATCTTCCCAGCTCCATCGATGACGCATTTATCCCCGAGGCCGTCAAGTACCTGAAGGAGGTGGCGGCCAAGCATGAATCCATGAATGAAATCCTGACGTCCCAGCTGAAATTCGAAGAGATGTGGAAGAATTTATACGGACTGCCTTCAGCCGGCAAATAGGGTCAGGAGGCAATCCATCCGGCGGGTAAGAGCCGATTTCCTAACCCCAGGGCTGCCTCTGCCTTGGGAAGACGCATTCTGAAACTCGCTGAATCCAGGGCAGGTTCCCTGATTTTTGCAGGGAACCTGCTTGCTTTCGGCAATGAACCCGGATGGGGGAAATCCTCTTGGGACGAATCCCACGTGACATTCCGGCAGCATCCCCCCTTCGAAGAAGCATCCCTGCGAGCAAATGAGGAGGATGATAAACCGTGAGACGGATATTAACAATCATTGACCATACGAATGAATGGATGGGGATTTGGATCCGGCCGCTGCTGTATGCCTTCATTGGCCTGGTTTGCTTTGAAGTGCTGCTAAGGTACGGGTTTAACAAACCAACCATTCAACTCCCGGTGATTGTCACCATGGCCGCCGCTGCCATGTACGCCCTTTCCTTTGGATTTATTGCTCTCCACGACGGGCATGTGCGGATCGACATCTTCTCCCGCCTGCTGTCCAAGAGGAGAAAAGCGTTCCTTGAGGTCGTTTTGGGAGCGCTGTTTTTCTTCCCGGTCATCGGCGCGCTTACTTATTCTGCGTGGGGATGGGTGTGGTATGCCTGGGCCACTGACGAGAGGGATCAGCAGACCTTTTGGTACGCACCCATAGGCCCCATCCGGACCGTGGTGTTGATCGGACTGATTCTGTTCCTGCTACAGGGCCTGGCGATATTCGTGCGGAACCTGGACATTCTATTCGGGAGGAAGGAAACCCCATGATTGAATTGAGCACGGAGATTATTTCGATAATTATGCTGGGGGGAATCCTGGCCGGGGTGTTGACTGGCTATCCCCTGGCTTTGGCCATCGGCGGTGTTTCGTTTTGGGTGGGAATTTTCCTTTTCGGACCGGCCATCACTTTCGAGGTCTTCTACAGCCGCTCCTTTGACATGCTGAATAACTATGTTTTATTGGCCGTTCCTGGCTTTGTCCTCATGGGCGCTGTCCTGGAACACTCGGGAGCGGCCGAGGGCGTCTTTGAGGAACTCTACGTATGGTTCGCCGGGCTGAGAGGCGGTCTGGCCCTGGCTACGATCATATTGGGGACCATCGTGGCGGCCACGGTGGGAGTCATCGCCGCCTCGGTCACCTTGCTAACCCTGACTGCCCTCCCATCCATGATAAAGCGAGGGTACGACCGAAGCCTGGCAGCTGGCGCGGTTTGTGCGGGCGGCAGCCTGGGCATTCTCATCCCGCCGAGCATCATGTTGGTGATTTACGGGCCCATGGCCAACGTTTCCGTGGGTAAAATGCTCCTCGGAGCCGTCGTCCCGGGCCTTTTCCTCTCCGCTTCCTATTGCCTCTACATCTTGGTGAGATGTTTTTTCCATCCGGAAATCGCCCCGCCGGTTCCTCCCGGAGAAGAGCGAATTTCTTTCCTCGTAAAGACGGGCAGGCTTGCGGTCGCGATCGGGCCTCTCGTGATGCTCATTATGGCCGTGCTGGGGAGCATTTTTTTCGGGATCGCTTCCCCCACGGAGGCTGCCGGGACCGGTTCTCTGGCCACGATCATTCTGGCTGCCGCCCACCGCCGGCTCAATATGGAGGTCCTGAAAAAGGCAGCGGCCACGACGGTGAAAGTCAGCGGCATGGTACTCCTGATCGGCATGCTGGCCTCTTCCTTTACCGGCATATTCATGCGTGCGGGTTGCGACGAAGTCGTTGCCAGGTTCATCATGAGTATGCCCGGGAGCAAATGGGGTGCCTTCGCGATCATCATGGTGATCTGCTTCGCCCTGGGTTTTTTCATCGACTGGCTGGGGATTCTCTTCATCATGGTCCCCATCATCACCCCCATCGGGGAAGCCCTGGGATTCGACCCCCTGTGGTTTGCCATGATGATCTGCATCAACCTGCAGATGTCCTTCATGACCCCTCCCTTCGCTTATTCGATCTTCTACCTTCGGGGGGCCGCCGATCCCAGCTTGGGAGTGACCACGAGGCACATTATTCGGGGGATCACTCCGTATGTTGTCCTGATCGCGATCGCTCTTTTTGTGTTCATCCTGTGGCCTGAAATCATTCTCTGGTTACCATCGAAAATGCTGTAGGAAAGGCATTTGACGCTGTCCATCATAGAGAAGTGACATTTGTTACGGGTCAGGTCTATTTAGTTAGCATTTTTTGTTAAGATATGCTACGGTTCGATTATGGCTCGCCCGCTGCGCATCGAATACTCTGGCGCCGTTTACCACGTTACCTCCCGGGGCAATGAAAAGAAAGCCATCTTTAAGGACGACCAGGACCCGGAGACCTTCCTCAATATTCTCCATCAGGTCAACAGCCGCTATAACTGGATCTGCCATGCCTACTGCCTGATGGACAATCATCTGCTCATCGAGACACCCGATGGCAATATTGCTCTCGGCATGCGGCAGTTAAACGGGGTCTATACCCAAGCGTTCAACCGGCGTCACAAGAGACCGGGACATCTTTTCTAGGGTCGGTACAAGGCCATCCTCATCCAGAAAGACAGCCATCTGCTGGAAGTGGGCCGGTATATTATCTTAAACCCGGTCAGGGCTGGGACTGTAGAGAGACCGGGAGACTGGCCATGGAGCAGCTACCAAGCCACGGCGGGCAGGAAAAAGCCTTATCCTTGTTTAAACCCGGGATGGTTACTTCGGCAATTCAGTGGGGACAGAGGGAAGGCCGAGAAGGAATATCGGCAATTTGTTCAGGGGGGGATAGGGCAGGAATAGATCTGGAGTGAAGTGCAGGGGCAGGCGATCCTGGGAGGAGTTGCGTTTGTTGAGGGGCTTATCGATCACCTCCGAAGGCACAAGGATATTCCTGAGATTCCGAAGAGCCAGCGGTTTGTCAGCCGGCCGGGACTTGAAGAGATATTCAAGGAGGGGGTTAGGCGAAATAGGCCCAGAAGAGACGGAAAGGTGGTTGAGGCGGTGGAGGGTCATGGGTATACCCAGCGGGAGGTTGCGGATTTTCTTGGTTTACATTTTACGTCCGTGAGCAGAATCATGAAACAAAGAAACAAAATGCAAAAAATATAGACCTGACCCCAGACCCCCGGAAATGGGAATCCCATCGATGCCAGGAATCTTTTGAGGGCGTTCTATTCCGTGACCAAAAAGGCGGGTATCGCCAAGCTTCGGTTTCACGATTTGCGCCATACCTTTGCTACGCGGCTTGTTCAAGCAGGGGTCGACATTTACACCGTGCAGAAATTGGGGAGATGGAAAACCATTATCATGATTATGTGGTATGCTCACCACCACTCTGAGAGCCTCCGTGCTGGGGTTGAGGTCTTGGATAGGATCAACGGGAGGGTGGTACAAAAGGTGGTACAGTCCAAAGAAAAAGGGGTTGCCACAGACTGCGCAACCCCTTGATTTTACTTGGTAGCGGGGCTTGGATTTGAACCAAGGACCTTCGGGTTATGAGCCCGACGAGCTACCAGACTGCTCCACCCCGCGTCATTTTATTCAATTCTAAATGAATCCCAGGTATGTGTCAAGTTCCTTTTCTAAACCCTTTTCCCGGCCCAGCTCCCTCCGCAGACCAAAACCATCCAGGAGGAAAACGCCCAGCCTTTACCTTTGCAGCTCTAATCTTTTTTAGAGGTATTTAAAAAGGCAGTTCCGCAGAAAAATTATCTTCCGGCAGCTTTTCTCTTGGAAGCCTTGAGGGGATCCACTGACTTGGTTGCCTCGGGAGCCTTTTCTTTTACAATATGCGTACCTAAATTGCAGTCGCGACCAGACCATTTTGCTGCCGGGTCCGGGCAAGCAATACAGTATTCGCCTGCAGGAAACACTGTCACTCGCTCGCAACCCTGGCAGCGGTCGACAATCGGATAGCATTTCCCTCCATTGAAGGAGCACCCTTTTTTGCCCATGAGGGCGCACTCCCTCCCAATTTTGATCACTTCGCAAACCATCTCCGACCTCCCATAAAAAAAATTGATCAGGCCAAAGACCTGATCATTTATTTTGCCCCCCGGAAAAATAAATTTAGGAGAGCTTAATTATGACCCAATATATGGCCTTTTTAAGACTTTGTCAATATTTTTTTTCGCTTTTTTTCGCTTCCCATTGCCCCGGGCCAGGGGCTCCAAATTTAAATAATGGAGTCGTACTCCGTCGGGTCTACCACCGCCTCGATGACCAATGGCGCATTCCCCTTCAGCCCCCGCTGCAAAGCATCACGGAACTCTTCTTCCGCCCGGGCTACGACCACTTTCGCCCCGAATAAGTTATCGCTCGCAGCATATTCAGGGCCAAACAGCTCTACACCATACCGGTGATATTCTTTTCGGCTCTGCTTCACTTTGATCAGGCTCAGAAAGCAATCGCGAAAAACTACAAAAACAACTGGAAGCTTCAGACGCACAGCCGTGTTAATCCCCCCTACCATCATCAGAAACCCGCCGTCGCCAACGCAGGCCACTACTGGCCGCTCCGGCAGTACCAGTTTGGCGGCGATGGCTGCCGGGATGCCGAAACCCATGGAAGACCAGCCATTGGAAACAAGGAAATTCCCCGGCCCTCTCGCATCCCAGAGCTGGCCGATAATATGGGTATGCGCTCCCACATCTGCCACCAGGATGCCGTCCGCTGGAAGGATTTCCCGCATGGCCAGAAGGGCATGGTGGGGTGAAAAATTCGCCTGCGGCGGGGTCAAGGCCCGGTAAAGCTTCTGCCGGTGAGCCCGCAGCGCTTCTAAGTCCCAGCGGTGCTGCAATCTGTCCAGTCCCGATAGGCTCTTGAGGATTTCCCGGATATCCCCAATAACCTGACAGGGGACGGAATACCCGCTGGCGATATCCGCAGGAACGGTGTCGATGTGCACAATCGGAAGGTCCTTGCGCACCCAATCTTCGTAATTGAACTCAACCGGGTCATAGCCGATGGCAATGGCCAGGTCGGCAGGCTTGTAGTATTCGGCGACGATGTCTCTACGCGCCCGTCCTACGACCCCTACAAGCTGGGATCCTTCTTCCGCGACCTGCCCCTTGGCCATCAAGGTAGTGACGACGGGGAGGCGATGTTTAGCGACAAAGTCCCTGAGTTCTTTGGTCGCCCCGGCCCGATTCATGGTCAACCCCACAGCCACAATGGGATATTGGGCTTTCCGGATCAATGCTTCGGCCTTTTTTAACGCCTCTCGGTCGAAAGGAGCGAGAGGACGGGGAGAGAGAAAAAAATCTCCGGGTTTCTCAGCCGAAAGCTCATCGGCCATGTCTTCGGGAAAATCCAGATGAACAGGACCGGGCTGCTCAGCCAGGGATATTTCCACAGCCTTTTTCATTGTGGAAAAAACCTTGCCGGTTTCCAGCACTGCGCTCCATTTGGTGATCGGTGCGTAAAGTTTCTGATGATCGATATGCATCTGCACCGTCCGCCCTTGCCAAAATTTTCCCATCTGAGCCGTAAAGGCCAGCAGCGGAACCCGGTCCAGGAAAGCGTTCCCCACTCCCGTGGTCATGTTGGTCGCCCCCGGGCCTAAGGTAGAAAGACAGGCGCCGGGCTTTCCGGTAAGGCGCCCATAGACATCGGCCATGAAACCCGCGCAGGCCTCATGGGTCACCAGCACAAATTCAGTTTTGCTGCCGTGCATGGCTTCGATAAACCGGACGTTCTGCCCTCCGGGATATCCGAAAACATATCGGGTTCCGATTCGTTCCAGTGCCTCGACAACGATTTCCGCATTGTTTCTCATTTTTTTCGCCTTTCATTTAATTCATGAGGATAATTCATTAGGACGCAGATTGGCGCAGATAAACGCAGATAAAATTATTAAACCGTAAGTCGCCAGGCGTCAGGCGTAAATGCACTTTGCGCTCTCACGCCGTTCGAATTTTTTTAATGTTTCCCTTTTCTTTTAACTGTAGTTTGCTGAGTATAAAATCCTGAAAATCTGCGTTCATCTGCGTCCAATAAAATTTCTGCCTTTTTTAGCAATTTTCCAACCGGGCGGTTGAATCCACCGCGCCACGACCTGATCTTTCAGCCACCGCATCGGCCAGGCGATAAGCAGACCGATGGTCGCTCCCCCGATGACGTCCAAAGGATAATGGATGCCAATATAGATCCGCGAGTATCCTACAATCCCGGCGATACCAAAGAACAAGGGAGATAATTTTTTCAAGGGTTGGGAGAGAAAAAAGGCCGCGGCAAAAATGTTCACCGCATGGGAAGAAGGGAAAGAATAGGAGGTGTTGCAATCCGTGAGCAGACGGACCTCTTCGAGTACATGACACGGGCGGATCCGGCCCAACCAATCTTTAAGCAAGCGGCTGGAAAATGGGTCGGTGATCGCCAAGGTAAGCCCGATAAAAACCAGGAAAACAATCCCCGCCTTCTTTTCCCTTAGCAGCACCCAGACCACCAAAACTGGAAGCACATACCGAAAGTTTTTAAGATCGGTCATGAAAGGCATGAACCAATCCAAGAAATAACTATGCCCTTGCCCGTTGATGAGGCGAAAAAGAGTAATATCCCATGAGTTCAACAATGAAATCATAATAATCACAGACCAACTTTAATGGAATCAGATTAAATTTATTGGGGAAAATGCGGAAAATTGTCAAGCCTCAAAAAAACCCCAGCAACATTCTATAGAATTTTCCCTTTGCTGTCTATCCTTTTTGATTCTTGAAGCGGAATGGCGGGCCAAAAACTTCTTGCAACTCTCCGGTAAAATCGATAGAATCAGTAGCATATTATTAATAAAATCGGACGCAGATTTTCGCCGATTTTCGCAGAAACGACAGATCCCCCCTTTATAGACGGAAAATTTATCGGCGTTTTTTGGAATCGACATGAACCATGATACGGAAAGACTAACTTCTAATGAAAAATGAACCCTTCAGCCTTTCATTCCCGAGAACGATTTTCTTCTTCATGGGATTTTTATTTTTCCTGCTGGTTGCTCCTTCTGCCGGTCATTCCCAGCCGAAACTAAAAATTGTCACCACCCTTTTCCCTTGGCAGGACTTCGCCAGATCCGTGGGAGAAGAAAAGGTGCAGGTGGATTTGCTTCTCCCGCCGGGAGCGGAACCGCATAACTGGGAACCCAAACCCAGTGAGGTAATCAGAATCAACCAGGCTGACATTTTTATTTATACCGGCCAAGCCATGGAACCCTGGGTCGAAGACTTACTGAAGGCCACCAAAAGCAGCCGCTTGCAAGTATTGGAAGCCAGTCGCGGGATGGCTTTGCTGGACGCCAAGGACCGTAACCACGGAGCCCAAATGCCTCCCGGCCGCGGCCAGCGGGAGAAAAATGACCCCCATATCTGGCTCGACTTCTCCCTGGACATGAACATTGTAGAAATGATTGCCACAGCTTTTTCTGAAAAAGATCCCGGAAATTCCGCCCATTATAGGACGAAAGCCTTCGCTTATAAATCCAAGCTGGACGCTCTGGATCGGAAATACCGGTCTTCTTTATCGCCATGTCGCCAGCGCCAGTTGATCCTGGGAGGTCATTCGGCCTTTGGTTACTTAACCCAAAGATACGGTTTGCAGCAAATCGCCCTCTATGGAATCAGTCCCAATGCTGAACCCACTCCTAAAAAATTGGCCGAAGTGGTCCAGGCGGCAAAAAACCATAAAGTCAAGTTTATCTTTTTTGAAAGCCTGGTGAACCCCAAGTTGGCCCGGGTACTGGCCAAGGAAGCAGGCCTGGGCACGTTGCTTCTCCATACGGGAGCCAATGTGACCAAAGAGCAGATGAAAAATAAAACGACCTTTCTGGAATTGATGGAAATAAACCTGAATCATTTACGCCGGGGGCTGGGATGTGACCAGTAACAACCCCTTAATTCAAGTAGAGCATGTCTCGCTCGACTGGCAGGGCCTGCAAGTGTTAAAAGACGTCTCGGTTGACATTTCCGCTGGCGACTTTCTGGCTTTGATAGGCCCCAACGGGTCAGGGAAGACTACCCTCATCCGCATTATCCTCGGGCTCTTGAAACCAACAAAGGGACGAGTCTCTTTAATGGGGGAAAAGGGCGACCAATTCACTCAATGGCAGAGGATCGGGTATGTTCCCCAGAAAGCCGTTCACCTGGATTCTTCTTTTCCTGCTTCCGTTCGGGAAGTGGTAGCCATGGGGCTCATCTCTCTCAAGAGATTTCCTCGCCTGCTCACCCGGCAGGATGAGTCGTCCATCGATCAGGCGTTGGACCGGGTGGGCTTAAAAGGGCTGAAAAGCCGGCGAATTGGGGAACTTTCCGGAGGGCAGCAGCAAAGAGTATTTATTGCCCGGGCCATTGTCAATGGCCCGGATGTCCTTTTCCTGGACGAGCCTACAGCCGGGGTGGACGCAGATACTCAGGCCCGCTTTTACGACATGCTCGGCGAACTCAACCGTAAGGAAGGCTTGACGATTGTCCTCATCACCCATGATTTCGGAATCATCACCAAGCACGCCAACAAGGTCGCTTGCCTTAACCAGCGCCTGTTTTTCCATGGGACCCACGAAGAATTTTGCAGTTCGCAGATGGTCCAGGAACTTCTGCACGGCGAACACCATCTAATCTGCCATCGTCACTGAGAGTATAGATGGAAAATTTTTTGGCATACGCTTTCATGCAAAGGGCCTTGCTGGCCGGATTTTTAATCTCTCTCACCTGCGCCATCCTCGGGGTATTCCTGGTCCTGAGGCGGGATGCAATGATCGGACATGGTTTGGCCCATGTTACTTTCGGAGGTGTGGCCCTGGGCCTTTTTTTATACCTTTCTCCGATTTTAGTAGCCCTGGGGGTTGCGGCCGTTTCGGCTCTGGGAATTTTGAAATTGAAAGAACGGGCCGGGCTTTACGGAGATACGGCCATTGGGATCATCAGCAGTCTGGGCATGGCCCTGGGAATCATCTTGGTCAGCCTGGCGGGCAGTTTCAATGTGGATCTTTTCGGTTACCTCTTTGGGAACGTCCTGGCCATCGACCCGGAAGAGGTGTGGGTCGCCCTTGTCCTGGCCCTGGTTGTATTATTCACCATCGCCCTTTTTTATCAAGAATTTGTTTATCTCACTTTTGATTCCGAATCGGCCAAAGTCTCGGGGGTGAAGGTCCGTCGCCTGGAATCATTAATGGCTATGCTGACCGCGGTGACCGTGGTTTTGGGAATGAAAGTGGTGGGGATTTTGCTGGTTTCCGCCCTACTGGTCATTCCGGCAGCGGCAGCTCTTCTGTGGGCCAGAAGCTTTAAAGAAGCTCTGGCGGTTTCGGCGTCACTGGCCGGGATTTCAGCCCTTGCTGGACTGATTATGGCCTTCTATCTTGACTGGCCGGCCTCCGGAACAATCGTCGCGGTATCAGGATTACTCTTCCTCATCCTTTTTCAAATGCGCCCCTATCGCAAGACTACCGGGGAAGAACCGAGTTAAAAGAAGGGTTCAAAGGTCAAGGAAGAGAAGCTTAAACGGTCCTGCAGACTCCAGGAAGGAAGGGAAAGGAGAAGCGTTCAACCATGGAAGAAAAGGTTCCCTTAATGGGGGATCAATGCCAGGTGGACATTGAATTCACCCAAAAATATCGCAGCCAGCTCCCCGGGGTGATCGATGAAATCGTGGAGAGCTGCACCAAAGAACGCGCCATTGCCCATTACGACACCATCATGATTCCCTCGAAGGAATCCGTGATCGAGATTCTTGAAGAACTCAAGGATATTCTCTTTCCCGGTTATTTCCGCCAACAGGAAATTCATGCTTTTTCTCTGTCCTATCATATCGGCAACGTGGTCAACCGCCTTTTCGAAAAATTGGCCGCTCAGATCGCCCGGTCGATCCGCCATGAATGCCGACGCCTACATAATCCTTGCACTCATTGTTTAGACCGTGGCCAGAAGGAAGCCCTGGACTTCTTGAAGAAAATACCTGCCCTGCGGGAAACACTGGCTGGAGACGTGCAGGCCGCTTACGACGGAGATCCAGCAGCCAAAAGCTTGGATGAGATCATCTTCAGCTATCCCTGCATGCTGGCCATTATGGTTTACCGCATGGCCCATGAGATTCACATTCAGGAGGTTCCTTTACTTCCGCGCATTATGACCGAATACGCTCATGGGGCCGCAGGCATCGATATCCATCCGGGGGCAAAAATCGGAAAATATTTTTTCATCGATCATGGGACCGGGGTGGTCATTGGAGAAACCGCCGAAATCGGAGACCGGGTAAAGATTTATCAGGGGGTAACTTTGGGGGCACTCAGTTTTCCTACGGATTTTCAAGGGAACCTGATCCGCGGGGTCAAACGCCATCCAACCATAGAGGACGACGTTACCATTTATTCCAATGCTACAATACTCGGCCCCACGGTCATCGGCGCCAGGTCGGTCATCGGAGGAAATGTGTGGATTACCCAGAACGTCCCGCCGGACACGGTGGTTACTATCGAACAGCCTCATCTTCACTATAAGGGATGCAAGAATCTGCTCGCTTCCCTTGGCCCGGATCTGGAAACAAAGAAAAATCCTGCTTGACATTTGACGAAATTTTTCCATAATCCATTCATACTCGGGAGATCAACCCCCGATGAAGACGGATGTTTTATCAAGGAGGAAATCATGGTTCCGCTCCTAAGAAATGCCTTTTTTACCTTGGGGCTCCTTTTCCTTGTGCAGGTCAGCTTTTCTTCCGATCTTCAGGCTTTCTCTATTGCCGAAACGAAAATATTTCGCCAAGGCTCTTATACCCTCAAATTGGAAATTCAGGTATCCGGGCGCGGCAAATTAAGAAAAAATCCGGTTCAACTGTCTTCCCTCAAGGTAAAAATCAAGAACGAAAGAGCCAGCTCCGAGGTCTTAAAGGTCAAAACCATCCGGGCCTACCAGGAACCCAAGGTTTACAAGGACATCGAAACCCGGGAGTACTCCATCTCCCCCGGGCAGTGGGTGACGAAATATTTCCGCTTACCCAAAGGGAAGAAACCTTTTCTGAGCGACCAAGGATTCATCGAAATCGTCTTTGAAAATTTCACCATCCAATTCAGTCCCCGGGAAAGAAAATTTCAAGGGCCCCTCAAATAGCGGAAGACCGGAAGGCCGGGAATTCTCCTGCCGGATCCTCGGCCAAGAGCTTAAAGAAAAGTGAAGAAAGGGGTTTGTCTATGGAAATAGGAAGGATTGCCGAAGGTAAAACCGTCCCCGAGATGTTCCAGTCCCGGGTCCAGTTGTCCGGAAACCAGGTGGCCCTTCGTTACAAAAAACTGGGCATCTGGCACGATGTGACCTGGGACCAATACCACCAAAAAGTAAAAGAAGTTTGCCTGGCCCTGATTTCTCTGGGGATTCAACCTGGAGAGTGTGTTGCGGTCATCGGCGAAAACTGTCCGGAATGGGTTTACGTCGATTTGGGAACGATGCATGCAGGAGGCACGACCGTCGGGGTATACGCCACGAATAGCTGGGAACAATGTCAGTACGTCGTGGACCATTCGGAATCCCGCTTCTACTTTGTCGAAAATGAAGAGCAGTTGGACAAAGCCCTGCGCTTCCGGGATAAAGTTCCCCGGCTCGAGAAGATCATCGTCTGGGATCTCAAAGGATTGAAGCACTTCCAGGACCCCATGGTGTTGAGTTTCGATGACTTTTTGGCTTTGGGACAGGCCCAGGAAAAACAGGATCCCGCCCTTTTCTCCAGACATTGGCGCCGGGTGAAGTCGGACGACCTGGCCCGTTTAATTTATACTTCTGGGACCACCGGCCCGCCCAAGGGAGCCATGCTCACCCATGGCAACATTACCTGGATGTCCCAGGCCATGTACGAGGGCAATCCGGTTGAGGAGCAAGATGAATTTCTTTCTTTCCTGCCTCTCTGTCATATTTTCGAACAGCTCTTTACCATTTTCATGAACATTAAATACGGGGCAATCGTTAATTTCATCGAGAATACGGACACGGTTATCGAAAACATGAGGGAAGTTTCCCCGACCGTGGCCTACGGCGTCCCCCGGATCTGGGAAAAGTATTATTCTGGGATCATGATCCAGATGGCGGATGCAACCTGGCTCAAACGTCTCATCTTCCATGTCAGCCTGGGGGTCGGGAAAAAATATGCCTTATTCAAGACCAGCCATCGACAGATCTCCCCCTGGCTGCGCCTGGCCTATGGCCTGGCTTACTTCGCGACCTTTCGGAAACTGAAGGAACGCCTGGGCTTCGACCGGGTGCATTTGGCATTCTCCGGGGCCGCTCCCATTTCACCCGATGTCCTCCGCTTTTTCCAGGGGATTGGCATCCCCCTGCGCGAAGGATACGGCCAGACCGAAGGGACCGGCGTTACCTGCGCCAATCAGGGGGATCGGGTAAAAATTGGAACAGTGGGTCAACCGCTCCCGGGAGTGGAAGTAAAGGTCACCGAAGATGGAGAGATCTGTTTTCGCGGGGGAAACGTCTTTAGAGGATACTTCAAAGATCCCCAAGCCACGGCGGCAACCCTGAAGAATGGCTGGTTGCATTCCGGAGATGTGGGGGAATTCGACGCGGAGGGTTTCCTGCATATTACTGACCGCAAGAAGGACTTGATCATCACGGCCGGAGGGAAAAATATCGCCCCGCAAAATATCGAAAACCAACTCAAATTCAGCCCTTATATCAATGACGCGGTGGTCATTGGCGACCGGCGGAAATATCTTGTGGCCATCATCGTCATCGACGAGGACAATGTGGTCAAATTCGCCCAGGATAATAAAATCCAGTACACCACCTACGCCAGCCTGACCCAGCACGCTGAAGTCCAAAAGTTGATTCAGAGGGAAGTAGACGCGGTGAACAAAACTCTGGCCAACGTCGAGACGGTCAAGAAATTTACGATTCTCCCTAAAAAGCTTTATGAGGAAGACGGGGAAGTGACGCCGACCATGAAGGTCAAGCGCAAGTATATCAACGAGGCCTTCAAAGACCTGATCGAAGCAATGTATAAAGACTAAAAGTGTGAGTGTGAGTGTGAGTGTGAGTGGCAGTGGAAGTGTCAGTTTTTTTACCCACACGCACCCTGACACTGACACTCACACTATTTTAATCCGGTATAGAGCACGGCCAGAATTTTGGTGGGTTTATTCCCGCCGCACTTTACCAGGTGAGGACAATTGGAATCGTAGTACACCGCGTCCCCGGCCTGCAGAATTTCCATGTGGTCCCCTACCTGAGCCTTCATCTCTCCTTCTAAAACAAAAATAAATTCCTGGCCGTCATGACTGGAAAGTTCCTTCACTTCACTGGGCACCATGGTGATGAGGAAAGGTTCCATGAAGCGGTTGGCCTTCTCCGGAGCCAAAGATTCGTAAAAGTAACCATATTGTTCGCTGCGCGCCTTGCCAAAACGGGAGATGGCCGGCCGGTTATCTGAACGAACAACGGTCATGGACTTTTCCACTCCCGGCGAGATGAAATACCCCATTTTCATTTCCACGGCTTTTCCCAATTTAATCAGTTCGCCCAGGGGAGGAATCGTCTCATTGGACTCCACCCGCTTGAGGGTTTCCACACTGATCCCGGTCCGGCTGCTCATGTCTTTGAGGGTCAGGCCGCGCATTTCCCGGGCCTTCCGGATTCGGTCTCCCAGGTTTTCCTTCTTCTGCGCGTTCACTCCAGTAGCAACTTGAGAAGCTCCAGCCTGCCCGAAATGGGATGGATCCGTGAGCAGGTCATAGATCTCCTCCTGCCGCCGTTTCGTCCCTTTCTTCTGGGTCAGCTTTTGCGCAAGCTTCTTTCTTCCTGTTTTTTCCATAATTTTCTCCCCGCCAGGTACCCGCGGGTTAAAGCGCCCGTCCGGTAACCCCGATATTCCTGGCAATGACGATTCTCTGAATCTCTGAAGTTCCTTCTCCAATCTCCAAAAGCTTTTGATCGCGGTAAAACCGTTCGATCTTATATTCCTTCATGAACCCGTACCCGCCGTGGAGCTGAACGGCATGGTTTACGCATCGGTACATGACCTCCGAGCAGTATAGCTTGGCCATGGCCGCCTCTTTGGAAAAAGGACGATTTTTCTCGCGCAGCCAACAAGCTTTGTAGAGAAGGTTCCTGGCCAGTTCAATTTCCATGGCCATGTCCGCCAGTTTGAAGGCATTGACTTGGAAGGAACCGATGGTGCGGCCAAATTGTTCCCGGGTATTGGCATAATGCAGGGCCATCTCAAAAGCCCCTTGCGCCCCGCCCAATCCCATGGCCCCGATGGACAACCGTCCTCCGTCCAGGGTGGAGAGCATTTGGTGGAACCCGTCCCCTTTTTGGCCTAATAGGTTTTCCCGCGGGACGACGCAATCTTCGAAAAAAAGTTCTCCCGTATTGGAGGCCCGCCACATCATCTTTTTTTTCATCTCCCGGGCCGTGAACCCCGGCGCACCTTTCGGCACGAGCAAACAGCTCAATTCCCGTTTTCCATCCTCTTTCCTCCCCGTAATAGCCTGGACGATGACCACACCCGTCAAGGGGTTAGCTGAGTTGGTGATGAAAATCTTGGAGCCGTTGATCACCCACTGGTCTCCGTGGAGTTCAGCCCGGGTCTGTGAACCTCCGGCGTCTGATCCGGCATTCGGTTCCGTGAGTCCGAAAGCTGCCAGCATCTTGCCTGCACAAAGTTTGGGCAGCCACTCTTTTTTCTGCTTTTCGTTCCCAAAATAATAAATGGGCCCGATTCCCAGAGAATTCCCCGCAGCAACGGTGGCGGCCTGGGAACCGTCTACCCTAGCCAGTTCTTCAACGGCGATGATGTAAGCAATATACCCCATATTGGAGCCGCCGTACTTCTCCGGCACAAAGCAGCCCAAGAGGCCCAGTTCCCCCATCTTATTGGTGATTGGAACGGAGAATTCCTCTTTTTCGTCTAATTCATCAACCAGGGGGGGGATTTCTTTTTCGGCAAAATCCCGAACCGCCTGCCTGGTTAAATTCTGCTCTTCGGTAAGATCAAAGTTCAGGGCCATCTCTGCACCTCGCCGGTTGAATCTTTTTGCTAAGGTGGCATGCAGGAAGTATGACTCAATATATTTTTTTCCAGGCGGGAAGTCAAGAATTTCGTATTCTTCTTCCCTCTCCTTCCTTGACATTCTCTCTTGAGTCTTATAAACTTTTTTAAAAGGGTCAATCAAGGACCCATCCATGTTATTGTTTTGTTTTTATTTTATTTTTTTAAAGGCTCTGGGAACGAAAGAAGGGAGGAGCAGATGAAAAAAATTATTCCGCTGCTAATGCTGGCTCTTTTTTTTTCCCATCATTGGGGGCTGCAGCCGATTCAATAAACACAATCAAGGCCAAAAGCTGGGTGAAAGAAGGGTTGGAATATTTTTCCAGCCAAGAATACGATAAGGCCATAAAAGCATTCACCACGGCAATTACCTTTGATCCCAACCTTGCCAACGCTTACAACAACCGGGGAAATGCTTATGAAAAGAAAAACAATCATGGCCCTCGTCGTAACCATTGGTTTTATTCTTAGCTTCGTAAACTTCAGTTATGGGGGAGCGGAAAAAATAGAGGCCAAGGGCACGGTGGCTAAAGTTGAAGGCCAGACCGTAATTTTAAAAGACGATAAAGGGGAAAAAATCATAATCAAGCTGGAAGACATTCAGGGCATAAAGGTGGGGGATAAAGCCGAAATTAAGGATGGAATCTTTTCCATTTTAGACAAGGCCACCGGCAAGATCAAAGATACGAGGAAATTGAAGATCGATCGGCCTATATAGATGCCGTGAAAGGAATATGCCAAGGGGAGAAGTAACCAAGACCCATTCTTAGTTATTCAAAATGATTATAGGGCGGAGAAGAAATTCTCCGCCCTTTTTTTTGCCTGGGGGTACCAAACTTTAGGGGGGAAACTGCCAATGGAATCTTGATTTCGTATTGTTTCCATGATAGGGTCTTGAAAAATTCACCCAGGGAGATTTCTTTATGATTCATATCCTGGCAGTGTCCGGAAGTCCGGTCAAGGAAGGCAACACCGAAGCCCTTTTAACAGAGGCGCTTAAGGTTACATCTTCCGACCCTGAAATCCAAAGGGCGATCTTCAACCTCTCAGAACTGGCCATTACCGGGTGTCAGCATTGTAATTGGTGTTTGAAACACCAGAGCCCGGAAAAATATTGTGCGATCTCCGACGGGATGGATGACATTTATCCTGCTTTGACCAGGTCCGATGTGGTCATACTGGCAACACCCGTCCACATCGGCCGGATGTCCGGGTTGATGGCCAATATGATTGACCGTCTGCGCGTGTTTGTTTACGGCAACGCTCACCGGGGAAAGCTGAAGGATAAAGTAGGGGTGTCCTTGATCGTGGCCTTCCTCCGCCATGGCGGACTGGAATCGACCCTCAGCATTTTGAACAGTACGTTTGCCCTTTTCAACATGATCCCCGCAGGCCGCGGCGGGTTGGTTCTCTCCAGCCTTGACGGCAAAGGAAAGACTGCCAAAGGGATTCGGCATATGGTCCTGGAGGATGGATTTGGCTTGTCTTCAGCCAAGGAAGCTGTCCGCCGGGGGGTGGAGATAGCCAAAATCATCCAGGCCGGGAAAAAAGCCTTAAGGAGTGCCTAAAGCTTATAATGGTTCGGAGTCAAGAAAGCCTAAAATAAAAAGGATTGACCCTCCTGCGAAAGCAGGAGTCCAGATTTATTCTATAAATTCTGGATTCCCGCTTTTACGGGAATGACGGTTGATTATTGACTTTCGCATAAATAATGGAACGGGCATTGGCACTGCTTTAAACCCCCTCACCTTTATCCTCTCCCCCTGATTAGGGGGAGAGGGGAGGGTGAGGGGGCGTAATAAATTAATCAATGTTCCATTACTTTTGCG
>JAHJQK010000218.1 GCA_018819135.1 Pseudomonadota bacterium | reverse complement strand
TAGACTATTAGCTTGTTTATGTGGAAACTCTTGTCAGCCTTTCGGCCCTGTAACTTGCTAAACTTGTAGCTCTATGGTAAATGTAACATACAGTCAATAATCCTTAATAGTCTAAATATTATGGGCTGAAAAAATGCTGTTTTTTAAAGCACGCGGAGAATCTTCAGCAAATTCGTCGTCCCCTTCTTATAAATCGGGGCTCCCATCAAGAGTACAATGGTATCCCCGCGCTTCACCAACTTTCCCTGGAGAAGAGTTTTTTCCACCTCATCGATAAGACGGTCCGTACTGACGATAGGCCGCATTATTTTGGGGAACACCCCCCAATATAATCTCATGCGGCGGCAAACTTCCTCGTGGGGGGTGAAAGCGATGATGGGAGTCGAGGGGCGGTATTTGGAGATGAAAAGAGCAGTGGCCCCGGATTGGGTAAAAGCCACGATTACCCGGGCCTGCAAGCGTTCCGCAGCCTGAACAGCAGCTTGAGCCACTGCATCCGGGATGGAGTCTTGCTGGGGGGGGGTCAAAAATTCAGCCCTGGTAAAGAGAGGGGATAATTCTGCCGTCGAGGCAATCTCCGCCATCACAGTCAAAGCCTTTTCCGGATATTTTCCCGCCGCCGTCTCGCCCGAGAGCATTACGGCATCGGTGCCGTCGAATATGGCGTTGGCTACGTCTGAAGCTTCCGCCCGCGTAGGCCGTGAGTGTTCGATCATGGATTCCAGC
This sequence comes from Pseudomonadota bacterium, assembly GCA_018819135.1. Lineage (GTDB taxonomy): Bacteria > Desulfobacterota > SM23-61 > SM23-61 > SM23-61 > JAHJQK01. The sequence continues at coordinate 7,251 of JAHJQK010000218.1, read as the reverse complement.
ATCTCGGTAGCTGTGATGACAAAACGCCTTTGCTGATTGGCCTGCTTGATAATTTCTTTCTGGAGAATGGGGACCTGGGCTAAGGGCATTTCCACTCCCAGGTCCCCGCGGGCCACCATTACCCCATCGGCAGCTTTAAGGATGTCGCCGAGGTTGGAAATGGCCTCAGGCCGTTCCAGTTTAGCGATCACGGGAACCTCTCTTCCCAATCGGGCCATGGCTCTTTTGATACCCTGGATGTCCTGAGCCTGCCGGACAAAGGACATGCCCACATAATCCACTCCCAAAGAAAGGCCGAAAGCCAAATCTTTCAGATCCTTGGAAGTAAGGGAGGGTGCGGAGAGATTCGTCCCCGGGAGGTTAATGCCCATACGGTCCTTCAACATGCCCCCTTCCTCTACTTCCGTTATGACTTCTGTCCCCCTCACTTCCTTCACGCGCACCCGCAGGTAGCCATCACCGAGTAAAACTGGGTCACCCGGCTTTACATCTTGAGGCAGATGACGGTAAGTGGTGTACACCCGCTGGGCAGATCCAAGGGTCTGGCGGGTTGTCAGAATGAAGGTGGATCCTTTCTTGAGAAGGGTTTGCCCATTGCTAACCGTGCCAATGCGCATTTTCGGTCCTTGGAGGTCCTGGAGAATGGCCAGAGGTTTCCCTAAGCTTTCCGCCAGTTTTCTCAGGAGGAAGTAGGTTTGGCCGTGACTTTCCTGAGAGCCATGAGAAAAATTCAGGCGGGCGACATCCATGCCCTTGAGGATCATACGCCTGAGAACCTCTCTGGATTGGCTGGCTGGACCGATCGTACAGACAATCTTGGTTTTGCGCATAAATTCTCCTTTCTCACCCTCTTAGAAAATTATCGACTTTGGGGGATAATAGTCAAGAATAATTTCGTTACCATCACCAAGCCGCAAGTTGACATCCGCCATTCTTAGTCCGATAATTTGCTTGACTTATAGTTTTGACTCATATAGTATGCTACCGAACTTTTTATTTCTGGCAATGAATGAATGAGATGATGGGGGCAAAGAGGGCAAATTAATGAAGATGGAATACCAGGTGGGATTTCTCCTTTCCAGAGCGACTTGGGCGATGAATAATTTTGTAAACCGGATGCTGCGGGAAAGTGAGCTTACCGATATCTCCGTGGCCTATTTCGCTGTTCTCCATGCCCTATGGGAAAACGATGGCATGAGCATCAGCGACCTGGGAGAAAAAGCCCAGCTGGAGAAATCGACCATGACGAGTTTGATCGACCGGATGGAAGGGGCCGGACTCCTGCGGCGGGAGGACCACCCCACGGACCGGCGGGCTTATCGAATATGTCTTACCGCCCGCGGAAAAGAGATGGAAAAGAAGCTGGATCAAGTAGTCAATCGAGCTTACCGACATTTGACCAAGGGAATTGCTGAGAAAGATTTGCAGAAAGCCATCGAGATCTGTAAGCAGCTTGTTCAAAACGCCGAGTGAAGAAGAGGAGGTGACAAAGGAGGTCAAACTATTTGCTCCGCCTCGGAGTGTTTTTTGGGAAACTGGAAACATCGATACACCCCGGAAGGGTTAGACGTTGCCCTTTCAGATCGGAGGAAGCATGGATAAGAAAATCAAGAAAGTAGCAGTGCTGGGATCTGGAGTCATGGGAGCAACCATTGCTGCCCACCTGGCCAACGTGGGCATTCCATCCCTCATGTTAGATATTGTTCCCAGCAAACTGACCCCGGAGGAAGAGAAGAAGGGCTTAACCCTCAAGGACGCGGCGGTCCGAAACCGCCTGGCCGTAAATGGGAAGCAAAATTTACTCCGGATGCGTCCCGCCGCTCTGGCTGTTCCTGAATTCGCCAGCCTGATTGACGTGGGCAATTTTGAAGACCATCTCTCTCGCCTGGCGGAGGTCGACTGGATCATCGAAGTGGTGGTGGAGAACCTAAAGATCAAACAGGATCTTTTCAAAAAAGTGGCCGCCGTGCGCAGGCCGGGTACCATCGTAAGTTCCAACACCTCAGGGATTCCCATCAAAGACATCTGTACCGGGATGGACCTGGAGTTCAAGCAGCACTTCCTGGGCACCCATTTTTTCAACCCCCCCCGGTACATGAAACTGCTGGAGATTGTCCCGATTGCCCAGACCCTGCCGGAAGTGGTGGAGTTCATTGCTTACTTTGGGGAGCGAATCCTGGGGAAAGGGATCGTCTATGCCAAGGATTCCCCCAACTTCATCGCCAACCGGATTGGAATCTTCGGCATGCTCTATTTAATGAAGATCATGGCCGAGGACGGCTATTCCATCGAGGAAGTAGACGCCATCACCGGTCCGCCCATGGGCCGGCCGAAGAGCGCTGCTTTCGGGACTACGGATTTGGTGGGCCTGGATACCTTTGCCCACGTGGCCAAGAATCTCTATGAGAACGCAACCAAAGATGAGATGCGGGAAATATTTAAGATTCCCGATTTTGTGCAGAAGATGATTGAAAAGAACTGGCTCGGCAACAAGACGGGCCAGGGTTTTTACAAACGGATTAAATCGGAAGCGGGAAAAGAGAAATTGGCGCTGGATTATAATACCTTGGAGTATCATCCCGCTCAGAAGGTTAAATACCCCTCCCTGGACGCGGCCAAGGCAGCTTCGAATGCGGCCGCCAAGGCCAAGGCTTTGATTTATGCCGACGACCGGGCGGGCCAGTTGGCCTGGAAAATCACCAGCGAATCCCTCCTCTACGCAGCCAGGAGGATCCCCGAGATCGCCGATGATATTTACAATATCGACCATGCCGTAAAATGGGGCTTCAACTATGAAGCGGGGCCCTTCGAATTCTGGGATGCTTTGGGGGTTGAAGAGTCGGTGGCCCGGATGAAAAAAGAAGGGAAAGACTTGCCGCCGCTGGTGAAGAGTCTTCTGGCCAAAAAGAAAAAATCTTTTTACCAGAAGAAAGAGGGCCAGCTCTATTTCTTTGACCTGAAGACCGGGCAATATAAGAAGGTTCCAGAGAAGCCGGAGATCATCCTCCTGCCCTCGCTCAAGGAACGCCAGAAATTGATTAAATCTAACGCCGGCGCCAGCTTGATCGACATTGGAGATGGCGTGGCCTGCTTGGAGTTCCACACCTACATGAATGCCATCGGACAGGAGATCATCGAGATGATCCACGAGTCTTTAAAGATCGTGGAAAAAGACTTCGTCGGCATGGTCATTGGCAACCACGCGGAAAGATTTTCCGTGGGGGCCAACCTGCTCATGCTCGTGGGTGAGATTGTGAAGTCCAACTGGGCGGGCATCGAGGCTGCGATCAAAGCCATCCAGGATGCCATGATGGCCATGAAATATTTTGAGAAACCCATCGTGGCTGCCCCCCATAACATGGCTCTGGGGGGTGGTTGTGAAGTCTGCTTATCCAGCCACCGGATCGTGGCCGCCTTGGAGACGTACATGGGCCAGGTGGAGATCGCCGTGGGGCTCCTGCCGGGAGCTGCCGGGAATAAAGAGGTATATATCCGATGCATCGAGGGCATTCCCGATGGGGTGAACGTGGACCTGCTCCCCTTCTTGCGGAAGGCCTTTGAGAACATTGCCATGGCTAAAGTCTCCACCAGCGCCGAGGAGGCCCGGAAACTGGGCTTCCTGCGTCCTACGGACAAAGTGACGGTCAATGGGGACCATCTGCTTTACGACGCCAAGCAGACCGTTTTGGCCATGGTCCAGGAAGAGTTCAAACCACCTCGGCCCAAGCTGATTCCGGTAGCGGGAGACGGCGGACGGGCGGCCATCAAGTATATGGCCAACACCATGCGCCAGGGTGGTTTCATAACGGAATACGAAGAGTTCATAGCCGGCAAATTGGCCTACATCCTCACCGGCGGAGATGTCTTGACCGGGGCCATGATAACGGAACAGCAAATGTTAGACCTTGAGCGGGAAGCCTTGGTCAGCCTCTGCGGCGAGAAGAAGACCCAGGAGCGCATCACCCATATGCTCAAGACTAACAAGCCGCTGAGGAATTAGAAGGAGGAGACCATGAGAGAAGCTGTTATCGTTTCTGCAGTTCGAACCGCTGTCGGCCGTGCTCCCCGGGGAAGCTTGCGCAATACCCGCCCGGATGACATGGCAGGGTGGGTGGTGAAGGAAGCTTTGAACCGGGCCGCCGGGCTAAAACCAGAGGAAGTGGATGACGTGGTCATGGGTTGTAGTTTCCCCGAAGCGGAACAGGGGCTGAACGTCGCTCGCTTAATCTGCTACATTGCCGGCCTGCCGTACACTGTGCCAGGGCAGACCGTCAATCGCTTCTGCTCCTCCGGGCTCCAAGCCATTGCCATTGGGGCTGAACACATCATGTGCGGTTTTGCCGATGTGATCATCGCTGGGGGAGTGGAATCCATGTCCATGGTTCCCATGGGCGGGAACAAGACCGTACCCAACCTCAAGCTCATCGAGACCTATCCCGAGGGCTATACGGCCATGGGGGTCACCGCGGAAAATGTGGCTAAGAAATTTGGGATCAACCGGGAGGAGCAGGATGCCTTTGCCCTGAAAAGCCACCAGAAAGCTGCGGCGGCGATCAAGACGGGAAGGTTCAAAGATGAAATCCTGCCGATTAAAGTGAGGACCCAGGAGGTCTCCGAGGATGGGAAGGTAACTTACCGGGAATTCGTTTTTGACACCGATGAAGGGGTGCGAGCAGATACCTCCCTGGAAGCCCTGAGCAAGCTGCGCCCAGCCTTTTCCACGACGGGATCCGTAACCCCGGGCAATTCCTCTCCCTTGAACGACGGAGCTTCCGCCGTGGTGATCATGGCCAAGGAAAAAGCCAAGTCCTTAGGCCTCCAGCCTATGGCCACCTTCCGGTCTTTTGCCGCGGCCGGGGTTCCTCCGGAGATCATGGGGATCGGGCCGGTAGAGGCCATTCCCAAAGCCCTCAAATTTGCAGGGGTGAGCCTGGACCAGATCGATCTCTTTGAATTGAATGAGGCCTTCGCCTCGCAGGCCCTGTATTGCTGCCGGACCCTGGGCCTGAACTTGGATAAGGTCAATGTCAACGGCGGGGCGATTGCGCTGGGCCATGCTTTGGGCAACAGTGGAGGGCGCCTGACCACTACGCTGGTGCACGAGATGAAACGGCGCAATGCGCATTATGGAGTGGTGTCCATGTGCATCGGCTTCGGTATGGGTGCGGCTGCGGTCTTTGAGAGAGAACCTAACTATTAAAACATTTAAAGCAAGAAAAAAGAGAATTTTTTATATTTTATTGGGAAAAAAGAAGCCGGCAAAGTTTTAAATCCGCCCCGCCAAGGTGAGGTAAAAACAAAAATACAGGGTGGGAAAAAGTTTTAAACCAGGAGGCGAACCTCCCTTTCCTCATAATCCATCTTGGTTCCGAGAGAGTGAGAGCAGTACGCGCAGAGGTATTCGTATTTGTCTCCATCCGGGAGGATCAGAAGAAGGCGCTTGCGTACAGGCATAGCTTGGCGGCAGCGAGGGCAAAAAAGGGAACTGGCTTCAAACTGTTCATAGGAGGCCTGGGGCTTTTTAGGAGAGTTGGCCTGGGGGGGTTTATACGCTTTCATGGGATTCATCTAGCTCCGACGATATCGACATCCAGATCGACGTAAAAAACTTGCGGGTAAGTTCCCATCTCGGGTTTCATGACTTGTACAGCGGAGGTGCCCAGAAGACGGGAATTTTTTTAAATTGGGATTATGGCCCAGCGCTTTTTATTCATCGACTTTTTCCCTATTTTTTATAACATGGATTTATTTTTGACGACAACCTTTTTTTGATTTCCTTGCCCCGGGTAAGCTTGGTCATGCTTTTTAACCCTTGAAAAAAAGACCACTCCCAGGACCCCGGTGGCTCTTTTTCCTTCGCTTCCGCAGAGGTGTCCTTTCCCCGGTTGGCCAGGAAACCCCTGCGGGTCCATCCCCCCGGGCCCGGGCTTCAATCTCGAAGAGATGGAGAGCCTGGGAGAAATAAGGCTTGCGCCTAAAGCGCCAAGGAAGTTTTTGTTCCGGCAGAAATTCGCGGAAGATCCTCTGGGAACCAAGCAGGTGATTGACTGCTTCCTTGGCCTGCCGGGGGAACTGCAGCGGGTTCATTATTTCCGTAACCCATTCCTTGACCTTTTGCTGAAAGAGAGCCTGCCCCCTGCGGCCGGGTGGAAAACCATCCGGCGGGCAATAGAATCCCAGGCCGGGCAGGAGGAAGAGAGCCAGGCAAAATTCCTCCGACGGAACTTTTCCCGATGAACTAAGATCGTCGATCGCGGTTATGATTTTGATAAAATATTCATTTTGCCGTGCTTCGGCAAAGGGCTGGGAGAAGGAGGGGAAGAGAGAAAAAAGCATGCCGCTGGCCAGCATCATCTTCATGGATTCTTCCAGCGACCCTTCCCGCAGCTCCCTTAGAAATTCTTCCCGCACGCGGGCTGGCGAACATAGACGAAGCTTTTCCACATGGCCAATCAAGGACCGATAGGTTTTTTCTTCGATGGTAAAACCGGTGCGGGCGGCGTGCCGGATGACCCGGATCATACGCACCGGGTCACTTATGAATTTTTCCTCTGGATCTCCGATACACCGGACAATCTTCCGGCGTAAATCCTCCAGTCCTCCCACATAATCGATCAGGGAAAAATCAGCAATATTGTAAAAGATTCCATTAATGGTGATATCCCGCCGGAAGGCATCTTCCGAAGGCGTACCGAAGGTGTTATCAGCATGGGGATGATCCTTTTCCCCTTCTTCCTCAAATTCGGAACGCCGGCGGAAGGTGGAGACTTCGATGAATTTGTTGTTTTTAAAAAAAACATGAGCCAGGCGGAATCGGCGTCCGATCAACCGGGAATTGCGGAAGAGCTCACGAATTTGTTGCGGATGGGCGTCTGTGGCCACATCAAAGTCCTTGGGGGTTTTGCCCAGCAACAAATCGCGTACACATCCTCCAACGAGATAGGCTCGAAACCCGTGGTGGTGGAGCCGGTAAAGAATTTTCAGGGCGTCCGGGTCGATGAAACTGCGGGAAAGGGAATGCTCCTGACGGGGGAGAATAAGCGGGTTAGGTTGATCATCCATTACGATGGGGCTTTATCTTAACTGAAAATGGAGAAGATTCCTCCTCGGTTAAATTTATAGTATAGGAAATTCCTTTTTGGCACCTTTTAGCATCTTCATTAATTTTGGGCACTTAACGCGTATTCTTTATTTATCCTTAATCAGCGTTTTTAAAACTCTGTGATCTCTGTGCCCTCTGTGGCTAATTTA